>JAEZCD010000094.1 GCA_023430145.1 Pseudomonadota bacterium
CGCCGGCACCCTGTGCGCGCCGGCGCCCGGCAGCAGCGCCTCCGGCCGGCCGCCCTGCGCGAGAGCATCCTCGATCAGGATGCGCAGCGAGGGCTCCTGCGCGCCGGCGATGTAGAGGCCGACCGTATCGAGGATGCAGCGCCGGCCGATGCGCAGCGCCTCGGCCGGCAGATCCTCGAACCGGGTGCGCTCCACGAAGTCGATCGCCTGCGCGGTGATGGAAGCCGTCTCACTCACTTCTTCTGCTCCGAGGCGTTGTCCGTACCGAGCCGTCCGGCAGCGATGCCATCCATCAGCCGCAACTTGGCATTGGCGACGTGTCGATGGTGGGCCGTCGCGGCACGCTCGGGATCGCCGGCGGCGACCGCCTCGACCATGGCGCGGTGCTCGGCATTCGAGGCGCTGAGCGACTCGCGGATCATGAGATTGCGGGCGCGGCAGAGCCGCAGCTGCTTGACGAGGCCGAGATACTGGCTCGACAGGACCGGGTTTCCGGCGTGCCGGACGATGAACTCGTGCAGGTCGAAGTTCAGCACGACGTAGCGCTCGCTGTCCTCCCGCGCGACCGCTGCCTCCATCTCGCCGACGAAGTCGTGCAGCCGCTGCACGTCGCCCGGCGTGGCGCGGGTCGCCAGAAGGCTACCGGCGAGCGCGAACAGCGCCGCGCGGACATCGTAGACATGGGCAGCCTGCGCGGCATCGACGCGGCGCACGAAGACGCCGCGATTGGGGACCTGCTCGACGAGCCCGGCCGCCTCGAGCGAGCGCAAGCACTCGCGCAAGGGCCCGCGGCTGGTGCCGAAGCGGAGCGCGAACTCCTTTTCGTTGATACGATCTCCCGGCGCCAGCTCGCCGGCCATGATGACGCGCTCGATCTCCTGCTCGAGCAGCATCGGCAGCGAGTTCGTCCGCAGGATTTCGAGCGCGTTCTGCATCGGCGGGGTCATCGTCGGCGGGACGTTAGGGCGCGGTCTTGTCGACTGTCAACAGTCGACGGCGCAAGTTGCAAATTGTTGACAATCCCCGCTCGGCCGATACCCTGCCCGAGGAGCGAGAAGGCGCTGAGCGCACCGCCGGGAGGAGTTGGCTTGTCGTTTTTGCAGCTGGCGCGGCTGACCAAGCGCTACGGCACGGCGACGGTGGTCGACCACGTCGATCTCGACATCGCCAAGGGCGACCTCGTCTGCCTGCTCGGCCCCTCCGGCTGCGGCAAGACGACGACGCTGCGCCTGATCGCCGGCTTCATCGAGCCCGAGGGCGGCGAGATCCGGGTCGGCGGCCGTGTCGTCTCCTCCCCCTCCGGCAGCGAGCCACCCGAGCGGCGGCGCATGTCGATGATCTTCCAATCCTACGCGCTGTGGCCGCATATGACCGTGCGCGAGAACATCGGCTACGGCCTCACCTTGCGGAAGATGCCGCGGGCCGACGTCGCCCGGTTCGTCGACCGCATCCTCGCCGTGACGCGGCTCGAGCCATTCGCCGACCGCTATCCGGCCGAGCTTTCCGGCGGCCAGCAGCAGCGCGTCTCGCTCGCCCGGGCGCTCGTCGTCGAGCCGGAGATTCTGTTGCTCGACGAGCCGCTCAGCAATCTCGATGCGAACCTGCGCGAGGAGATGCGCTTCGAGATCCGCCGCCTGCACGACAGCTACCGCTACACCACCGTCTACGTGACGCACGACCAGGCCGAAGCCATGACGGCTGCCGACCTCATCGTCGTCATGAACCAGGGCCGTATCGAGCAGGCGGGCAGCCCGGAGGAGATCTACGAGCAGCCGCAGTCGGAGTTCGTGGCCAAGTTCATCGGCGGCACCAACATCTTCAAGGGACGGCGAGTCGCCGCCGACCTGCTCGACTGCGGCCCGCTGCAGCTGCGCTGCGGCAGCGGCACGCTGCCGGCCGGCGAGGCGGGCGTCGCCTCCGTCCGCCACCATCACATCGAGCTCGCGCCGGGCGCGCACGCCGCCGACCTCAACTCGGTGTCGGGCGTCGTCGTCCGCCAGGTCTATCTCGGCTCGCATCGCGATTACCTGATCGAACTGCCGAACGGCGAAACCGTTCGGACCGTGGCGCCCGCGACGGTCGCCATCGAGAAGGGGCAACCGGTGTGGCTCCGCTTCCCCATGGAGCACTGCCGCGCGCTCGCAAGATAACGAAGGAGGAGGAACGTCCATGCACAGAAGAACATTCATCGCCGCCCTCGCGCTTTCGGCCGCCTTCGGCGCGAGCCACGCGCTCGCGCAAGGGACGGTCTACGAGATCACCCCCGAGCTGATCGAGGCGGCCAAGAAGGAAGGCGAGATCGTCTTCTACACCGCGACCGACGTCGCCGTCGCCGAGAAGGTCGGCGCGCTCTTCGAGAAGAAGTATCCGGGCATCAAGGCCAAGGTCGAGCGGTCCGGCTCGGAGCGCGTCTTCCAGCGCATCAATCAGGAGTATGGCAGCAACATCAAGAAGGCCGACGTGATCGAGACGTCGGACGCGGTGCACTTCAATCTCTTCAAGAAGAACGGCTGGCTCGCCAACGCGGTCCCGGCCGACGTCGCCAAGCACTGGCCGGAGGCCGCGAAAGACAAGGACGGCCAGTTCGCCGCCTACCGCTCGCACCTGTCGGTGATCGGCTACAATACGCAGCAGGTGAAGCCCGAAGAGGCGCCGAAGAGCCACGCCGACCTGCTCGATCCGAAGTGGAAGGGGCGCATGGTCAAGGCGCATCCGGGCTACAGCGGCACGATCATGACCGGCACGGACGCGCTCAGCCGCGCCCTCGGCTGGGACTATTTCGAGAAGCTCGGCAAGCAGCGCGTCATGCAGGTACAGTCCTCGACCGAGCCGCCGAAGAAGCTCGCCCAGGGCGAGCGCTCGATCCAGGCGGACGGCAATGAATACAACATGTTCATGCTGAAGGAGTCCGGCGCACCGGTCGAGATCGTCTATGCCGCCGAAGGCACGCCGGTGGTGATCGGCAACGCCGCGCTGCTCAAGGACGCGCCGCATCCGAACGCCGCCAAGCTCTTCTACGCCTTCATGTTCGACAAGGACACGCAGGCGCTCCTCAGCGAGGTCGGCGGGCTGCGCTCCTTCCATCCGGAGGTGAAGGAGAAGGCCGGCCGCACGCCGCTGTCGCAGATCAAGCTGCTCTACTCGGACCCGGTCAAGCTCGAGCCCGAGATCGAGACCATCAAGAAGAAGTACGAGGAGTATTTCGGCACCTGATCGCCGACGTCGCAAGTCACCGCCGTCATTGCGAGGAGCGCAGCGACGAAGCAATCCAGCTCTTTCGGCCGTGAAGGAGGTCTGGATTGCTTCGCTTCGCTCGCAATGACGGGAAGGCCTAGGAAGAAACCGGGGACATGATCGGCGCCCGAAAGGCCTGGGTCCCCTTCCCGAGCCGCTGCGCGGCTCGCCGGGGACGACACCGGAGCAGTCTCGGTGTCGTCCCCAGCGCGCCGAAGGCGCGGGAAGGGGACCCAGCGGGCATCCGGGAGGGCACGGTGCGTTTCATCCATCCGGGTCGGCCGAACGCCGGTGCTCAACTCGCAATGACGGATAGTCCGGCAATGACGGCGTCGACTGAACTCCACTCTGAAACATCGGCAAGGATCTTCGCGTGACCACGACGGCGATCGACATGTATGTGCCGCCGCGCAAGGCCGCGATCGACTGGTCATGGCCGGTGTTCGTTCTGCTGGCGACGCTGCTGACGATCCTCGTCGTGCTGCCGCTCGCCTGGCTCGGCTATTACAGCTTCACCGACAATGACGGCCGCTTCAGCCTCGCCAACTACGCCGCTCTCGTGACCGACGTGACGCTGCGGCGGCCCTTCGTGGTCGCCATCGGCATGGCGCTCGGCGTCGGCGCGCTCTCCTGCCTGATCGCGACGCCGCTCGCCTGGATCGTCGCCCGCACCGACATGCCGGGCCGGCATATCGTCCGCGGTCTCGTCACCGCCTCTTTCGTGACGCCGCCCTTTCTCGGCGCCATCGCCTGGGAGATTCTGGCGGCGCCGAACAGCGGCATGATCAACATCGTCTGGCGGAAGCTGTTCAACCACCAGCCTTACGAATACCTCGTCGACATCTATACGCTCTCCGGCCTCATCTTCGCCATCGCCTGCTATACCTTCCCTTACGTGTTCACCCTGGTGGCCAATGCGCTGGAGCGCGTGCCGACCGACCTCGAGGAGGCCTCCGCCATGCTCGGCGGGCGGCTGTGGACGACGCTGCGCCGGGTGACCATCCCGCTCGTGCTGCCGGCGATGCTGGCCGGCACGCTGATCGCCGTGCTGCAGTCGCTGACCATGTTCGGCTCGCCGGCGATCCTCGCGCTGCCGGCCGGCTTCCACGTCATCACCACCAAGATCTGGAGCCTGTTCCAGTATCCGCCGAAGCCCGGCCTCGCGGCGGCCTGCGCCATGCCGCTGCTGTTCCTGACGATCTTCCTGCTCTGGTCGCAGAGCCGCATCCTCGGCCGGCGCGGCTACACGACGCTCGGCGGCAAGAGCGGCGCGCCGCGGCTCGTGAAGCTCGGGCGCTGGCGCTGGCTCGTCATCGCCTTCACGGTCGCCGTCCTGTCGCTGACCGTCATCCTGCCCTATCTGGCGCTGCTGAAGACGGCCGTGACCCGCACCATCGCCGACCCGCTGAGCTGGGAGTACCTGACGCTCCGCCACGTCAACTTCGTGTTCTTCGAGTTCTCGGCGACGCAGCTCGCCATGAAGAACACGTTTCTGCTCGGCTTCCTGACGGCCACGATCGGCACCGCCATCGCGCTCGTCGTCGCCTATCTCGTCTCGCGCCGCTCGGTCCCCGGGGCGCCCATGCTGGGCTATCTCGCCACCGCACCGATCGCCATTCCCGGCATCGTGCTAGGCGTCGGCCTGTTCCTCTCCTATTCGAGCCCTTGGCTGCCGCTCTACGGCACGCTCTGGATCCTCTTGATCGCCTTCCTGACGATCGAGATGCCGGCCGGCTACCAGCAGCTCTCCTCGGCCTTCAAGAGCGTGCACCCCGAGCTCGAGGAGGCGAGCCGCATCCTCGGCGCGACGCGCATGACGGCGCTCCGTACGATCACCGCGCCGCTGCTGCGCTCGAACGTCGTCGCCACCTGGTGCTTCGTGTTTATCGGCACCATCCGCGAGCTGTCGGCGACGATTCTCCTCACGACCTCGGATACCAAGCTCGTCTCGGTGATCATCTACGACCTCAACGAGAGCGGCGATCTCGGCGCCATCTCGGTGCTCGGCATCATGCTGCTCGTGGTGTCGTTCGCGGTGGTGATTCTGGCCAACCGCCTGCCGCTGCTCGGGGGGCCGAAGCTCGGGCCGGTGCGGGGATAGGCGGCTCGTCGCCAGCTCAGTCGTCATCCTGCGCGAAAGCGCAGGATCCATTTTTCCCCGTGTTTCCATAAGGTGGATCC
>JAEZCD010000154.1 GCA_023430145.1 Pseudomonadota bacterium
GGGGGGGGGGGGGGGCGGGGGGGGGGGGGGGGGGGGGCCGCCCACCCCTGCGTTAGCATCGGGTCGCAATCGCCTGAAGACGATCGCGTGCGACGGCCCGTGTCGAGGGCCGTCCGACCACGATGTCCCGTGCTCTGACCCGGCGGGACCGGGCAGCGCGACGATCCTGGACCCTTGTCACGTCAGGCCGAGAAGCTTCGCCGCCACCGCGGCGCCGATGTCGTGCACCCGGCATAGCCGTCCGCCGGCGCCGTTATCGCCCGCTCTCCGCCCTCAATGGCATCGGCCTCACTCGGCGCCGCCTTCTTTGTTAATCCCACCTGCCCGGCCCGCTCGCCTCCTCTCCCGCCGGCCCCTGCCCGTTCGGCAGCGCTTCGATCCGCCACATGGTTGCGACCGTCATCGAACTGTCATGGAACTGTCACAAAGGTTGACCGGGGCGGGGAGGCTTGCAAGGGTGCCGCGAACGGTGCCCGCCTTGAAGAGCACCTCGAAGGAGGAAACTGATGACCGACTGGACGATTCGCCTCGGCGCCGCCGTGGCGCTCGGCGCCCTCGCCACCCTGCCGATGTCCGCCAGCGCCGCCGAATGCCCCAATCGCGGCCAGCTCGACGACCGCTACTGCGACGCCAACAAGGACCTCGTCGCCGACGTGCCGGCGGAGACGCGCGACCCGAGCACCATCGTCTTCGCCTATTCGCCGGTGGAAGACCCCGCCGTCTATGAGAACATCTTCGCGCCCTTCACGAAATACCTGTCGGAGTGCTCGGGCAAGCGGGTCGTCTACTATCCGGTGCAGTCGAACTCGGCCGAGATCGAGGCGATGCGCTCGGGCCGGCTGCACGTCGCCGGCTTCTCGACCGGCCCGACGGGCTTTGCCGTCAACATGGCCGGCGCCATTCCTTTCGCCGCCAAGGGCACGGCCGAGAAGGTACGCGGCTACCACCTCGCGGTCGTCGTCAAGAAGGACAGCCCATACCAGAAGCTCTCGGATCTGAAGGGCAAGAAGGTCGCGCACACCTCGCAGTCCTCGAACTCGGGCAACCTCGCGCCGCTCGTCCTCTTCCCCGACCAGGGCCTGAAGCCGAACGAGGACTACAAGCCCGTGTTCTCCGGCGGCCACGACAAGTCCGCCCTCGGCGTGATCGCCGGCGACTACGACGCGGCCCCCGTCGCCTCGGACGTGCTCGAGCGCATGGTCACTCGCGGCACGATCAAACAGGACGATTTCCGCGTCATCTACGAGAGCGAGACGTTCCCGACCTCGTCCTTCGCCATCGCGCACGATCTGAAGCCGGAGCTGTCCGAGAAGATCCGCAAGTGCTTCTACGACTTCCGCTTCACGCCGGAGATGACGAAGGAGTTCAACGGCGACGACCGCTTCTTCCCGATCACCTACCAGAAGGACTGGGCCGTCGTGCGCCGCGTCGCCGAGGAGTCCGGCACGCCCTACAACAAGGCCGCCTACGAGAAGGAAACGGCACGGGAGGCCGAGGCCGCCCGCAAGAAGGCCGAGGAAGCGGCCAAGAAGAAGGCCCAGTGAGCGCGGCCGAGCGCATCGCGGTGGAGGAGGGAGCGGACTCCCGCTCCCTCCGCATCCGCCGGCTGCGCAAGGAGTATCGGCCGGGCGTGCCGGTGCTCCGCGACATCGACCTCGTCGTGCCGGGCTCGGGCATGACGGCGGTGATCGGCCCCTCCGGCACCGGCAAGTCGACGCTGATCCGCTGCATCAACCGCCTCGTCGAGCCGACCTCGGGCGAGATCTGGTTCGGCGGCACGGATCTGGTGACGCTGCGCGGCGCGGCATTGCGCGATGCCCGCCGCCGCATCGGCATGGTGTTCCAGGAGTACAATCTCGTCGAGCGGCTGACGGTGATGGAGAACCTGCTCTGCGGCCGGCTCGGCTATGTCGGCGCCTGGCGGGCCTGGCTGCGGCGATTCCCGCAGAAGGACATCGACCACGCCTTCGCGCTGCTCGACGAGGTCGGCCTCGGCGATTTCGCGACGCGGCGCGCGGATGCGCTCTCAGGCGGCCAGCGCCAGCGCGTCGGAATCGCCCGCGCGCTGATGCAGGAACCGGACCTGATCCTCGCCGACGAGCCGACCTCCTCGCTCGACCCGAAAACCTCGGTCGAGATCATGGAGCTGCTCTCGAGGCTCGCCGCCGAGCGCCACGCCCCGGTGATCGTCAACATCCACAATGTCGAGCTGGCCCGGCGCTTCGCGCAGAGGATCGTCGGCATGAGCGGCGGCCGCGTCGTCTATGACGGCCCGCCCGGCGGCCTACGCGATGCGGACCTGAAGACCATCTACGGCGGCGAGAGCTGGCTCGAATGAGCGCCCCCGCAGCGCCAGCGCGCCGGCGCGCCTTCGAGCCGAACTGGACCGGCCGGATCGCGCTCCTGGCGCTCGCGATCTACGTCCTCTATGCCGGCTCGCTGCTCGGCTTCACCTGGGACCGCTTCGTCTTCGGGCTCGAGCACGGCGGGAAATTTCTCGCCCGCATGTTCCCGCCGAACTTCGATCGCTGGGAGCTGCTCGTCCGCGGCGTCGTCGAGAGCCTGCAGATCGCCGTCATCGCCACGTTCTTCGGCGTGCTGCTGTCGCTGCCGATCGGCTTCCTCGCCGCGCGCAACCTGATGCCGCCCTGGGTCACCTGGCCGGCGCGGGCGCTGATCGCTCTCTGCCGCTCGTTCCACCCGATCATCGTCGCCATCCTGTTCGTCAAGGCGATCGGCTTCGGCGCGCTCGCCGGCATCCTCGCCCTGATCGTCGCCTCGATCGGCTTCATCGCGAAACTGTTCGCCGAGGCGGTGGAGGAGATCTCGCTGAAGCAGCTCGAGGCGGTGCGCGCCACCGGCGCCTCGCTGCCGCAGGTGCTCATCATGGGCGTGCAGCCGCAGGTGCTGCCTCGCTTCATCGGCTTCGCCACCTATCAGCTCGACTCGAACCTGCGCAACTCCACGATGGTCGGCATCGTCGGCGGCGGCGGCATCGGCTCGACCCTGTTCACCGCCTATCAGCGCTTCGACTACGACTACGTGCTCGCCATCCTGATCGTCATCGTCGGGCTCATCATGGTGGCCGAGATCGTTTCGGGCTGGGCGCGGAGGACGTTCCAGTGAGGGCGGGGCCAGTGAGGCGGGGCCAGTGAGCGCGGTGACGTCGGGTGCTGCGGCGATCCACCGCGAGTGGCATCGCTTCACGCCGGCGCAGCGGCTCGCGCGCTTCGCCTTCTACCTCGTCGCCGTGGCGGCCGTCGTCGTCTCGATCAACTCGGTCGAGATCATCCCCGAATTCCTGTGGGACGCGCCCGAGCAGATCGTCGACCTGTTCGCCCGCATGTGGCCGATCGACTGGGCCTATTTCGGCGACAGCGTGCTGGATTCGCTGATCGAGACGCTGCACATCGCCACCCTCGGCACCATCCTGTCGCTCGTCATCGCCGTGCCGCTCGGTTTCCTCGCCGCGCGCAACCTCTGCCCCTACCCGCCGCTGAACTGGCTGGCGAAGTTCGTCTTCGTCACCTCGCGCTCGGTGAACTCGCTCGTCTGGGCGCTCCTGTTCGTGGCCGTGTTCGGCCCGGGTGCCCTCGCCGGCACGCTCGCCATCGCGCTGCGCTCGGTCGGATTCGTCGGCAAGCTGTTTGCCGAGGCGCTCGAGGAGGCCAATGCCGGCTCGATCGAGGCGCTGGAGGCGGCCGGCGCACCGAAGCGGAGCGTCGTCCTCATGGGCTACTGGCCGCAGGTGCAGCCGGCCTTCTGGTCGATCGCCCTGTTCCGCTGGGACATCAACATCCGCGAATCGGCCGTGCTCGGCCTCGTCGGCGCCGGCGGCATCGGCACCGCGCTGGAGACGGCACTGAGCCTGCTCTACTGGGACCAGGTCGCGGTGGTGCTCTTGACCATCTTCGCGGTGGTGATAGCCGCCGAGATGCTGGTGACGACGATCCGGGCGCGGATCATCTGAGGCAAACCGGCGCCGCCGGGCAACGAGTTTCCGCCTGCCTCGATTCTATCCCGCCGTCGCCTCAGCCGCGGGCGAGGTCGGCGCCGCGCAAGACGCCCGCGGTCGGCGTAGCGAGGGGATGGTCGAGCTTCCAGGCTTCGACACGCGGGCGCGGGGGACCACCGGACTCCGGGAACTCCGTCGGGCAGCCGCACGAGAGGCTCCTGAGAGCGTCGACATCCTTCAGGATGATGCGCCCGCGTACCGACCGTATGGCATGGGCGCCCTCGAGGATGTGCAGCGCCGCGGTCACACCGGCACGCCTCACTCCGAGCGCCCGCGCCAGCGAGTGGTGGGTTATCTCGAGGTCGTGCCGCCCCGCCTTGGTGTGACAGGCGAGAATCCAATGGGCCAGCCGTTGCGAGATCGTATGCCTCGCGGCGCAGGCGCCGGCCTGCGAAATCTGCCGGATGAAAGCGTTGGCGAAGGCCAGCACCGCCGCGCGCAGGTCCGGATGTTCCTCGATCAGCTTCAGGAAATCCGACCGGGTTACCTCGATCGCCGCTCCGGCGACGCATACCCGCCAGGTGAACGGCGTGACGGGCGATTCGAGCGCCAGAAGCGCGCCCACCATCCCCTCGCTTCCGACGAGCGCCACCTCCAATTCCGCTCCGTCACGCAGGAGATGGGAGGCCGAAACGACACCACCATCGATGAACCAGACGTGATGGATCGCTTGACTGGTGCGGTACAGCATCGCGCCGCGTTCCAGCCCGACACGCGCGCCCCGAGTTGCCAAGGATGCTCGTCGCGTCGAAGGGAGCAGCGACTGTAAAAGCCGGTTCTGCGTCGACATCGCGGCGATCGTGCCCATCTTCGTTCGCCCCTTCGGCCGTGTGGCCTGCTCCGCAGGGCCTGACATCCTCGAGTCGCCCGTCGAGCCGCACCGCTCTTTATGACTTCCCTTTCTCGATGCGGCGGACTTGTCGGCCCGCAAGGCGGCGCCCGCGCCGCCGGCGCCCCGGATGCTGGTCAGGGCCCGCGCAGACTCGCCGACGCCATCCCGATCAGCGCAGCCAACGTGCCGGGCTGAGAAGGGTTCCTACCGCGCCGTTCGACGAGATCGACGCAACTGCGGCGCAGGATCGGACCGGTCGCGTTGGGACGGCGGCTTTCTGCCGGGATGCCTCGTCTCCTCCGAGGCTCTGCAGACGCCTCCGGCCCATAGTTGCCGCGTTCGTCGGCGAGCCGCGCTCCCTCGGAGAGCGGCTCGCAGGGAGCGTTTCGCTCCTTGCCGTCCGCGGCGGCTGACTGGAGACCCTGCCGTCCCCTCAGCCGCGGCTCGTCGCGTGTGCCCACGAGATGCGGCTCTAGCGGGCGACCGAGCGGAATTCCGGGGCGCGCTCCAGATCCTCCTTCGTCATGCCGCGCAGAATGATGCGCGAGGGATTGATCGTCTCGGTCTGGGCGGCCCCGCCCGTCCTGGCGCCGCCGGTCGCCGCCGGGGGGACGGTGCCCTGAGGAGCGGCCCGGGCACGATCGTTGGCAACGATCTCGAGCGCCTCGAACGGGATCGCGACGTTCTTCTGACCGATGCCGAGGAAGCCGCCGACGCCGACGGTCACCGCGACCACGCGACCGTTCTGGTCGAGGATCACCTCGTCGATCCTGCCGACATTCTCGTCGGCCGCACCGTAGACGGTCGTCCCCTCGAGGTCGGAGGCTAGGATGTGACCCGGGCCGAGCGCGGACAGCACAGCGGCCGGCCCCTGCGCCGGCTGTGTCACGGCTTGGCCCTGCACGGGCTGGGTCACAACCTCCGCCTGCACGGGCTGAGTCGTCGGCTGCCCCTGCATGGGCTGGGTCGCCTGCGGAACGGGCGCGGCCGGCTGCGCCGTCTGTGCAGCGGGCTGTCCGGCAGCACCCGGAGCCGGCTGCGTCGCCGCCGTGCCCGGGGCGGGCTGCTGCGGCAGGGCCTGCGCCATCTGCAGGTGGCTGCGCAGCACCGGCACCTTCTCTGCCGCCCAGGCCTTGAGATCGGCGTTGTCGCCGCCGCGAGCGTAGCCGTCGAACAGCTGGATCGCCTGCTCGTGCGCCTCGATCTGCGCGGTCCTGTAGGCCCGCTCGAAGCCTGCGGTCGCCGACTGGAGCTGCTGCAGCTTCTGCTGATGCGGCCGGTCGAGCTCGGCGGGAAGCTGGATGCGCTGCAGATCAGCCGACCGCTGCAGCATCGATTTCAACTGCTCGGTGTTGGCCCGGTGGTCCTCGATGATCTTGGTCGCGAAGGTTTGATACTGGGAGTTCTGAGACCGATCGAGCGCGAGCTCGCTCGAGCGGATCTCGAACATGTCCCCGATGGCGGCCTTGGAGACGAATCCGGCCGTATCGGTCTGCATCGGCGCGGCGCCGGGACTCGTCTGCACCTGGGCGAGGCCCGGGCTGGCGAGCACGGCGAGAGAGGTTGCGAGGAAAATTCGCTTCATGGATGTTGCCCCTGCTGGGTGGATTGTACCGCAGGAGAATGCAGCGATACCGGAAGTGTTCCGCTGTGGGAGGCGGTCGTGCACCGGGATAGGTATCATTGACGGCCGCAGAACGCACGCTTCCGTACCGAACACCGGCACTCTGCGCCGTTGGTCGACTGGAACGATCCGTCCGTGACGTGCCCTCCCCCCACTATCACGATCGGGATTACTCATACCTCCCCAGAGAAAACCTTCCATTTCACGTGACCGAAGCAAATCTGCGTGAAGCAGCATCCACGCGCCTGCCGCGGCCGGCCATCCACGTTCCGTACGATTCTGGACATGGCATGGCGGCAAGCTTCGCCTTGCCTTAAGCGAACGACAGGCTTTGCTTCAGGAAATCGGGGCGTTGGGCAAGAAGCACGTTCTGATCGCCGAGGACGATCCCCTCGTCGGGTGCACGATCGCCGAAATGCTCGAAGAAGAGGGCCATCGGGCGACGCATGCCCGATCGGCAGCGGAGGTTCGAGCGCTGCTCGACGGCGGCGGGTCCGGTATCGACGTCATGCTTCTCGACCTCGGACTGATCCGCCAGGAAGGTGCCTCGCTTCTCGCCCTGGCGCGGGAACGAAGCATGTGCGTCGTGCTCATGTCCGGCGCTCCGCAGGAGGTCGTCGGGGGAGGGCGCGAAGGCCTCGTTTTCATCCCCAAGCCTTTTCGAATGCACGAGCTTCTCGCCGCGATCGAGCGCGGCGAGGTTCTCGTGCGCCAGAGGACGTAACCCGCGCGAACCGCGTCACCGGTCGAGCCACCGCACCGAGAGCGTCGCCACCGCCTCGAGGATCGCCGGCCCGGCCTCCTGGCGAACCTCGACCGAGACCCACCGTTCGGACTGACCGGGCAGGCGGTAGAGCGCTATCTCCATCGCCACAGCCTCGGCTTCGCTCGACGCCGCCGCCGGGGAGGACAAGTCCTGCCCCTCCTCATCGATCAAGACGCTCGAACCGACGCGTACATCGAAATGATACCGGGGCATGCGACCGAAAGCGCCTCATGGACGTTAGTGTTCCCGTCCGATTCCGGTCAGAGCGAGAAGTCTGCAGCGCGACAGGAGCGGTGATGATCGACAGACGCGGCATCCGAAATCAGCTCCTTCGCCGGCTCGAGGACCGCGACTGGGAGGCGATCGCAGAGCACCTCGAGACCTTCACGCTCGAGACCGGGAGGGCCTACGCCGTGCCCGGACAGCCGATCGAGCATGTCTTCTTCTTCGAGGAGGGGCTGTCCTCGGAGATCATCGTGAACCCTGACGGCCAGGAGATCGAGGGCGGCTGCTTCGGCCACGAGGGCATGTCGCCGCCGATGGCGATCCTCGGCATCGACCGCTCGCCGCACAAGAGCCTGCCGCAGGTCGGGGGAAGAACGCATCGCCTGCCGACGTCCGTGCTTTTCGTGCGGCTCGAGGCGAGCGCGGCGCTCCGCTCGCTGCTCCTGCGCTATCTCCACGTCGTGATGCTGCAGCTGTCGCAGACGACGATCGCCAATGGCCGCTACAGCGTCTACCAGCGCCTCGCGCGCTGGATCCTCATGTGCCAGGACCGGCTCGGCGACCGCATCGCTCTGTCGCACGAGTATCTCGGCATCATGCTGGGCGTGCGGCGAGCCGGTGTGACCGACGCGCTCCACCTGCTCGAGGGGACCGGCGCCATCCGCTCGGCCCGCATGCTGATCCAGGTGCGCGATCGGCAGAAGCTCCTCGCCGCCGCGGCCGGCTCTTACGGCATCGCGGAGGCCGAATATCGCCGGCTCATCGGCCCCTTCGAAGAGGACGCCGGCGCGGCAGGACACTGACTGGGCACACTGAGCCCTGCGACCCGAGAGTCTCACCGCGGCCCCGAACCGGGCACCGGTGCTAATGTCGACCCAGGCGGTGGCACTCGCGTGCCGCCTTCGGGGGAGGCAGGAATGGAGTGGCTCAACGAACCGCCGGCCTGGGCGGAGGCGGATGGAGAGCTCACGGTCGTCACCGGTGAGCGGACCGATTTCTGGCGGAAGACGCACTACGGCTTCGTCCGCGACGACGGGCATCTGCGCTACCGGGCCGTGACGGGGGACTTCACGGCGAGCGTCCTCTTCGCGGGCGACTACGAGCAGCTCTACGACCAGGCGGGGCTCATGCTCCGCGTCGACGACAAGAACTGGGTGAAGACAGGGATCGAGCTCGTCGACGGGCGGCAGATGCTGAGCGCCGTCGTCACCTGCGACTTCTCGGACTGGTCGGCCGCGCCGGCGCCGCCGGGGACGGACTGGCTCGAGCTGAGGATGACGCGGCACGGCGGGACGGTGCGCGTCGAGTGGGCGCTTCCCGCCGAGCGGCCGCGCTACACGCTGCTGCGCCTCGCACGCCTGCCGATGCCCGACGCGGTCAAGGTCGGCCCCATGTGCTGCTCGCCCGAGCGCGCCGGCTTCCGGGCGCGGTTCCGCGCGTTCCGGGTCGGTCCGCCGATCTCCGCCGATCTGCACGCCGAGGCGGTGGGCCCGCCTTCCTGAAACCATCCCCCCGGCACTGCTTCGGCCCCGCTTCGGCAGATTGCAGCGAGCGGACGCTTCCCGCGTGCGATCGGCGACCCGCCGATCGCGAACGCGCGAGCACCAACACCTTCCGCTGCCGCGAGGCTCAGCCTCCCGGGGCGGCGCAGGCGTAGTTCGCCGGGTCGGCCGTGTCGCCCGTACCCGAGTAACGCGCCACCTGGGGGAAGGGGCAGATGGCACGCGAGCGCACGACCTTGCCGCCGGACTGCGCGGTCGCCACGAGCTGCCCGGGCTTCTTGCCATCCTCCACCCAAGCGGTGATCGCGCCCATACGGTCGAAGGTGTCGGCGCCGTTGCCACCGCGGCAATGCAGGACGCCGGGAAGCATGTAGAGCACCATGCCGGCGTCGGTCGCCGGCGCCCCGGCCGTCTTGCGCACGTTCTCGTAGTAGATGATGCTGCCTTCCGCCGGCACCTGCGGATCGGCCCAGCCGTGCCACAGGATCAGCTTGCCGCCGCGGTCGAAGAAGGGCTTGAGATCGTAGTTGTCGGAGGCGAGGAGGCCGCCATCCATCTGCGCCGCGCGCTCGACGTCGGCGGCGATGTTCTCGTAGCGAAACTCCCAGCCGGTGTCCTTGAGGTGGAAGTTGCGCACGCGCGCCAGCGAGTTCGGCAGCGGCTTCGGGCTCGCCATGGTCGCCCATTGCAGCTCGCTGCCCGGACGCAGATGCGGCTCGAGCAGCACCTTGCCGGTCGCCGGATCCTTGAAGGGCGAGGTCAGCACCTTGGCCGACTCCACCTGCTCGGCGGTGAGGCAGGTGGCGTCGTCCGCCCCCTTGCACAGCAGCGAGGCGTAGTCGAAGCGGCATTCGCGCGGGTTCTCCAGAACGCCGTCGGCGACGCCGTCGAGCTTGTCGCAGGCCTGCATAACGGCACGATGCACCATTTCGTACTTGGCCGGCGGGATGTAGTGCGCCGGCGTGCGGTTCACCGTCAGGTTGATGCCGATGCGCGCCGCATCGAGCCGCGCCTGGTTCCAGGACGGCGCGCCGGCGACGATGCCGTCGAAATCGCCGGGGAAGCGCTGCGCGCTGGTGATGCCGTGGCGGCCGCCGCCCGAGCAGGCGTTGTAGTAGGACTTGCTCGGCGGCTTGCCGAAATAGGCGGCGGTCACCGCCTTCGCCGCTTTCGCCATCTCGTTCGTCGAGCGATAGGCGAAGTCGAGAAGCTTGTCCGGCTGGCCCGGCATGAAGTCGGCCGTGCCGCCGACATGGCCGGTATCGGTGCCCGTCGTCGCGTAGCCAGCGGAGAGAGCCTCGGCCATCAGCGCATAGGGGATGAAGCCGGCGAGGCCGCCGTCGCCGACCGCCTGCAGCCGGCTGTTCCAGCCCGCCGTCGGCAGCCAGACCTCGATGCGGATGTCGGACCCGGGGCCGGGCTTTGCGGAGATCTGCACGCGGCAGAAGGCGGGCAGCGCGGCGAGGGCCGACTGCACCTGCTTCTCGGTGCCCTTCGGGACATCGGTGACCGCGAGCGCCCCGGCGGCAACGCTCTCGACGCCGGTCACGCTGGCGCCCGGCAGTTCCAGGCCCTTCAGGCCCGCGCAATCCGCCGCCTGCGCGAGTCCGTGGCCCAGAACCGATGCCGCCGCGATCAGCAACGTGGTAATGACCCCCTTCGGCATGACGTCTCCTGCCCCAAGATTTGTTGTTGTGACCGCTTGTTATAAACGCGCTTGCCCGCGCCGACTACACGCATTTCTGCGCTCCCTCCTGCAATTAATTCCGCCCCCAAGGCCAAGCTTCTTGAAGGCAGCGTGGCCTTATCGTCGGTGTGTTCGGGTGATCTCCGCGCAGAGCCCCTGCCCTCGAGTGCCACGCGGAGCGTCTCCGCGCAGCCGGGGTGAAGGAGGGGCCGTCGATCCTACCGGCTGACGATCCCCATCCGGCGGCCCGCCTCATCCAGGCAGACCGAGCGTCTTGCGCGCTTCCTGCGGGGTAGCGACGGGAATGCCGAGCTCGCCGAGGATGCGCACCATCTTCTCGACCTGGGCGGCGTTGGACTTGAACGGCACGTGGCCGACGTCGAACAGATTGTCCTCCTGGCCGACGCGGACATGCGTGCCCATCATCGCCCCGTAGGTGGCTGCCTTGATGTTGCCGGTGCCGGTGCCGTGCGTGAACAGCTCGAGGTCGTCGCCGAAGAGCCGCTCCGACGTCCGCTTCATGTACAGAAGGTGGTCGATCTCGGACGGGATGCCGCCGAGAATGCCGGTCAGGAACTGCAGGATGATCGGCCGCTTGATCCCGGGCTTGGCGTTCAGGTGGTAGTCGAGAATGTAGAGATGCCCGACATCGTAGCACTCGAACTCCATCGCGATGTCCTCATCGACCAGGATGTCGATCATCCGGCGAATCGTCGCATAGCTGTTCTGGGTGACGATCTCGTAGCTCTTGGGGCCGAAGGCCTGCTTCTCCCAGTCACGCTCGAACTCGGTGACGCGCTGGTTCTTGGCCTTGTTGAAGAGACCGTAATTCATCGAGCCGACGATGACGGTGGCGACGTCCGGCCGCAGCTCCAGCACGGCCTTCAGCCGCTCGTCGGCCGACGAGCCGAGCGAGGCCGACATGTTGACGATCGCGTCGGTCTCGGTCTGCAGCCGCGGGATGAAGCCGCGCCAGACCTCGACGTCGTTGGTCGGCCGACCGTCGTCCTCGCGCGCATGCGCATGGATGATCGCCGCGCCCGCCTCGATCGCCTCGACCGACTGATCGCCGATCTCCTTCGGCGTCACCGGCAGATAGGGCGACATGGAGGGTGTGAGCGAGGCGCCGGTGACGGCGCAGGTGATGATGCATTTCTTCTCGGTCATCGTCGTCTTCCTTCGAGGGATGTCGTTTGTCAGCCGAAGCGGCGCTCGTCGGCCGGCTCGGGGATGAAGGCGAAGCCGTCGCCGCGGCGCTGCACGTAGCCGCAATGCGGCGTGCCGAAGTGGCAGGGCATGACGAGGGTGGGCGTATCGGCGACGCGCTCCAGGAAGTCGCGGCGCGTCCGCTTCGCCGCGTCCGCAAGCACGCAGAAGGCGGTGTTGAGCTGCGGCTCAGCGATCTGCATCGGCGTGTGAAAAATGTCGGCGCAGAAGACGCCGCGCCGATCGCCGTCGCCGATCCAGAGGTTCAGCATGCCCGGCGTGTGGCCGGGCGCCCCGGTCACTTTCAGGAGCCCCGCGATCTCCGAGCCCGGCTCGATGAAGTCGACGAGGCCGTGCTCGACGATCGGCTCGATGCTGTCGGCGACCGAGGCGTTGGCGACCGGATCCTTCTCATAGAGGCCGCGGAAGTAATCGAGGTCGGTCTCCGGCATGAAGTAGCGCGCGTTCGGGAACGCCGGCGCCCAGTCCTCGCCAGACCGCACCGTGTTCCAGCCGACATGGTCGGTGTGTAGATGCGTCATCACCACGTGCGTGACGGCTTCGAACGGCACGCCTGCGGCGGCCATCCACTCCGGCACCAGCGTGTTCAGCATGTCCATGCGCTTGGTGCTGCGCGGCTTGTGATTGCCGACGCCGGTGTCGACGACGATCACCTTGTCGCCGGCGCGGACGATCCAGATCTGGATCGCCACCACGAGCCGGCCGACGGTGTCGAACCAGTGCGCGGGCGCGAGCCAGGACCGATGCCGCTCGACGATCTCCGGCGTCACCTCCGGATAGACGAAGAAGGGGTCGTGCGTCGGGCCGCAATATTCGACGAGATTGGTGACGAGCGCGTCGCCTATCTGGCGGGTATGGATCATGCGCGTTGCTCCGGTCAGCGGACCTTGCCGGCGAGCGTCGGCGCCGCGTCTACGAAAGGGTTCTGCCGCAGCGCCGGACGCTCGGAGAGGTCGGCGTACCAATCCGCGAGGTTGCGGCGGCCGGCGCGCCAGTCGAGGTCGCCGAAGCGGAAGTCGAGATAGCCGAGCGCCACGCCGATAGTGAGCGTGCCGACCGTGCAGCCCTGCGCGTCGAGGCGCTCGCGTGTCGCGTTCAGATGATCGAGCGTCGCGCCGATCTTCGCGGCCGTCGCCGTCATCACCTCGGGCCAGATGCGCTCCGGCTGCTTGGCACGCTCGACGAGCCGCATGATGCAGAGGTCGAGCAGGCCGTCGCCGAGCGCGTGCGTCCTCAGCACCTCGAGACGCGCCGGCATCGCCTGCGGCATGAGGTCGGTGCGGCCCGCCTTCCCGGCGAGGTAGTCGCAGATGACGAGCGAGTCGAAGATGACCTGGTCGCCGTCGATCAGCGTCGGGATCTTGCCGAGCGGATTGAGCGCCATCACCTCCGGCGCGGCCTCGGCGAGATGGACGGCGCAGACCTCGAGCGTGATCCGGTCGAGCAGGCCGGTTTCGGCCGCCACGACGCGGACCTTGCGCACATAGGGCGAGCGCAGGCTTCCCAAGAGCCTCATGCCGACCGCCTCGCCGGCGGCGCGGGATGCACGCGGTCGAGGAAGGCAGCGATCGACTCGCGCACGATCTCCGGCGCCTGGTCGGGCACGTGGTGGGCGGCGTCGATCTCGGCGAACTCGTGCCGCGGCATGGGCGCCAGCACGGCCCGCACATAGTCCGGCGGCCGCAGCGGATCGTGCCGGCCGGCGAGCCCCAGCACGGGAATTCGGATGGCCGACAGCTCGGGAAAGAGGTTCGTCCGCGCGAGCATGCGGAACATGGCACCGAGGCTGCGCGGATCGTTGGCGAGCCAGCGCGCGCGGAAGCTGCGATAGTGCTCCGGATCGCGGGCGCGCAGAAACTCCGGATAGCCGGTGTCGAGCGAGCCCGCCTCGATGCTGCGCATGCCCTCGCGGGCCATCACCTGCGCACGCTCGACAAGCCGTCCGCCCGAGTCCGGCGTCGTGTCGATCGCCGGATTGAGCAGGATCAGGGATGCCGCACGCTCCGGATAGTCGAGCGCGAAGCGGATGACGATCCCGGCGCCGACCGCGCAGCCGGCGAGCGTCACCGGCTCGTCGATGCCGAGCGCGTCGAGGAGCGCCAGAAGATCGGCGGCGAAGTCGCTGAGTTCCACCTCACCGGTGATCTTCTCCGACAGGCCGGCGCCGCGGCAATCGAAGCGCAGCACGCGGCGGCTCCGCGCCAGATGCGGCGCCACCCGATCCCACGATTCCAGCGTGCCGCCCATCTCGTGGACCAGCACGATGGTCGGCCCCTCGCCTTCCAGACGATAGCGAAGGGCAACGCCGTTCGCGTCGATCCAATTCATTCGATTATCCGATCCCGACACTCGCCCGCACCTCAAAAATAGTCCCACAGATTGATCGTCTCGGCGTCCGCCTTGCTGCCCTGAAAGACGAGCCGGCCACTGTTGATGATCATCACGTGGTCGGCGATCTTCATCGCCGAGACGATCTTGTGCTCGATCAGAATCGAGGAGACACGCAGCGACTTGCAGATGTCGGAGATCTTGGCGAACAGCTCCTCCACCAGATCCGGCTGCAGGCCGACCGACGGCTCTTCCAGCAGGAGGCACTTCGGCGCGCCGAGCAGCGCGATGCCGAAGGCCAGCATCTGCTGCTGTCCACCGCTCATCTCGCCGGCGACCGTCCTGCGGCGCTCGGCGAGCACGGGCAGAAGGTCATAGACGTCGGCGGCCGAGATGCCCGGCCCGTCGCCGCGACGGTTGGCGCGGGCGACGACCGAGATGTTGTCCTCGACGGTGAGGTCGGGGAATACGCCCCGGCGCTCCGGCAGGAGCCGCAGCCCGCGGCGCAGCCGCTCGTGCACGCTCAAGGCGTCGATGCGCTCGCCATCGAGCACGATCTCGCCCTCGATCGCGGGAATGAGGCCGAGCACGGCCTTCAGCGTCGTCGACTTGCCGGCGCCGTTGTGCCCGAAGAAGGCGAGGATCTCGCCGTCGGCGAGCGTGAAGCTGACCTTGTCGAGGACCGGCTTGCCGCCGTATCCGGCAACGAGATCCTTGGCGAGGAGCGTCATCTCAGTGCCCCTCGCCGAAGTAGATCTTGCCGAGCTCGGCATTGGCGATGATGTCCTCGGGCCTTCCTTGCGCAAGCAGCGTGCCGCGATGGAAGAACAGCACCTCGTCGGCGATGCGGCGGACGATGCGCGTGTTGTGCTCGACGACGAGCAGCGTCTTGCCGCTCGCCTTCAGCCGGTGGATCAGCTCGACCATGTTGTCGAGCGCCGCCGCGGCGAGCCCGGAGGTCGGCTCGTCGAGCAGCAGCAGCTCCGCCTCCGTCGCCAGCACGCGGGCGATGCACAGGAGCTTCTTCTGGCCGTAGCTGAGGTTCTTGGCGAGATCGGCTTCCTTGTGGGTGAGGCCGACTTGCGCGATGTAGCCGCGCGCCCGCTCACGCTTGCGCCGCAGTACGGTCTCGGTGTGCAGCGGCCGAAAGATCGCCGCCAGCGGGTCGTTGGCCGCCTCGTCGTCGAGGCAGACGAGCACGTTGTCGAGGACGCTCAGCTCCTCGAAAAGGCGCAGGTTCTGGAAGGTGCGGGCGATGCCGGCCCGCACCCGATCGCGGCGGTTCCTGTGCGTCAGGTCGGCATCCTTGAACACGACGCGGCCGGCATCGGGGGCCACGAAGCCGGTGACGACGTTGAATATCGACGTCTTGCCAGCGCCGTTCGGCCCGACGACGCAGGAGGTCTCGCGCGGCCGGATGGCGAACGTGCAGTCGGTCAGCGCGGCGATGCCGCCGAACCGCTTGCTGACGCCTTTGACCTCCAGATACGCCATCGTCAGAGGCTCTTTCCGGCGAGACCCTGCGGCCGCCACAGCACGCAGGCGATCAGGATCAGCCCGTAGATCAGCTGCCGCACCGGTCCGAGCAGCGTCGATGGGATGTCGACGACCGCCAGCAGCTGCGGGATCGCCAGCAGTAGGAACGGCCCGAGGATCGAGCCGGCCAGCGTCCGCGCACCGCCCACCACGACCATGGTGATGACGAGCACGGAGACGTGGATGTCGAAGGAGACCGGGTCGATGAAGCTGATATAGGCGGCATAGAGAGCGCCCGCGCAGCCGGCATAGGCGCCGGAGACGAGGGAGACGCCGAGCTTGGCGCCGAGCACGTTGCGGCCGGCGGCGACGACGGCAATCTCGTCCTGCCGGATCGCGTGCAGCAGCTTGCCGTAGGGCGAGCGCAGGAGCAGCCAGAAGCTCGTCGCGACGAGCAGGAGAGCCACCGTCGAGACGGCGAGGAAGCTGCCCGAGGTCGCGAAGGTGATGCCGAACATCTCCGCCGGCGGGATGCCGCGCATGCCCGCTGCGCCGCCCGTCACGCCGGCCCAGTTGATGAACACCGCGGTGGCGACGAGCTGAGTGCCGAACGAAGTGATGACGAAATAGTCGCCGGCGAGCCGCAGCGAGGGCAGCGCCGTCAGAAGGTTGAGACCGGCGGCGAGCGCCATCGCGGCGGCGACGGCGGGCAGGAACGGCACGCCCATCACCGCGAGGACCGCATAGGTATAGGCGCCGCAGCCCATGATGGCCGCCTGCGCGACCGAGAAGATGCCGACGACGCCCATGAGCAGGTTCGTCGAGATCGCCACGATCGAGAAGATCTGCGCCATGACGACGAAGCTGAGGACGAAGCTCATCGCGCGCCCCTCAGATCGCCCGGCTGAACTTGCGCCTGACGAGGCCTTCCGGCCGGATCAGGATGAAGGCGATGAAGACCGCGAACACCACCGCGACGCTCCAGCGGCCGGAGACGAGGGCTACCGACAGGCTCTGCACGACGGCGAGCATGATCGACATCAGGAATGCGCCGGTGAGGCTGCCGATGCCGCCGGCTATCATCGCCACCACGGCGGTCAGGAGAATGATGAGCGAGTTGTAGGGCTGCAGCGCCTGGTCGACGCCGACGAGAACGCCCGGCACGGCGACGAGGGCCGAGGCGATCGCCATGACGATGACGACGACGCGCCGGGGGTTTAGCCGGGTGATCTCGGCGAGTTCGGCATTCGACGCCACCGCCCGGATCTGCTTGCCGAGGTGGGTGTACCGCGAGAAGAGCACGAGGCCGACGAAGAGCAGCGGGCTCGTGATGAGGATCAGCAGCTGGGGCACGCTGAAGGCGAGCACGCCGATCTGCACGAACTGCGTCCGCCACGGCAGGTCGAACTGGACGATGTTCGGCGTGAACAGGATCGCGGCGACGTTCTGCAGCACCGTCAGGGCGCCGATCGCGGCGATCAGCATGACGAGCGGCGATGCGCCGCTCGCCGTCAGCCGCGCATAGAGAAGCCCCTGGATCGCCACCCCGATCAGCGCCCCGCCGAGAACGGCGAGGAGCAGCGCCGGCACGAACGGCATTCCGAGCCCGACGAGATACCAGGCGATGTAGCCGCAGAAGGTGTAGATGCCGGCATGCGCGACGTGGAAGATGCCGGTCGTGGCGTAGAAATAGGCGAAGCTGATCGCCACGATACCGACGGCGCAGCCGGTCACGACGCCGTCGGCAGCCAGGAACAGGTAGAGCATCGCAGCCTGGGGGCGGTGAGTGGATCGGGGTCCGGGCGTCAGTTCGCCTTGCCGGGTCCGGACACGGCGATCACCTTCCGCTCCTTGCCGACATATTTGATGATCTCGACCGGCCGCGAGGCCGTGTTCGTCGTGAAGACGATGTCGGCGATGTCCGACTTGAAGGCACCGATCTTGAAGATCGCATCCCTGAGCGAGGTGCCGGTCAGCTTGCCGCCGCCGTCGAGGACCTTCTTGGCGGCCTGAAGGATGATGTTGGTGGCGTTGTAGTACTCGCGGGCGAAGAAGCCCATGTCGCTCACCTTGAACTTCGCCTTGAAGCGGTTCAGCGTCGCCTCGTCGGGATAGCCGGACACGATCGCCGTCTGATACCAGCCCTCGGTGGAGCGATGGCCGAAGAACGGGCGCGAGAAGGTGTTGCCGATGCCGACCGGGAAGCCCGGCACCTGACCGACCTGGTCGGCCATCGCCTCGTGGCTCTGGGTGATGGCGATGTAGACGAAGTCGGGACGCGCCGCGGCGACCTTCAGGAGCGTCGCGCGATAATTGGTCTGCCCGAACTCCACCGGCTCGTCGGCGATGATCTTGCCACCGGCGGCCTCGAAGAACTTCTTGAAGTCGTCGCGTCCGGAGATGCCGGCGGCGGCGTTCTCGTAGATGATCGCGGCCGTCTTGCCGATATTGGCGACGGCGTAGTCGGCCAGAACCTTTGCCTCGTCCTGCACCAGCGGGATGGTGTTCAGCAGGAAGGGCGAGGCGTCGAGTAGGAGGTCGGTCTGCGCGGCCGGGTTGATGACCAGCAGCTCGCGCCGCGTGGCGAGCGGGGCGATGGCGAGCGACACCGACGAGAACGCGGTGACGACCACCGGCACCGCCTCGAGATCGGTCATGCGGTTGAAGACGAGCACCGCCTGGTCGGGCTTGCCCTGGCTGTCGTCGAAGACGACCTTCACCGGCACGCCGTTCAGGCCGCCCTTGGCGTTGATCTCGTCGATGGCGAACTGCACGCCCTGCTGCTCCTCGAGCCCGATCGGTGCGGCCGGCCCGGTGAGCGGCAAGAGCGCGCCGACGACGAGTCCGTCGGCCGAGGCCGGCCCGACGATGCCGAAGGACAGCGCGCTCAGGGCGAGCGCGCCGATCAGTCCGATCCTGCGCATGCGAGTACCCTCCCCATTCGAGCCTCGTAAGCTCGATTTTTTGAACCGGTTCATTAGCGGCCATCATGCGAAGTCGGCGTCTGCTTGTCAATCGCCCAGCGCGCCGGCCGCACCGCCGCACCGCCGGCGCGTCGGCGCTTCCCTGTGCGGCACCGAGCGGCGGCGGCGCATCCTCGGCTACCATTGGTGGACGTGAGCTGCGCCGTGCGACCTTGCCTTCTTGCTTGAAAGGCTTCACAGATCGGCAAGGAGAATGCATGTGGCCGCAGCGCGGTCGGAGCGGGATGGCGAAGAAGGCGCAGACCAGGACCCCGTCACGCAAGGTGACGATTACGGACGTCGCGGCGCTCGCCGGCGTGTCCGTCGGCACCGTTTCCAACGTCATCAACAATCGCGCCCATGTCACCGAGGCGCGGCGCGAGAAGGTCAGGAACGCCATCGAGGCGCTGTCCTTCACCGGCAGCCTGATCGCCAAGGGCATGCGCACGCAGCGCTACCCGATGGTCGGACTATGCGTTCCGAACGCGACCTCGTCGAACTTCGTCGCCATGGCCGACCGGCTCGAGGAGCAGGCCTCGGCTGCGAACTACGAGCTCGTCGAGATGATCACCCGGCACGATCCGGCGCGCGAGCTGGCCCGCATCGAGCGCCTCGTCGCCTCGCGCGCGAGCGGCGTCATCCTCCTGCCGACGCGCCGTGCCGATCCGGTGCTGGCGCTGCTTCGCGATGCCGGCATGCCGACAGTCATCATCAACCGCTTCGCCCCCGGCGCGACCGACTTCGACCAGGTCCAGGTGAACCACCGCTCCATCTTCCGTCAGGCGGCGCGCGAGCTCGTCGGGCGCGGGATGCGCACTTTCCTCGTCGCCACCCAGTTCCCGAACTTCTCGGTCGTGCAGGAGAACATCGCCGGCATTCGCGAGGGATTGAAGAGTACCCGCGACGCGAGCGTAACCATCCTGAAATGCGGGCCGAGCCGGCAGACCTACCAGGAGGCTCTCGCCGCTCAGCTCGCCGAGCGCGCGCCCGGAACGATGATCGTCGCCAGCTCCAGCCTACTCGCGGCCTGGAGCATCGAGGCGCTGCGCGCCCTCGGCCTGAAGTGCCCCGAGGACGTCTCGCTGCTCGTCGCCGAGGAGCCGACCTGGGCGCTCGCCGCCACGCCGACGCTGTCCTGCATCGAGCAGCCGACCGGCGAACTCGTCCGCTCCACCTGGGACCTCCTCCTGCGACGCATGCGCGGCGAGGCGGATTCGGCGGTCACCGTCCGTTGCGAGCCGCGGCTGCATCTCCGGGGCTCGGTGATCTCCGCGTAGACTGCCCGTCCTCCACTCTATCCCGCGAGGCGCGCCGCCTTCTCCCAGTCGACGAGGCTGGCGAGATCGGGCTCCGCCGGCAGATGTGCGACGCCGTCGCGCAGGTCGAGGCCGGCGGCCGTGATCTGGTCCGACATCATCAGGAAGAAGCTCTGCTCGGCCGGCAGCAGCGGCGTGGGCAGCGCGGCGGCGACCTGCAGGCTGACGAGCGTTCCGAGCAGGCTTTCGGCATACATGCCCGCGCAAACGCCGGCGCCGGCCGCGCGCGCCGCCTCGGCGATCGCCTGCGCCTCGAACACGCCGACCTTGCCGGGCTTGACGCTGAGGGCCTCGGCACCCGCCGCCAGGAAGCGGCGGCGGGGGGGGGGGGGGGGGCGGGGGGGGGCGGGCCGGAGGCG
>JAEZCD010000234.1 GCA_023430145.1 Pseudomonadota bacterium
GCCGCAGGCATGCGCGGCGCGAAGTTTTCCCGCTCGCGCGGCAGCGCGCGCAGGCTGTCGAGCGTCCAGAGCCCGGCGCCGATCCCGGCCATGTGCGCGACGCCGAGCGCCGACAGCTCCGGCGTCGCCGAGCGCAGCACGGGCCGCGCCGACAGATCGGCCTGCAGCTGCATGATGTCGTCGTTCATCGCCGCGCCGCCGTCGGCGAACAGCGCCTCGACGCGGCCGACCGAGCGGTCGAGCGGCTCCAGCACGTCGGCGATCTGCTGCGGGATGCTCTCCAGCGCCGCGCGAGCGATGGCGGCGCGCGGCGTGCCGAGCGTGAAGCCGACCAGAAGGCCGACCGCGTCGCGGTCCCACCACGGCGCGCCGAGGCCGTTGAAGCCCGGTACCAGAGCGACGCCCTCGGCATCGGCGCCATGCGCAAGAGCGGCGAGCTCGGCGGTGCCGATGCCGAGCGTCTCGGCCACCCAGCGCAGCGTCGAGCCGGAGGCGCGGATATTGCCCTCCGCCGCGAGCTGCACGACGCGGTCCATCTGCCAGGCGATGGTGAGGCACAGGCCTGGGTCGAGCGTCGCCGCGTCGTCGACGAGGCCCATCACGGAGGTGCCGGTGCCGTAGGTCGCCTTCGCGGCGCCGGGCACGAAGGCGCCGTGCGCGAACAGGGCGGAATGCGAATCGCCCATCACGGCGAGGATCGGCGTGCCGTCCGGCAGTGGATCGAGCCCTCGCGCGGCCGGGAACGGGCCGGTGGAGGCGACGATGCGCGGCAGCGGCGCCATCGGTATCTCGAACAGGCGGCAGAGATCGTCGTCCCAAGCCGCACGGCGCACATCCATCAGCTGCGTGCGCGAGGCGTTGCCGGCCTCGATGACCGGCTCGCCGCCGAGCTGGGCGAGGAGGAACGCGTCGACGGTACCGACGACGATCTCGCCCGCCCGCGAGCGGGTCCGGTCTGGATCGATGCGGTCGAGCAGCCAGCGGGCCTTGACGGCCGAGAACATCGGGTCGAGCGGCAGGCCGCTGCGCGCGCGGATCAGCGGCTCGTGGCCGCCGGCGCGCAGGTCGTCGCAGAGCGCCGCCGTGCGCTGATCCTGCCAGGAGAGCAGCGGCGTCAGCGGCGCGCCGGTCGCGCGCTCCCACGCGATGCAGGATTCGCGCTGCGTGGCGATGCCGACCGCGGCGACGGCGCGCGGATCATGCGCCTTCAGGCAATCGGCGACGGCGCGGCGGACGCTGAGAAGAAGCTCGCCGGCATCCTGCTCGACCCAGCCCGGCTGCGGATGTCTTTCGCCGAGCGGCGCCATGCCGCGCGCGACGACCCTGCCGGCAGCATCGACGAGCAGGCACTTCGTCGAGCTCGTGCCCTGGTCGATGGCGAGCACGAAGGCGCCCGGCAATGGCTCACCCCACGAGCTCGAGCGCGGCATCGGCGATGCCGTCGGCGGTGAGGCCGAAATGCTCGTAGAGAAAACTCGGCGAGCCGGTCGGCGCGAATTCCGTGACGCCGAGGATGCGCATCCGCACCGGGGCCTCCTGAGCCACGAGCTCGGCGACGGCGGCGCCGAGCCCGCCCGAGGTCACGCCCTCTTCGGCGGTGACGAGGCCGCGCGTCTCCCGCGCCGCGTCGAGGATCGACTCGGCGTCGAGCGGCTGCAGCGTCGAGACGCCGAGCACGCGCGCCGAAATACCGCGCGCCGCCAGTTTCTCGGCCGCCGCGAGTGCCCGCGCCACCATGCCGCCGATGGCGATGAGGGTGACGTCGTCACCCTGGCGCAGAACCGCGTTGCGGCTCGGCCGGAAGGTGGTCTCGGGTGTCGTCACGGCTGGTACTTTCGTGCGGCCGATCCGCATGTAGATCGGCCGCTCGGCAACGGCCGCCCAGCGGATCGCCGCCCGCGTGTCGTCCGGATCGGCGGGCGCCAGCACCGTCATGCCGGAGATCGCCCGCATCCAGGAGAAGTCCTCGATCGAGTGGTGGGTCGGGCCGAGCTCGCCATAGGCCATGCCGGGGCTCATGCCGCACAGCACGACGTGGTAGCCGCTGTAGGCGATGTCGGCCTTGATCTGCTCAAGCGCGCGGCCGGTGAGGAACGGCCCCGCGGCGCAGACGAAGGGGATGAAGCCGCCATTGGCGAGCCCGGCGGCGACGCCGACCATGTTCTGCTCGGCGATGCCGACATTGATCAGCCGCTCCGGGAACTCCTTCTGGAAGCCGCCGAGATTGCTCGAGCCGACGGAATCGTTGCAGACCGCGACGATCCGCGGGTCGTCGCGCGCGAGCGCGATCAGCTCCTCGGCAAAGGCGATGCGGCAGTCGAACGTTTGCGGCGCGCAGGGTCTGGAGGGGGCTTCGACCGCGCTCATGCGCCGAGCTCCTCGAGCGCCTGCGCGAGCTGCTCGGCGCTCGGCACCTTGTGATGCCACTCGACGCGATCCTCCATGAACGAGACGCCCTTGCCTTTGCGCGTATTGGCGATGACGCAGCGCGGCTTCTCGCCCGGCGCGGCGCCGAGCACGGAGAGCAGAGTCGCATGGTCGTGGCCGTCGACCTCGAGCGCCTCCCAGCCGAAGGCGCGCCATTTCTCCGGCAGCGGATCGAGCGCATTGGTCGCCTCGGTGCGGGCGCCCTGCTGCAGACGGTTGCGGTCGACGATGGCGGTGAGGCTGCCGAGCCGGCGGTGCCCGGCGGCCATCGCCGCCTCCCAGTTGCTGCCCTCCTGCAGCTCGCCGTCGCCGAGCACGACGAAGGTGCGCCAGTTCTGGCCCGACAGCTCGGCGGCGATCGCCGAGCCGACGGCGATCGGCAGGCCGTGGCCGAGCGGGCCGGTATTGGCCTCGACCCCGGGCACCTTGTTGCGGTCGGGATGGCCGTTCAGCCGCGACAGCGGCTGCATGAAGGTCTCCAGCTCCGCCTCCGGGAAGAAGCCGCGCATCGCCAGCACCGAGTAGAGCGCCGCGGCGCAATGGCCCTTGCTGAGGATGCAGCGGTCGCGGCCCTCCCAGCGCGGCTGCTCGTGCCGGACGTTCAGCACGCCGAAGTAGAGGGTGGTCAGGATGTCGGTGACCGAAAGATCGCCGCCGACATGGCCCATGCCGGCGCGGCCGATCATCTCGAGGACGGAGATGCGGATCCGGCGCGCCGTTTCGGCCAGCTCGTCGGCCGACACCTCTGCCGCCGCCTGGACCGCCTGACCGAAAGCCAACCTGCTTCTCCTGTATGCATAAATATTCATTTATGCTTGGTATTTCAAACTATCCTCGGCGATCCGGCGGGTCAAGCGATCGCGGCCGCTTTCACGAAGGAGCGGGCGGCTGCGCTTCGTTCGGCCAACCCCCCCCCCGCCGCCGCTCATCGTCCTGGGTGAACCTGTCCGCACGTTATCCTGCGCGAGCCTCTCCGCTCGTCATCCTGCGCGAAAGCGCAGGATCCATCTTCCCGGCCGCCGGTGCTGCGCGCAGAAGATGGGTCCTGCGGTCGAGCCGCAGGACGACGAGGAGCGAGCGGCGGCGTCGAGGCGCCGACGCGGCCGTCCGCAAAAAAAGCGCGATGAACGCTGTCTAAACGCGCCCCTCAGGAACGGTTCAAGCCGGCCCTTCTAGAACAGGCCCCATCAGGTCGAGACGGTCTCGGCCACACCAGACACCAGGGGCACTTCCGATGACCAAGACCATCCTCGCCGCCGCCGCCGCGACCCTCGCCATCGGCGCCGCCGCCCTCGCACCGACCACCGCCTCGGCCGGCGGCTACGGCTACGGATATGGCTACAAGGTCTACGTCGCGCCGGCGCCTTACGTCTACGTCGCGCCGAAGCGTTACTACAATCACTACTATGCACCGAAGCGGCACTACTACAACAGCTATTCCTACGGCGGCTACGGCTACTGAGATATCGCCCCCTCTCGGGGCCTTGCCGCCCGGCCGCCGGTCCCTCGCGGACCGGCGGCTTTCGTTCGTGGGCACGATAGAACTCGCACCCACCTCGTCATTGCGAGCGAAGCGAAGCAATCCAGCTTGTCTTGCGGCGCTCGAAAGCTGGATTGCTTCGTCGCTGACGCTCCTCGCATGGCGGCGGGGCATCGCCCGCGGTCGAGGCCTTATCTCCTTCGCAACAGATCGACCAGGATCGCGATCAGCACCACCGAGCCGACGATCACCCGCTCCCAGTAGCCGGAGACGCTGAGCAGCACGATGCCGTTGGCGAGCACGGCCATCAGCAGGGCGCCGAGGATCGTGCCGACGATCGTCCCCTGGCCGCCGCGCAGGCTGGTGCCGCCGATGATGGCGGCGGTGATGGCGCCCATCAGCCAGCCCTCGCCGACGGACGGCTGCCCGGCATCCATGCGGCTCGCGTAAAGAATGCCGGCGAGGGCTGCGAACATGCCGGCGAGCGCGAAGACGACGAACTCGATGCGGCCCGCCCGAATGCCGACGAGCTCGGCCGCGTCGCGGTTGCCGCCGACGGCGTAGATGTCGCGGCCGAAACGCGTGCGCGCCAGGACGAAGGTGAGGATCGCGCCGGCGGCGAGGAAGATGATCACCGGCACCGGTACGCCGAAAATCGTGCCCTGGCCGAAGATGCGAAAATCCTCGCCGAGCGGGCGGATCGGATAGCCGCGGGTGATGACGAGCGTGAGGCCGGCGAAAATCTCCCAGGTCGCCAGCGTGACGATGAAGGGATTGAGCCGCAGGATGGCGACGAAGAAGCCGTTGATCGCGCCGAGCGCCGCGCCGAACAGGGCGGTCAGCGGCACGACCGCGTAGGGGTGCACGCCGGCCTGGGTCAGCATCAGGGAGCCGATGATGGCCGAGAGGCCCGCGGCGGCCCCGACCGAAAGATCGATGCCGCCGATGAGGAGGACCAGCGTCTGGCCGAGCGCTACGAGGCCGACGAAGGAGGCCTGCCGGACGACCACGGTGAGATTGTACTGGGAGAAGAAGTTCGAAGAGGTCAGCGCCAGCACGATGCAGAGCACGACGAGGGCGACGAGAATGCCGCTCGCCTCCCAGCGCCAGAAGCGCACGAGCAGGCTCGGCGCGGCGCGGCCCGTCGCGGACCCTGCGGTCGTATCGGAAATCTCGGTCATGGCGCTCGGTCTCTTCAGCTCATCGCGAGCCGCAGCAGCGATTCCTGCGTCTCGCCGGCCGCGGGCCGGATTCCCTTCACGAGCCCCTCGTGCATGACGAGGATGCGGTCGGACACGTCGAGCACCTCCTGCAGCTCCGAGGAGATGTAGATCAGCGACAGGCCCTCGTCGGACAGCCGGCGCAGCAGCGCCTGGATCTCGAATTTCGCATTGACGTCGATGCCTCGCGTCGGCTCGTCGAGGATGAGAATCTTGCTGTCGCGCAGGAGCCAGCGGGCGAGAATCACCTTCTGCTGGTTGCCGCCGCTGAGGCTGGTGATCGGATCGGACGGGCGGCCGATCTTGATGCGCAGGCGCCTCACATAGTCTTCCACCTCGCGCACCATCTGCCCGAAGTTCAGGCCCAGCAGGCCGCGGAAGCGGTCGAAGGTCGCGATCGCCGTGTTCTCGGTGATCGACAGCAGCGGAAAGATGCCGTCCTGCTTGCGCTCCTCCGGCAGGTACACGAAGCCGCGCGTGATCGCATCGGCCGGGTGGCGGATCCTCACCGGCTCGCCGAACACCTCGACCTCGCCAGAACTCGCGCGCGTGACGCCGAACAGGCATTTGCCGAGCTCGGTGCGTCCCGAGCCGACGAGGCCGGCGATGCCGAGAATCTCGCCGCGGCGCAGCTCGAAGCCGACGTCGCGGAACTCGCCGGGGCGCGAGAGCCCGCGCACCGCCAGCACGATCTCGCCCGCCGGCGCGGCCCGCGCTGCGGCGCGTTCGGCGGTGATGGCGCGCCCGGCCATCAGGCGCACCATCTCGTCCTTGTCGGTGCGCTTCGGGTCGAGCTCGCCGACGAGCTTGCCGTCGCGCAGCACCGAGACGCGGTCGGCGATGGCGAGAATCTCGTCGAGGCGGTGCGAGATGTAGAAGACCGAGCCGCCGCGGGCGCGGAACGCGGCGATGAACCTGAAGAGCTTCTCCGCCTCGCGGTCGGTCAGCGCCGCCGTCGGCTCGTCGAAGATGAGGATCGTCGCATCCGTCGCTATGGCGCGCGCGATCTGCACCATCTGCTGCTGGGCTTTGGACAGCCGCGAGACGGTGGCGTCCGGATCGATCGAGGGGTCGATCTTGTCGAGCGCCTCGGCGGCCCGGAGCCGTGTCGCCTTCCAGTCGATGCCGGCGGCCCCGCGCGTCTGGTCGCCGAGCAGCACGTTCTCGGCGACCGTCAGCGCCGGCACCAGATTGACCTCCTGCGGGGCGATGGCGATGCCGGCGCGGTGCGCCTCGAGCGGCGAGGCGAACGCGCATGGCGCGCCGTTCCGCACGAGCGTTCCGGCGCTCGGCGCGAGCTTGCCGCAAAAAATGTTCATCAGAGTGGATTTGCCGGCGCCGTTCTCGCCGATGACGGCGTGCACCTCGCCGGGGCGGATGCCGAGCGTCACCTCCGACAGCGCCTGGACGACGCCGAAGCTGCGCGAGACGTTCCGGGCGCCGAAGACGTCCTGCATGGCCGCCGCACGCGGCGCGGGCGAAAGCTCGTCCGCGCCGCCGAAGTTCACTTGCCGAGGATGTCCTTGGTGACGATCTGCGAGCCGGTCGCGTGCTGCTTCGGCACCGTGTGGTTCTGGTTCTTGGCGACGAGATACTTCACCGTCCAATAGCCGATCTCCCACTGCCGCTGCGCCTTCACCCCGGCGATCACGTCGTCCTTGATGAACTGCAGCGTCTCCGGCAGGTCGTCCATCCCGACGATCGTCACCTTGCCCTTCTTGCCGGCATTGACCACCGCGCGGGCGGCACCGATCGGGTTCGAGGCGTTCGAGCCGAAGATGCCGGCGAGATCGGGATTGGCCTGCAGCGCGTTCTCGGTGAGGCTCACCGCTTTCTCGAGGCTGTCCTCGTCGGGCTGCTCGAAGACGATCTTGATGTCCGGATACTTTGCGATCGCTTCCTTGAAGCCCTTGACGCGGGCGACATGGTTGGCGGCGGTGAGGCTGCCGGACAGAATGCCGACCTTGCCCTTGCCGCCGATCTTCTTGGCCAGGAACTCGGCGAGGTCGGCGCCATCCTGGGCGTCGCCCTTGTGGCCGACGAAGTCGAAATCGTCCGCACAATAGGTGTCGAAGGTGGTGACGGTGACCCCGGCGGTGACCGCCTCCTTCAAGAGCTGCACATTGGTCGCGGCGTCGAGGCAGGAGACGGCGAGTCCGTCGGGCTTGCGGCCGATATTGGCCTCGATGCGGCGGTTGTGGTCGGCGACGTCGGCCTGCGGCGGCGAATCCCAGACGACGTTTACGGTGATGCCTTCCTTCTTCAGCTCCTCGGCCGCCCGCTTGGCGCCGGCGGCGACCACGTCGTACCAGGGGTGCACGACTTTCGGGACGAAGACGATGGTCAGCGGCTTGGTGATCGGTTTCAGCAGATCGGCCTGATCGAAGGCCGAAGCGGCCGGCACCCATCCGGCTGCGCACACGCCCGCCGCCAGCGTGCCGATGAGGACTCCACGTGCTCCCATCCCTGTCTCCCTTGCATATTTATTCATTGCCACTTAGACATTCAGCGTAGAATGCGCGCGGCTCCGGGTCAAGGTCCGGGCGGGCCTTCGGGCAGCGGCGCGCCGAAAGCTGCTATGCTGCGTCTGGAGCGGAGGCGGGCGATAGCCGGGACATGGCGCGGAGCAATGAACTGCGGCTGATGACCCGTGTCGCCCGCATGTATTATTCGGAAGGGCTGACGCAGTCGGTCATCGCCGAGAAGCTGAGCCTGTCGCAGGCCTCGGTGTCGCGGCTGATGAAGCGCGCCCATGACGAGCGCATCGTGCGCATCGCCGTCGATGTCCCGCGCGGCACCTATCCCGATCTCGAGGACGGGCTGATCTCCGCCTACGGCCTGTCGGAGGCGATCGTCGTTGACTGCGATGCCGACGACGAGGGCGTGATCCTGGTGGCGCTCGGCGAGGCGGCGGCCTTCTTCCTCGAATCGACGCTGTCGGAGGGCGAGGTGATCGGCGTCTCCTCCTGGAGCCAGTCGATCCTCAGGATGGTGGACCGCATCCATCCGCTGAAGCGCGTCAGCGCCCGGCGCGTCGTGCAGACGCTCGGCGGCATGGGCGATCCGGGCATGGAGTTCCACGCCACCCAGCTGACGACGCGGCTCGCGCGCCTCACCCGCGCCGAGCCGGTGCTGCTGCCGGCGCCCGGCGTCGCCAGCACCGCGGAGACGCGCCGCATCCTCGAGGAGGACCGCTTCGTCCGCGCCGCGCTCGACGACTTCAGGAACATCACCCTCGCCATGCTCGGCATCGGCACCGTGCAGCCGTCGGAGCTCCTGGCGCGCAGCGGCAACGTCTTTACGCAGAGCGAGCTCGACGCCCTCAGTCGCATGGGGGCGGTCGGCGATCTCAGCCTGCGTTTCTTCGATGCCGACGGCGCCCCGGTCAAGACGACGCTCGACGAGCGGGTGATCGGCATCACGCTCGACGAGATCAAGGCCATTCCGCGGGTGACCGCCGTCGCCGGCGGCGCGCGCAAGATCGCCGCCATCCGCGGCGCGCTGCGCGGCGGCTACCTCGATGTGCTGATCACCGACCGCTTCACCGCCGCCCACCTCGCCAAGGGCTGATGGCGGGGGCGGTTCGAGGCGCCACGCCGGATCGGCGGCCCGGCGGCGACGAGCGAACGGCCGGCGCCGCGTCCGCGGCCGGAATTTTTGCACAGCGGGCTGCCGGGCATCGTCGGCTCGGGTAAAATCCGGCAAGCATGACGACCGCGATCGATACCGAAGCCGGCTCGCAGGACGAGGCCGGGCGCCCGCTGGTGGACGACCTCGCCGACCGGCTCGTCCGCGACATCCAGTCTGGCCGCTTCGCACCGGGCAGCTGGCTGAAGCAGGTCGACCTGCAGCAGCGCTACGGCTGCACGCGCGTCGACGTGCGCCGGGTGCTCGACCGCCTCGCCCAGAAGCGGCTCGTCGAGCATGTCCGCAATCGCGGCTACTACGTCTATGCCGACGATGCCCGGGCCGAGGAGATTCGCGAGCTGCGCCTCGTGCTCGAGACCGGCTTCGCCGAGACCATCACCGCCCGCGCCGGCCGCGCGGATCTCGAGCGGCTCGATGCGCTCGCGCGGCAGTTCGAGCGCCTGATCTCGACCGGCACGCTGCTCGAGCAGTACGAGGCGAACCTCGCCTTCCACCAGGCGCTGCTGCTGATCTCGGGAAGCCGCGAGCTCGTCGCGCTGGTCGACGATCTGCGCTGCCGCACCTCGTCGGCGCCGATCAGCCAATGGCTCACGCGCGAGCGCGTCGAGCAGTCGAGCCGCGAGCATTTCGAGATGATCGAGGCGCTCGTCGCCCGTGACCCGGAGCGGCTGCGCGAGGTGATCACGGCGCACATCCGGCAGACCTGGCGCCCGAAATAGTTTCGGGCGAGGCGGGCTGGCTTACGCGCCGACCGCCGCCGGCGCGGCGCGGCCCGACAGCAGCGGCCGTTCCGTCGCCGCGGCGTTGGTGTTGACGCTGCGGGCGAGCTGCACGCCGTCGCCCTCGAAGCGCATGACTACGGTGTCGCCGAAGGCGGTCTCGACGAACTGCCAGCGCATGACGAAGGTTTTTTCGTCGGCCCACGCGCCCTCGGCGGCGACGCGCATCCTCTCGGGCTGGTATTCGTGGTGCAGGCGGTTGCCGGTCATCGTCGTGTCGCCCTCGATCGCCCTGCCGAGGCCGACCGCGATCTGGTGCGTGCCGCGGTGGTCGGTGAGCGTGTAGACGCAGCGGCCGTCGTCGAAGTCGAGGGAGATCTCGGTGACCGAATCCTCGTTGGGCACGATTCGCCAGCGGCGGCCGCTCACGATCCCCTCGAGGGGCGAATGCGGCGCGCCCGTCACTTGGGGTAGCGCTAGATCGGCGAGGCGCGCGGCAAGCCCGGGCTCGCCCGCGGGGTCGGCCGCGGCCCCGAGCGCCGAGACGAGGGGCCCCCAGATCGCATCGCGGAGGCGCTTCTCGCCTATGCGCAGCGCCGCGGTGACGGCGATGACCGCGTCCGCCTCGGGCAGCACGATGCACTGCTGGCCGAAGAGGCCCGATGCCCGGTAGCCGCCATGCGGCGTCATCCACCACTGGTAGCCATAGCCCTCGCGCCGGTCGGCCGCCGAGCCGGTCCCGGTGGGCGTGTAGCGCAGGCCGCCCTCGAGCGAGGGCATGATCACCTCGTCGACCTGGTTGCGGGTCGCCTCGCGCACCCAGCTCTCCGGCAGCACCTGCCGCTCCTCCCAGGCGCCGCCGTGCAGGTGCAGGACGCCGAGCTTCAGAAAATCCTCGGTGAGGCAGGAGAGGCCGTTGCCGCCCGGATTGACGCCCTCGGGCGAGAGGTCCCAGCGGATTTCGCCCATGCCGAGCGGGCGGAAGAGGCGCGGCTCGAGATAGGCCTGCATCGTCTGCCCGGTCGTCCGGGCGACGATCGCCGAGAGTATGTAGCTCGAGGCGCTGCTATAGATGAAGGTTCTTCCCGGTCGCTCTTCGACCGGCTCGCGCAGGAAGGCGGCGATCCAGCTCTCCTTCACCTGCCGCCACTCGCCACCGGAGATCCCCGTTCGGTGGCCGGTGCGCATGGTCAAAAGATCCTCGACCGTCATCGCCGCGAGGTTCTCGCCGATGTCGGCAGGGCGATGCTCGGGGAAGAAGTCGACGACCTTGTCGGCGAGCCCGAAGCGCCCTTCGGCGATGGCGAGGCCGACGCCGGTCGCCATCCAGCTCTTCGTCGCCGAGTGCTGCATGTGCACGAGGTCGGCCCGATAGGGGCGCCAGAACGCCTCCGCCACCACCGCGCCGCCGCGGAACAGCATGAAGCTGTGCAGCTCCAGCTGGTCGCGCACCACCGCGTCCAGGAAGGCGGCGATGCCGGCAGGATCGACGCCCTTCGAGGCCGTCGTCGCGCGGGGGAGTTTTTTGATGGTCATCGTTCCCGGCCTCTCCTCGTCATTGCGAGCGAAGCGAAGCAATCCAGACCTTTCCTCTGCGCCCGGAAGCTGGATTGCTTCGTCGCTACGCTCCTCGCAATGACGGCGAGGCCTTCCCGTGGAGGCAAAACCCTACTCCTTGAACGACACCCCCCAGGCGCGCGGCGAGCCGAGGGCCCAGCTCTCGTAGCCGGCGACGTTCGAGCGGGCGGCGCTCGTCCGCACGCCTGAATAGAGCGTGATCATCGCCACGTCGTCGCGGTAGAGCGCCTCGAGCTTGTCGAACAGCGGCTGGCGCTTTGCAGGATCCGCCGTCACCATGCTCTCGGCCAGCAGTTTCGCCGCCTCCGGATTGTCCCAGACCTTGCGCGGCTGCTTGGCCTTGTCGCCCGAGAACATCTCGAACGACAGCGACGGGTCGAGCCGCGAGGAGTAGCTGAAGGACATCAGCTGATAGTTGCCGGCGAGGTAGCGGTCGTTCTGCGTGCCCCAGTCGAGCACCTCGAGCTCGAGGTTGATGCCGGCGTCCTTGGCCATCGCCTGGGCGAGGATCGCCTGGTCGTACATCGGCTGGTAGCGCTTGTTGGTCAGCAGCTTGATCGGCTGACCCTTGTAGCCGGCCTCGGCGAGCAGCTTCTTCGCCGTTGCGAGGTCGCGCGCGATCGGCGCCGCCTGCGCCGACTTGAAATAGGCGCTTGGCGGCGGGATCGGCGAGTGGCTCGGCTTGGCGAGGCCGGCCGTCACCTGGTCGACGAGCTCGGGGAAGTCGAGCGACAGCTGCAGCGCCTTGCGCATCCGGACGTCGGACAGGAGCGGATCCTTGGTCTGGACCAGGAGGCTGCTGACGCCCATCGTCGGCGCCGTCGAGGTGACGATGTCCTTGTTCGCCTTGTAGTCGGCGACGTCGGCGTTCTCGGCGTCGTAGACGATGTCGAGATCGCCGGCGAGCAGCGCCGCCTTGGTGGTGGATTCGTCCGGTATGATGAGGAACCGCACCTTCGGCACCGAGACGGTCTTGTTGCCGACGAGGCCGTCGCGCTTGCCGGGCAGCGGCACATAGTTCTCGTTGCGCAGCAGCTCGACGTACTGGCCGCGCTTCCATTCGCCGAGCTTGAACGGCGCCGTCGTCACCGGCTCCTTCCACTTGCCGTCCGGGCCGAGCGAGCTCCTGTGGAAGATGCCGGTGCCGCCGCAGTCCGGCCGGGCGAGCGTCGCCAGAAACAGGGCGGACGGCTTCTCCAGCGTGAAGACGACCGCGTTGGGACCCTGCTTCTCGACGCCCGTCACCCTGACGGCGCCACGGCCGTCGACCTCGCTGAGGCAGCGCCAGCCGGTGGTGGGATCGGTATAGCGGCTCCAGGCGAACAGCACGTCCTCGCTCGTCAGCGGCTCGCCATTGCTGAACTTCATCCCGTCGCGGAGCGTGAACGTATAAGTCTTGCCGTCCTCGGAGACGTCGATCTTCTCGGCCAGCATCGGCCCGACCGAGGCATCCTCCCGGAAGCCGACGAGGCCCTCGAAGAGGTGCGTCTGAACGATGTCGGTGTTGCCGTCCCGATTGGTGCCCGGGTCGAGCGAGCGGATGTCGGAGTTGAGCCGGAGCCGCAGCGTGTCGCCGGCCGCGAAGGCCGGTGCCGCGAGGCTGAGGCCGAGGCTCGTTGCGATGATCGAGACTGCGATCGCTTTCATCGATGGGTCTCCTCCAAAGGGTGCACGTGGGATCAGCGGGCGGCCATGTCGAGCGGCGGCTGCATATCGGCGCCGATCGGATTGTCGAACGGGTTGTCCGCCCGGAAGGCCGCGTGCTCGGCCTTGGCGCGGGCGAGCAGGGCGGGGTCGCTGAGTACGTCGACCGCGGTCGTCGCCATGACCTTTGCGGCATAGGCCATGCCCTTGTGCGCGGCCGGCGCCTTGCCCTGCGCGACGAGCTGCCAGGAGTGCCCGGGCGTGCCGACCGCATAGCAGGCGACGCGGCACTGCACGGTCGGCACGACCCAGCTCACGGTGCCGACGTCGGTCGAGCCGACCGAGCCTGTCAGCGTGGCGTCGAGCGGATAGATGTCCTCGTACAGCGCTTCGCCGGCGCGCGGCTTCAGGCCGTTGCGCGCATATGCGGCGGCGATGTCCTCGGGCCGCAGCGTCGCCTGCATCTCGGCGGCGAAGCGCTTGTCGGCGTCGTCGAAGCGCGGCGGGCCGAGCCGGCGCATGGCGGCGTCCATCGCCTGCTCGAGCGCCGCGTTGCCGACGAGGTTGGCGTCGCCGGAGAGCTGGCAGCTCGTCACCCGCGTCTCGGTCATCAGGGCGGCGCCTTCGGCGATCTTCTTCACCCGCTCCACCAGCTCCCACATCTCGGCCAGCGTCGCGGCGCGGATCAGGTGGCGGACGACGGCATGCGCCTGCACGACGTTCGGGGCGATGCCGCCGCCGTCGATCAGCGCATAATGCACGCGCGCCGAGGGCGGCATGTGCTCGCGCAGATAATTGACGCCGATGTTCATCAGCTCGACCGCGTCGAGCGCGCTGCGGCCGAGATGCGGGGCGGCCGCCGCGTGCGCGGCGCGCCCGTCGAAGGCGAATTCCAGCTCGACGTCGGCGAGCGAGAACGGCGCATTGACGCCGGTGAAGGCGGAGGGATGCCAGCAGATGGCGACGTCGACGTCGTCGAAGAGGCCGGCGCGGACGAGGAAGCCCTTCGCCGAGCCGCCCTCCTCGGCCGGGCAGCCATAGTAGCGCACGCGGCCCTCGTTCCCGGTCGCGGCGAGCCAGTCCTTGACCGCCGTCGCCGCCAGCAGCGAGGCGGCGCCGAGCAGGTTGTGGCCGCAGGCATGGCCGTTGCCGCCGGGCTCGACCGGGCGCTGCTCGGCGGTGCCGGCCTCCTGGCTGAGGCCGGGCAGCGCGTCGAACTCGCCGAGAATGGCGATCACCGGGCCGCCCGTGCCCGCCTCGCCCGTGAAGGCGGTCGGCATGCCAGCGAGGCCGGTCGCGACCCGGAAGCCCTCGGCGCGCAGCGCGGCGATGTGCTCGGCGGCCGAGCGGTGCTCCTGAAAATTCAGCTCCGGCGTCGCCCAGACGCGGTCGCTGAGGGCAGCGAAGTTCTCGCTTTTCTCGTCCGCCAGGCGCCAGACGGCCTCGCTATTGCGCATGCCTCTCGTTCCCTCGTCCCCGGCGGCCGGGCTCATCGGACCGCGGCCTCCGCGGTGCGCTTGCTCTCGTCCCGCTCGAGTCGCCAGAACATGCGCACGCCGCCATCCGTGGTGCTCTCGAGGCCGGGCACGGCCGACAGGAGCGCCCGCGTGTAATCATGCCGTGGATCGTCGAAGATGGCATCGCGGCTGCCCTCCTCGACGATGCGGCCCTCGTGCATGACGACGACGCGGTCGGCCACCTGCTCGACGACGCCGAGATCGTGGCTGATGAACAGGCACGAGAAGCCGTGTTTGCGCTGCAGCTCGGCGAACAGCTCCAGCACCTGCGCGCGGACGGTGACGTCGAGCGCCGAGACCGGCTCGTCGGCGATCACGAAGCTCGGCCGCCGCACGATCGCCCGGGCGATGGCGATGCGCTGCCGCTGGCCGCCGGACAGCTCGTGCGGATAGCGCCGCGCAGAGCCGTCCGCGAGCCCGACCTCGGCCAGCACCTCGGCGACGCGCGCCGCCTGCTCCGCCTTGCCCATGCTCTTCACGAGCCGCAGCGGCTCGCCGACGAGATCGCCGATGGTCATGCGCGGGTCGAGCGAGGAGTAGGGGTCCTGGAACACCATCTGGCAGTTCAGCCGGTAGTCCCAGAATGCGGCGTCGTTTCGGGCGATCGACCGGCCATTGAACAGGATCTCGCCCGCCGAGGGTTTCACGAGCCCCGCGATCACATGGCCGAGCGTCGTCTTGCCGGAGCCGGAGCCGCCGACGACGGCGACCACCTGCCGCGGCTGTACCTCGAGGCTGATGCCGTGCAGCGCGCGCTTGCCGGCGGTCCTCCTGAAAAAGCTCTGCCGGCCGGGATAGTCGACGACGAGGTCCCGCACCGCGACGATCGGCGTCGCCGCCGGCGGCAGCGCGCGTGTCGGCCCGCGCTTCGGCATCGCCGCCAGGAGCTTGCGCGTATAGGGATGCTTCGGCCGCCGCAGCAGATCCTCGGTCCGTCCCGCCTCGACCACCTCGCCCTTGCACATGACGACGACGCGGCTCGAATAGCGGGCGATCATGCCGAGGTCGTGGCTGATCATCAGCACGGCGGTGCCGTTCGCCCGCGTCAGCTCCACCATCAGCTCGAGCACGTCGCGCTGCACGACCGCATCGAGCGCCGTCGTCGGCTCGTCGGCGACGAGCAGGGCGGGCTTCAGCAGCATCACCGAGGCGAGCATGATGCGCTGCCGCATGCCGCCCGAGAACTGGTGCGGGAAGGCGGCGAGCGCGCCCTCCGGATCGCCGATGCCGACGCGCACCAGCATGTCGCGGATCAGCGCCCCGCGCTCAGCCGCATCGAGCCTGCGATGCAGCATGAGGCCCTCCTCGAGCTGCCGGCCGATCGTCATCGACGGGTTGAGCGAGGTCATCGGCTCCTGGAAGACCATGCCGACCCTGGCGCCGCGGATCGCGCGCAGGCGCCGCGGCGGCATGGTCGTGATCTCCTCGCCGTCGAACCGCACCGAGCCGCCGACGAGCCGCACCGCCGGCGGCACAAGCCCCATCACGGCGCGCGCGGCGAGCGTCTTGCCGGAGCCGGATTCGCCGACGATGCCGACGATCTCGCCGCTGGCGACCGCGAAGCTCACATCGTCGACGACGGTCGGCCCCGCGTCGCCGATCCGGAGCGTGAGGCCCTTCACCTCGAGGAGGGGAGGGGAACTGCTCATCGCACGCCCCGCATGCGCGGGTCGAGCCGGTCGCGGATCGCGTCGCCGAAGAGGTTGATGCCGAGCAGCGTGATGGAGATGCAGAGGCCCGGAAAAATGCCGAGCCAGACCGCCTGGCCGATATAGCTGCGGCTGCCGGCCAGCATGTTGCCCCAGGTCGGCGCCGGCGGCGGCACGCCGAGGCCGAGGAAGGAGAGCGAGCTTTCCGCGAGCAGCACCCAGCCGAACATCGAGGTCGCGAACACCGTCAAAGGCGCGATGCAGTTCGGCAGCACGTGGCGGGCCATCGTGAAGGCCTCCGAATTGCCCATCACCCGCGAGGCGGCGATGAACTCGCGCTCCCGCAAGGAGAGCACCGAGCCTCGCACGATCCGGGCCACGGAGGGCGCATAGGCGAGGCCGAGGGCGACGATGATGCCGTATTTGTTGGCGCCGAGCACGGCGAGCAGGCCGAGCGCCAGCAGGATGCCCGGGAAGGCGAGCAGGGCGTCGTTGAAGGCCATGACGATGCGGTCGAACCAGCCGCGCACATAGCCGGAGAGGACGCCGATCAGCGTGCCGAGCGAGACCGCGAGGCCGACGGTGAGGAGGCTGATCCAGGCGCTCGTCGCCGCGCCCGCCATCAGCCGGCTCAGCACGTCGCGGCCGAACTCGTCGGTGCCGAGCCAGTGGCTGGCGCTCGGGGCTGCGAGCTTGGCACGGAAGCTGAGCTGCAGCGGGTCGTAGGGCGTCCACACGGCGCCGACGAGGGCGACGACGACGAGGGTGCCGATGATGGCGCCGCCGATGACGAGATTGGCCGCCGGGCGCCTCATTCCGCCGTCACCCGCGGGTCGAAGATCGGATAGCAGAGGTCGACGACGAGGTTCACCATCACGTAGGTGAAGGCGACGAACAACAGGCAGCCCTGGATGACGGGATAGTCGCGGGCGAAGATGCCGTCGACAAGCAGCCGCCCGAGTCCGGGGATCGTGAACACCGTCTCGACGACGGCAATGCCGCCCAAGAGGTTGCCGAGGACGAGGCCGATCAGCGTCCAGGTCGGGCCGAACGAGTTCTTGAAGGCGTGCCGCCAGAGGACGGCGGACTCCGACAGGCCCTTGGCCCGGGCGTGGGTGATGTAGTCGAGCCGCAGCACCTCCAGCGTCGAGGCCCGGCCCATGCGCAAGAGCACGCCCATCTCGTGCAGGAGGAGGGTGAGGACCGGCATGGCGAGGTAGAGCACGCCGCGCCAGGGATCCTCGCCGATCGAGACGTAGCCGACGACCGGCAGCCATTCGAGCTTCAGGCCGAAGAAGAGCAGCAGCAGCAGCCCGAGCCAGAAGGTCGGTATCGACAAAAGCAGCGTCGCCGTGGCGACGAGCCCGAGGTCGAGCGTCGAGTCCTGCCGCCAGGCGGCGATCACCCCGGCCGGAACGGCGACGAGGCTCGCCAGCAGCACGGCGACGAGGACGATCTGCGCGCTGACCCAGAAGCGGGACCAGATCAGCGGCAGCACCGCCTGCTGGGAGCTGATCGACTGGCCGAAATCGCCCTGCAGGACGTTGCCGAACCAGATCACGAACTGGACCGGCAGGCTCTGGTCGAGGCCGAGCCTCGCTCTGAGATCGGCAAGGCTCGCCTCGTCGGCGAGGTCGCCGAGCATCAGCTGCGCCGGATCGCCCGGGATCAGCCGGATGAGGACGAACACCGACACCGCCACAATGAGCAGCGTCGGCAGCGCCATGGCGATCCGGGTCAGCGCGAAGCGCAGCATTCCCTTCTCCTCGGCGGCAACGCGCGTGGTCCTCAGCCGGCCGGCGAAACTTCCCACATCCTGAGCTTCGACTGCCAGGGCTTGAAGCCGGAGAGCTTGTTGCTCATGGCAACCGCGTCGATGCCGTTGAAGAGGAAGATCATCGGCACTTCGTCGATGACGCGGCGGTGCAGCTCGTCGAAGATCTTTTGCCGCTCGGCCTTGTCGGAGATCAGCATCGACTTGTCGATCAGCGCCTGCGCCTCGGGATTGTCCCAGGTCTTGCGCGGCTGCCTGTCCTTCGGCCCCGAGAACTGCTCGAAGGCGATGGCCGGGTCGAAGCGGGCCGAGAAGGAGAAGGACTGCATCTGGTAGTTGCCCTTGTTGAAGCGGTCGAGCTGGGTCGCCCAATCGAGGACCTCGATCTCGGCATTGATGCCGACCGCCTGCAGCATCTGCTGCCAGACGACCGCGGCCGGGAAGCTCGGCACGGTCGGGCGCTTGTTGGCGAGGATGGTGATCTTCTCGCCCTTGTAGCCGGCCTCCTCGAGCAGCTTCTTGGCACGCGCGGGGTCGTAGGCGTGGCCCTTCTTCTGGACCTCGCCGAAATAGCCCGAGGTCGAATAGATCGGCGAATTGTTCGGCGTGCCGAGATCGTTGGAGGCGGCGGCGACGAGCTCCGGATAGTCGAGCGCGGCGGCGATCGCCTGGCGCAGCTTCTTGTTGCCCATCACCGGATCGCGGGTCTGGATCAGGAAGTTGTGCCGCACGGCGTTGGGCGCGGTCGCGACCTTGAGGTTCGGCGCCTTCTTCAATTCGTCGACGTCGCTCGGGAGTATCTCGCTCATCTGCAGCGCGCCGGAGAGAAGACCCGCCTTCACGGTCGCGGCATCCTTGACGACCAGGAACTTGACCTCCTTCAAGAACGGCCGCTTGGAGCCGACGTAGCCGTCGATCTTGCCCGTGCCCGGCGACTTGTAGCCGTCGAAGGCGGTCATCGTGTAGTACTCGCCGCGCTTCCACTCGCCGTACTTGAAGGGACCGGTGCCGATCGGCTTGTCCCAGCTGCCGTCGGCCTTGACCGAATCCTTGTGCAGGATCGCCGTCATGGCGCAGTCGGTGCGCGCCAGGGTGTCGAGGAAGAGCGCGTTCGGCTTGTCGATCGTCATCACGAAGGTGCGCGGATCGGGCGCCGAGACCGCTTCCACCTTGAGGCCGCTGCGGCCGTCGAACTCCGACAGGCAGCGCCATTCGGTCTTCGGATCCATGTAGCGGTTCCAGCTCCACAGCACGTCCGCCGAGGTCAGCTCGGCGCCATTGTGGAACTTCACGCCCTCGCGCAGCGTGAAGGTGTAGGTCTTGCCGTCGGCCGAGAGGTCGACCTTCTCGGCGAGCAGCGGGGTGGCGTTGCCGCCTTCATTGTAGCCGACGAGGCCCTCGACCAGCTGGAGCGCGAAATCGTCGGTGCTGTCGTCGCGGTTGACGCCCGGATTGTTGCTGCGGATGTCGGCCGCCACGGCGACGGTTACGGATTGCGCCGCGGCGGGGCTCGCCGAGGCGGCGAGCAAGAGGGCGGAAGCGAGTAGGCGGTTCATGGCTGTCGATTCCCCTGTTGTTTCGTAGCCCCTTCCCCGGGGCGATGGTTTTCGCGCTCAGGCCGCCTTGCCGACGGCGACCGGGTCGCCGGCGAGGCTGTAGCGGGTGAAGGCGCGGTTCAGCGCCGGCAGCGGCGCGGCCTCCATCTCGCCCTTGCCGGGCTCGAGCAGGATCATCGCGACACTGGCGGTGATGTCGCCGCGCTGGCCGGGACGCGGCGGGCGGCACACCGAGAAGGGGGACAGGAAATCGTCGAACAGCGCGGCCTTCAGGTCCTCGCGCGTCAAGGGACGGCGCGGCTCGTCGAGGAGCTTGCGGACGCGCCAGTCGCGATAAGGGCTGTCCGGCGCGGTCGAGAGGCCCGTCTCGCGCAGCTTGATCAGCGCGGCGGGACTGACCCAGTGATTGGCGTGCACGATCAGGCCGTCCTCGGGCAGCACCTGGAAGGCCTCGTCCGGCGCGCACTCGAAGTCGATGCCAAAGCCCTTGTCGTGGCTCAGCATCATGTTGGTCGAGCAGGCCTTCGGCGTCGTCGCCACCACCTTCATGGCGAGCGCCAGGTGCTCCTGTTCGAGCGCCTTGCGGCGGATCAGCGCCAGCGGCACGCCTTCCTGGCTGTAGTCGCGGTCGCTGCGCAAATAGTTGCCGGTGACGCAGATGCCGGCCTCGTTCATGCCGTGGCGGCCGAGCCCGCCGGCCTCGACGAAGGTCAAGAGGTCCGGCCCGCCGCTGCGCCGGACGCGCATGACGATCGCCGTCTCGGCGCATTCCGGCTGCCAGTCCCAGTTCTGGCCGTGGACGACGCCGCCCGTCGCACTGCGCTCGGGCAGGATGATGGCGCCGGTGCAGCCGTCGGCGAGGCTCTCCTCGTCCGCCTCGTCCTCGGCGTCGGTGCGGTTGGCAAGGAGGCGCGCCTTGGCGACGATCTCGGTGCGGGCGTTGATCATGATCACCGCCTCGAGCGGCACCCCGGCGCCGTCGGCGATGCCGCGCATCTCCTCGAGATAGGCCTCGTCGAAGGCCGCGATGCCGCGCCGCGCCTCGTCGATCAGACGCCCGCGAACTCTCGCGTCCGAGCCGAGGCCGTCGAGCTGGGCGGAATAGAGCCGCGCGCTGCGGGCGACCCGATCCGGCACGGCCGCGCCGTGCTGGTGTCCCCGCTCATAGGGCGAGCCCGACACAGGCACGAACGGAAAGGGTTGAATCATGGCCTCACCTGTGTTTTTTGGCTCATCAATGTACACACTGGACCGGTGGCGGCGAGGTTGTCAAACCTGATCGGCCAGGAGGCGAGGCGATCGGAATGGCGAGCGGGCTGCATGGCGAGATCGTCGGCGACATCCTCCGGCTGGCCCGCGACGAGGATTGGCCGGTCGGCTGTGCGGTGGGCGAGAAGCCACTCGCGGGTCGCCTCGGCGTCTCCCGCACGCCCGTGCGGCGCGCCCTGGTGGAGTTGAGCGAGCACGGGCTGCTCAGCCGGGAGCCGGGGCTCGGCTTCAAGCTCGGCCAGCGGATCGACGCGCAGACGGTGGAGCGCTTCGCCAGGACGAAGGCCGCCGGCAGCGAGCTCTACCAGCGGATTCTCAGCGAGCGGGCGAGCGGCCGGCTCGCGCGGGACGTCACCGAGAACGCGATGCTCGCGCATCTCGGCGCCGCGCGCGGCGACCTGCGGCGGGCGCTCCTGCGGCTCGCGGCCGAGGGCGTCGTCGAGCGCCAACGCGGCCATGGCTGGCGCTTCACCGAAAGCCTCGACACGCCGCAAGCCATTCGCGAGAGCTACGCCTTTCGCCTCGCGGTCGAGACGGCCGCTCTCGAGCAGCCCGGCTACAGCGTCGACCGGGCGGCGCTCGCCAGGCTCGTGGCCTCGCACGAGAGCCTGATGCGCAAGCCGGCAGGCGAGGTCTCGCCGGACATGTGGTTCGAGGTGAACTCCGTGTTTCACGAAACGATCGCCTCCTGGTCGCAGAACCGCTTCTTCCTTCAGGCCGTCAAGCGGCAGAACGCGCTGCGCCGCATGCATCAGTTCGTCGACTTCCCGCAGTTGACGCCCGAGCAGGTGGCGCAGTCCTGCAGGGAGCACCTCGCCATTCTCGCCGCCCTGGGCCGGGACGACCGGGCGGCTGCGACCGCTCTTCTCGCAAAGCACATCCGCACCGCGGCCGAGGACTGGGACACGCCGGGCGCGGCCGTATAGCAGCGGAACTCTACGAAACGTCGGCCGAGGTCGGCCCCTTCATTGCGGATCTCCCCGGCTTCAACTGACCTGCAGCGCCAGCGGCGGGGGGGGCGGGGGCGGCCGCGCCGCCCCCGGGGCGGGCCGCTTGCGGCGGCCCGGCGACGCGCGGTGAGCAGATCGGCGAAGAAGTCCTCCGCGCGGGGCACCGCGGCGAGCCCGTCATGCGCCATGTTCGGCAACAGGTCGAAGCGGACCGGGATGCCGGCGGCCTCGAAGGACTTCCGCAGCGCCATCAGCCGCTCGGGTCGCGTGCCGCCGGCATGGTTGGCGTCAGGCATCCAGTTGCGGCCGCCTGGCTTGTGAGTGATCTCCCAGGTTTCGAGATCGGCGGCGCCGACCACCATCTGCACCGGAACCCGCCGCATCGCCTCGATATCGGGCTCGGCGCCGAACAAGGCCCGGAAATTGCGGATGCCGACCCACCAGTCGCGGGTCGGATCGAGCAGGGTGACGGAGCCGGGCGCACCGATCGAGACGGCCCAGAGGCGCCCCGGATGCAGCATGAGGAAGCGGTGCGCGAAATGCCCGCCGCCCGAATAGCCGAACAGCGCGAAGCGCTCGAACGCGAGCCCGTGCCGCTCGGCGACCTCGTCGACTATCGCCAGCAGCGCCCGGTCGTAGCGGATGTCGGCCTCGCGGATGTACTTGAAGCCGTCGGCGTTGCCGTCGCCGAGGACGCCGATCGGGAACAGCGGCGCCAGCAGGATGCAGTTGTTCCAGCGGGCGAACGCGGCGAAGGCGTCGCGATAGCCGACGAAGCCGCGGCCGGTGCCGTGCATGGCGACGACGAGCTCAGGCGCCGGACCGCCGCGGCCGAAGCTCGGCGGCACGTAGAGGCAATAGCCGAAGCGCGGGTCGGCGCGGCTCGCGAAGACCGGCGTCGGGCCGAGATCGTAGACGTCGCGGCGGCGGACGCTCTGATCGGTCATCGCAGGAACCATCCTCTCGCGGCGGCCGTACTGGGAGGCCCGAATTGGCGCCAAAAGTGGTGCACATTCTGGCTGCTGGCGCAATCGATTTTTGATTTCGGTGGGCGCTTTGGCCGACCCGGCTCAGGCGACCGGGTCCAAGAGGGACGGCGCGTCGTAGAGGCCGCGCTGCGGCGATCCCGGTGACGGAATCAGCTATCGCGCGTGGCAAAGCGCGTATGGGTCTATTACTGAGAGAGGGAGGTGCCGGAGGGCTCGGCGAAAATCGCAGGTCCGGGCTGTGGTGCTCGGCGACAGTGGCGCCCGTCAAGCCGGGGAGACGAGGCCGTGGCGCAGCGCGGTGTTGCGCAGGATCGAGGCGAGCTGCGGCTCGATGCCGAACCGGTCGATGCCGAGGTCGATGCTGAGGATGACGTCGCCGTGCACGGCGCGCTCGCTCGCCGCCTTCCAGTCGAGCAGCATCTCGATCAGGTCGAACAGGTCCATTCCGGCGATCCCGTCGGGGTAGTGCTCCGGATGGTGCGTGTTGCGGGCGTAGTGATGGGCGAGCGCCGGTCCGAGCGCGGCGAGCGACGTCTTGTATTCCTCGCTCCCGTAGACGAGGGCCCGCAGACGCGATGCACGCTCGTCGAGCGTCGGCTTCTCCACCGGTCCGAGGGCGCTTTCGTCGTGCATCTCGCCGCGCCGCATGAGCTCACGCGCGGCGCCGTTCAGCAGCTGCTGGACGCGGCGGATGTGCAGCATGCTGTCGAGTGTGGAATCACGCTCCGGCGCGACACCCTCGGATCGCGGCCCCGGCAGTGCATCAGATGCGACCGGGTCCAATTCCGACCGTCGCGACTTCGCAGCCCGATGTTCGCTGCGCGCGCGCCACATGCCATAGAAGATGTACAGAAGCGCAGGAACGTAGGCGACGGCGACGCCCAGAACGAACATCTGCATGTGCGGAGGCCTTCCCCCGAACGACGGGTTCTCTTGTTGGTTGAACGCGTGGCCTCGATGCGTTAACCCTAGCATATCTAACATATGCGGTGTTTGCCGCGAAACGCCGCATGCCGGCAAACATCCCGGGCTCGAAGTGGTGTACTTCAAATCGGCGTGATCGACCAGATCGCCCCTCCGCTCTTTCCGGATCCCCATCCTGCGGCGGCGTGGCATGGTGCGCCCTGGAACCGCCGCGCAAAACCTGTCATCCGGCGCCCCGGCACCTATCTACCCGTCTCCTGCATCGTCCCAGCTTCGGAACGCCAAATGCCGTCCCTATTCGACTCTATCCGCCTCGGCGCGATCGACGCCGCGAACCGCATCTTCATGGCGCCGCTGACGCGCGGCCGGGCGACCCGCGAGCACGTGCCGACGCCGCTGATGGCCGAGTATTACGGCCAGCGGGCCGGTGCCGGCCTCATCATCTCGGAGGCGACCGGGATCAGCCGCCAGGGCCTCGGCTGGGCTTTCGCGCCCGGCCTGTGGACGCGGGCGCAGGTCGAAGGCTGGAAGCCGGTCACCGAAGCGGTGCATGGCAAGGGCGGAAAGATCGTCGCGCAGCTCTGGCACATGGGCCGCATCGTCCATCCGAGCTTTCTGGACGGGGAGCCCGGCGTATCCGCCTCCGCCACGCGGGCGCCGGGCGATGCGCACACTTATGCCGGCAAGCAGCCGCACGCGACGGCGCGAGCGCTGCGGGCGGACGAGATCCCCGGCATTCTCGACGACTACCGGCACGCGGCCCGCAATGCCATGGAAGCCGGGTTCGACGGCGTGCAGATTCACGCCGCCAACGGCTATCTGATCGACCAGTTCCTGCGCGACGGCGCCAATCTCCGCACCGACGCCTACGGCGGCACGATCGAGAACCGCATCCGTCTCCTGCGTGAGGTGACGACGGCCGTCGCCGACGCGGTCGGCCCCGAGCGGACCGGGGTTCGGCTGTCGCCGAACGGGGTCAGCAACGGCGTCAACGACAGCTACCCCGAGGCCCTGTTCCCTGCCGCCGCGGCGGTGCTGGCGGAGATCGGCATCGCCTTCCTCGAGCTGCGCGAGCCGGGTCCGGACGGCACCCGCGGCAAGCCGGACCGGCCGCCGATCGCCCCCGCCATCCGCAAGGCTTTTGCAGGCCCGCTGGTGCTCAACTCCGACTATGATTTCGCAAAGGGCCAGGCCGCCCTCGATGCCGGCGCTGCCGACGCGATCGCCTTCGGCCGTACCTTCCTCGCCAATCCGGACCTGCCGTACCGGTTCGCGCGGGGCATCCCGCTGCAGAAGGACGTGATGGAGACCTGGTACAGCCAGGGGCCGGCCGGCTACACGGACTATCCGACGGTCGCGTGATCTGCTCGGCCCGCCGAGCGGGGAGAAGCGCTCGTCCGGTGGCCGGAACGCCCGGTTCCGGCTATCGGAGGGCGCACGAGGCCGCATCTCCACGGAAGGGCATAGCGATGGTCGCTGCGATGGAAGCTCCGAAGCCGAAAAAATCCGTCGCCCTGTCGGGCGTCGTCGCCGGCAACACGGCGCTGTGCACCGTTGGCCGCACCGGCAACGACCTGCATTACCGCGGCTACGACATTCTCGACGTCGCCGAGCGCTGCGAGTTCGAGGAGATCGCCCACCTGCTCGTGCACGGCACGCTGCCGACCCTCTCGCAACTCGCCGCCTACAAGCAGAAGCTGCGGCGGCTGCGCGGCCTGCCCGCGGCCGTGAAGGGCGCGCTCGAGCTGCTGCCGGCCGCGAGCCATCCGATGGACGTCATGCGCACCGGCGTCTCGGCGCTCGGCGCGGTGCTGCCGGAGGCGCATGACCACGACGCCGCCGGCGCCCGCGACATCGCCGACCGGCTCATGGCCTGCCTCGGGCCGATGCTGCTCTACTGGTACCATTTTTCCCAGAACGGCCGCCGCATCGACACCGACTCCGACGAGGACTCGATCGGCGGCCACTTCCTCGCGCTGCTGCACGGAGAGCGGCCGGACGCCGAGGCCGTGCGGGCGATGCACACCTCGCTGATCCTTTACGCGGAGCACGAGTTCAACGCCTCGACCTTCACGGCCCGCATGGTGGCGGGCACCGGCTCGGACATGTATTCGGCCATCACGGCCGCCATCGGCGCGCTGCGCGGCCCCAAGCACGGCGGCGCCAACGAGGCGGCGTTCGAGATCCAGCGCCGCTACGCCTCCGCCGAGGAAGCGGAGGCCGACATCCGCCGCCGGCTCGCGGCCAAAGAGGTCATCATCGGCTTCGGCCACCCGGTCTACACGATCGCCGACCCGCGCAACCGCATCATCAAGGAGGTCGCCCGGCGGCTGTCGGACGAGGCCGGCGCAAAAACGCTGTTCGAGGTCGCCGACCGCATCGAGGCAGTGATGGCGGCCGAGAAGAAGATGTTCGCCAATCTCGACTGGTTCTCGGCCGTCGCCTACCACCGGCTCGGCGTGCCGACGGCGATGTTCACGCCGCTGTTCGTCGTCTCCCGTACCTCCGGCTGGGCGGCGCACGTCATCGAGCAGCGCATCGACAACCGCATCATCCGCCCCTCGGCAAATTATGTCGGGCCGGAGAATCTCGGCTTCGTGCCGATCGAGGCGCGGGGGTAATCCTCCCTCGCAATCCTCGCCCCCGTCGTCATCCTCCGCTCCGTCGTCATCCTCCGCTCCGTCGTCATCCTCCGCGAAGGCGGAGGATCCAGCTTCTTCCTCGCGTTCGGGGTGAGAGCTGGGTCCTCCGCC
>JAEZCD010000271.1 GCA_023430145.1 Pseudomonadota bacterium
CCTTCGGCGCGCCGGGGATGACACCGAGAATGCTCAGGTGTGTCGTCCCCGGCCGCGCGAAGCGCGGGGAAGGGGACCCAGGCCTTTGCAGCGACGAAGCAAGCCAGCCGCCGGACGCGAAGCTGGATTGCTTCGCTGCGCTCGCAATGACGAGGGAGCTACCCTACCAATAGCGACCGCCCGAGGCTGAGCAGCGCCGCCACGGCGATGAAGGCGGCGATGCCGATCCTCCAGTGCGTCGGGTTCAGACGCCGAAAAATCATGCCGCCGACGAGCGTGCCGGCGGCGCCGATCGGTGCCAGCCACAGCGCGCCGATCAGCGCCTCGCGCGGAAACGTGCCGGTCGCGAGGCGGCCGGCGATGCTGAGCAGGTCGACGCCCGAGAAGAACACGGTGAGCGTCGCGCGCATGTAGGGCGGCGGCGCGCCGATCGCGAGCAGCCAGACGACGGCGATCGGGCCGCCGACCGCGAAGGCGCCGACCGCGGCGCCGGTGAGGAGGCCGACGATCACCGCGATCCAGGTCCGGTCGAGCCACGGCAGCCGCACATGCACGAGCGCCAGCGCAGCCGAGACGAGAATCACGGCGTCGAGGACGATCTTCAGCATCGGCCCGGAGAGCGCGGTGAACAGGGCGAGGCCGAGCGCCACGCCGAACGCGCCGCCGACATAGAGCGGCGCGGCGCGCTTCAGGTTCAGCGCCGCGGCGCCGCCGTCCCACAGGATCGTCGCGGTGAGCACCATCTCGATCAGCATCAGCATCGGCGTCACGAGCGCGACCGGCATCACCTGCGAGAGCGCGATGGCGGAGATCAGCGCGAAGCCGAAGCCGGTCGCGCCGCGCACCATGCCGGCGACCGCGACCACGATGGCCGCGAAGACTAAATGATCCATGAGGTCCCCTGCCCGCCGCCCGCGGGCGACGCCGCCCTATAGGGGCAAGCGGCGAGGCTGCACACCGGCGCCCGAAGAATCGGCGGGGCTGAGGCTTCGCTGCGACGATTCAGACGCGCTCGCCGACGAAGTCGCCGACGAAATCGCCGATCGCGGCGTGAAAGCGCTCGCGTTGCCGCAGATAGGCGGCCCGCGCGCGCGCCCCCATCGCCCGCCGCTCGGCGATCGACAGCGCCAGCACCCGCTCCACGGCGGCGCCGATGTCGTCCTCCTCGACCTTGAAGGCGACCGACCGTCGGAACGCGGAGGCGTTGCCCTTGCGTACCGGAATGAGGAACCCGGACACCCCGTCCTCGACGAGCTCGTTCATCGGCGGGGCGCCGGTGGTGACAAGAACGGCGCCGACCGACCGCGCCTCGTCGAGGGCGAGACCGAAGCCCTCGACGGCGCTCGGATAGACATGGATGCCGCGCTCGCGCTGCATCTGCCGCAGCCTGTCATTGTCGATCTCGTCGATGAAGACGCGGATGTTCGGCGCCATGTCGGCGGGCGCCGGCAGCGTCAGGCCGTCGTTGCTGGAGGAGATCGTGACGAGGCGCGGGAAATGCGGGCGGGCGAGCCAGGCTTTCAGGAGCGCCGGGGTCTGCTTCTGGCGGGAGCGACCCTGAAGATGGATCGCGAGATCATAGTTCATCTGGCCTGGCGGCTCGCCTTCGGCGAGGTCCTCGGACGACCAGCCGACGACGCGGGACAGGGGCACATCGGCGAGCGCCGGCAGCGCCGATCCGAGGCGCGCCGAGAAGGCGTTCTTGTAGAGGACGGCGTCGAGGCGGTTGTCGCGGATCGCCTCCTCGTCGAACGGCATGAACCATTCGAGGTTCGGCACGAGCGCGACGCTGCGGGCGAAACCCGGATCCCAGATCCGGGCGATCGGCCGCACATGCTCGAGGAAGATCACGAAATCGAACGGCAGCAGCGGCTTCAGCCCGTCCGGCACGATGTCCATCCGCCCGACGTCCGCCGCCTTCGATGGCGTCAGCGGCACTTCCCAGGTGAAGACGTCGAAATCCGCGAACCGGCTGCGGATCGCCTGCGCGAGGACCACCGCGTCGTTGCGCATGCCGAAGGTGCTGTGATGAACGATGAGGCAGCCGTGCCCGGCACCTCTGGCGCCAGCGATCGGCCGGCCGCCCTTCAGGCGGCGAAGTGTCGTGACGTCCTTCAAACCGCCCGCCCCGGATTGGGTTCACCCGCTTGGTCTATTGCATCGCCGTCCGAGATGGCGGCGAGCGAATTCACAGCTGCCGACCACATATTTGACGGTCTATTTCGATATTTTGACTGATACTTACTTCGATCTTCGGAGAGTTGATTTGGTATTGCTACACAACTGCGCTACGTATCATTCACGTATTGCCGTGACAACCCTGTCGCGGCGGATCGTCTCCGCAGCGGCTGCGCCCCCCGGCTCACCCGTGCATCCGTGCAACACGATTCGCGGGAACGCGGCGAGAGCCGGCCGCGCCGCGACCTTCGCCTTGCCCTTGCCTCGGAGCCGGCTTTTGTGCATTGCGATCGTCGGCGACGGAATGACGGGTGCCACCTCGGCGTCCATTGATTGGCCCACCGGCGCGCGCGAGGTGAAACTTGGCGGAACCCCGGCTGACGGCAAATCGCCAGGAGCAGCGGCTTCTCGTCGAAGCCGACGGAACCTGGACGGCGCCCCAGGCCTCCGAGGCGGAGGCGCTGGTCGACGCGATGGCGCGCGAGACGGCGGCCTCGCCGCCGGCGAAGACGTCGATCGACGTCGCGCATGTCGAGCGGCTCGATACTTATGGCGCCTGGCTCATCGAGCGGCTCGCCCGCACCGCCGGCGAGAAGGGCGTCGAGGCGGAGATCGTCGGCCTCGACGCGCATGACCGCGGCCTGTTCGAGCACATCCGCCGGGTCAACCGCGAGGCGCCCGAAAAGCCGCGGCCGGCGCTCTGGCCGGTGCGCGTCCTCGACCGGCTCGGCCGCGCCACGGTGCAGTTCGGCGGCGACTTCGTCGGCTTCCTGCAGATGCTCGGCGCGGTCGCGGTGGCGATCTTCAACGTCGTCCGCCGCCCGAGCCATTTCCGCTTCACCTCGATGGTGCACCACCTCGACCGGGTGGGCTGGAACGCGATCCCGATCGTGCTCCTCATCACCTTCCTGATCGGCTGCATAATCGCCCAGCAGGGCTTCTTCCATTTCCGAAGGTTCGGCGCCGACTCCTACGTCGTCGACATGGTCGGCATCCTCGTCCTGCGCGAGCTCGGCGTCCTCATCGTCGCCATCATGATCGCCGGCCGCTCAGGCAGCTCCTACACCGCCGAGCTCGGCTCGATGAAGATGCGCGAGGAGATCGACGCGCTGCGCACCATGTCGCTCGACCCGGTCGAGGTTTTGATCCTGCCGCGCATCCTCGCCATCGTCATCGCGCTGCCGGTGCTCGCCTTCATGGGCTCGATGGCGGCGCTGTTCGGCGGCGGCCTCGTCGCCTGGCTCTATGCCGACATGAGCCCGGCGATCTACATCGCCCGGCTCAGGGAGGCGATCTCGGTGACGCATTTCGAGGTCGGCATGATCAAGGCGCCGTTCATGGCCTTCGTCATCGGCATCGTCGCCTGCACCGAGGGCCTGCGCGTCAAGGGCAGCGCCGAGTCGCTCGGCCTCCAGACGACGATCTCGGTCGTGCACTCGATCTTCCTCGTGATCGTGCTCGACGGCCTGTTCGCCATCTTCTTCGCCTCGATCGGGATGTGACGCGTGGCAAAGGCGAACGGCAAGGACGTCATCCGCGTGCGCGACCTCGTCGTCGGCTTCGGCGACACGGTCGTTCTCGACCATCTGTCGCTCGACGTTCACCGCGGCGAGATTCTGGGCTTCGTCGGCGGCTCTGGCGCCGGCAAGTCGGTGCTGATGCGCACCATCCTCGGGCTCGTGCCGAAGCGGCAGGGCAAGATCGAGGTGCTCGGCCAGGATCTGGACGGCGGCAATGGCGGGATGACGACGCTCGAGATCGGCCGCCGCTGGGGCGTCCTGTTCCAGCACGGGGCGCTGTTCTCCTCGCTGACCGTGAAGCAGAACATCCAGTTCCCGATGCGCGAGTACCTGAAGCTCTCGCCGCGGCTGATGGACGAGATCGCCATCGCCAAGCTCGAGATGGTGGGCCTCAAGGCCGACGATAGCGAGAAGCTGCCCTCCGAGCTCTCCGGCGGCATGACCAAGCGCGTCGCGCTCGCCCGCGCGCTGGCGCTCGATCCGGAGATCGTCTTCCTCGACGAGCCGACCTCCGGCCTCGACCCGATCTCGGCCGGCGACTTCGATTCGCTAATCCGGGTGCTGCAGGAGACGCTCGGCCTCACCGTCTTCATGGTCACGCACGACCTCGACAGCCTGCACACCGTCTGCAACCGGATCGCCGTGCTGGCCGGCGGGAAGGTGGTCGCCGAGGGATCGATCTCGGCCATGCTGGCCTCCGAGCACCCGTGGGTGAAGTCCTATTTCCGCGGCAAGCGCGCCCGCTTGCCCCAAGCTTGAGAGCCCGACGATGGAGACACGCGCGCCCTACGCTCTGATCGGCGGCTTCCTGCTCGCAGCCATCATCGGCGTCTTCGGCTTCGTCTACTGGATCGAGAACACCGGTGGGCTCGGCGAGCGGAAAACCTACGAGGTGCAGTTCGAGAACAGCGTGTCCGGCCTGCTCACCGGCGCCGCGGTGCTGTTCAACGGCATCCGGGTCGGCGAGGTGTCGCGGATCCGGCTCGCCCCCGACCGGCCGAAGGACATCATGGTGTCGATCTCGGTCGACCCGAACGTGCCGATCCGCAGCGACACCCAGGTGGGGCTCGAGTTCCAGGGACTGACGGGCGTCCCGGTGGTCACGCTGGCCGGCGGCTCCCCGGACGCGCCGGCCCTGCCCGCGCCGCCGGACGGCACGGCACCGCTGCTCGTCGCCGACCCGTTCGCCAATCAGAGCATGACGGAGGCGGCGCGCACCGTGCTGCGCCGCATCGACACCATCCTCACCGACAACAGCGACGGCGTGAAGAGCATCGTCGCCAACATCGACAAATTCTCGGCCGCGCTCGGCAAGAACTCCGGCAAGGTCGACCAGATCCTCGACGGCCTCGGCAACATGTTCGGCGCCACCTCCAAGCCGGTGGTGCGCGTCTTCGACGTCGCCGCGGCGAAGAGCCCGCCGGCGGCGACCGGCCCGGGCGAGCCCTTGATCGTCGACGATCCGACCACCGTCTCGGCGATCGAAGGCCAGCGCATCATGAAGCTCGCCGCCAGCGGCGAGTTCACGCCCTATACGGACGCGCAGTGGGCCGACGCGCTGCCGAAGCTGCTGCAGGCGCGCGTCATCCAGAGTCTCGAGAACGCCGGCCGCCTCAAGGTCGGCCGGCCGCTCGACAACATCGAGGCCGACCATCACCTCGTTATGGAGATCCGGAGTTTTCAGGTCGTCTCCGATCCGAAGCCGGAAGCCCGGGTGGAGATCTCCGCCCGCCTCGTCGGCGAGGGCGGGAAACTCCTCGATGCGCAGATCTTCAAGGCGAGCGTCCCGGTCGAGGGCGACGCGCCCGAGGCCGCGGCCCAGGCGCTGAACAAGGCCTTCGGCGAGGCGGCGACAAACCTCGTCGGCTGGGTCGGCGGGCAGATTTGAAGGCCGAACGGGGCGTCATTGCGAGCGAAGCGAAGCAATCCAGATCTCCCTTCGTCGCCGGACAGCTGGATTGCTTCGGCGCTACGCTCGCAATGACGTCTCCGCTGCGTCATTCCAGGGTGCGAGCGAAGCTCGCGAGCCCGGAACCCATACTCCCGAATCGAGGGGGATCTGCGCGTGCATGCCCTCGACCCGGGATCGAGATCGTCTGACGGTAATCGTGGTCGTCGGTTCCGGGCACGGCGCTTTGCGCCGTCACGGAACGACGGGCCGGGACCGAGCTCACGGTCGGACAAGCGCAGGCGCCAGATCCTCGCCGCGGCGGTTCTTGCCGCCTGTCTAGATGCCGTGCAGCCCGCTCCGGCGGCCGACGCGATCATCCCGGTCGGCGGCCAGAACATCTTTGTCGAGACGCTCGGGACGGCCGGGCCGACAATCGTCTTCGAGGCCGGCCTCGGCAACGACCTCTCGACCTGGAAAGCCGTCGCCGGGCCGATCTCGGGATTTGCCCGCGTCGTGCTCTACGATCGCGCGGGCCTCGGCAAGAGCCTGCCGATGGCGCGCGGCACGGGTCCGGTCACCGCGGACGAGGTCGCGACGCGCCTCAGAAAGCTGCTCGAGGCCGCAAAGATTCCGCCGCCCTACATCCTCGTCGGACATTCGCTCGGCGGTCTCTATGTGCAGATGTTCGCGCGCAGATATCCGAGCGAGACGGCCGGCGTCGTCCTCCTCGACGCCTCGAGCACCGACGCCCCGGACGAACTCAAGTCGCGCTCCACCCTGGTGCCGGGAACCGCGGCCTATCTCGAGGAGGAAGGAATCGCCGAGAGCAACCGGCAGGTCGAAGCGGCCGGCCCTTTTCCGGACGTGCCGCTGACGGTGATCGCGGCGACCGACCACGGCCCGTTCTTCAAGGATTGGGAGCCGACGCTGATGCGGCTGCAGGTCGGCCTCGCGAAGCTCTCGCCGCGGGGCACGCTGATCGTCGCCGAAGGCAGCGGCCACGACGTTCAGCTCGACCGGCCGCAGATCGTCGTCGACGCCGTGCGACGCATGGTCGACGCGCAGAAACCGGCGACGCCGCGCTGACGATCACAGCGTCGCGGACGGGCCGATCTGCTCGGGCGAGGAGAACGGCCGCGGAAACTCGAGCTCGCAGCGCGCGATCTCCGCCCAGGCGGCCTCGGCATCGTCGGCGAATCGGAACAGCTCGAGGTCGGCCGCCTCGATCATGCCGTAGCGCACGAGGGCCTCGAAATCGACCACCTCGTTCCAGTAGCCGCGGTCGACCAGGATGATCGGGATCGGCGGCGATTTTCCCGTCTGCCGCAGCGTGAGAATTTCGAACAGCTCGTCCATCGTCCCGAAACCGCCGGGGAAGACGACGAGCGCATTGGCGCGCATGGCGAGATGCATTTTGCGCATTCCGAAATAGTGGAAGCGGAAGGTGAGGTCCGGCGTCGAGTAGGGATTCGGCTCCTGCTCCTCGGGCAGGCGGATGTTGAAGCCGATCGAGGGCGCGCCGACATCGAAGGCGCCGCGGTTCGCGGCCTCCATCAGGCCCGGACCGCCGCCGGTGGCGATCACATTGTCGCGCATCCCGTCCTTGCTGTGCAGCGCGCCGCCGCGCTCGGAGACGATGCGGCCGAAAGCCCACGCCTCGGCATACCAGCCGGCCTGCGGCTCCGGGCCGTCCTCGCGCACGCGGGCGCTACCGAAGACGACGATCGTCGAGCGCACCCCCCAGGAGCGCAGCGCCTCCTCGGCCTTGGCGTATTCGACGAGGAAGCGCACGCCGCGCATCGAGTCGCCGAGCAGAAATTTCTCGTCGAGAATCGGCAGGACATAGGATGCCGAGCCGATCTGCTCGCGATTGTGCGGACGCTCGGTTCCGATCGACGGCTGTTCGGTCATGGCTCACTCGCGGCTCGGGAGCGGGGCGTATCACGGCCGGCGCCGCATTGACGAGGCGCAAGGGCCGGACGACAGCGGCCATGCGCCGCTCTCGCTCGTGGGTTGAAAACTCTTCACCGCCGTGTCATGGCAAACTCCTATCCGGAGCCCGCCGGCCCCATCTCGCGGAGCAGGGCCGGAGCCGAGAGCAGCGATAGACAGACATGTACGCGGACGCGACCGCCGATTCACCGACCGGCTATGTCGAGCCGAGCGCGAGCCAGTGGGTCGTCGTCAATACGCACCCGAGCCGGGAGCGCTATGCGAGCGAGCACCTGATCCGGCAAGGATACGAGGTGTATTGCCCCATGGGCGTGAAGCGCATCAGGCACGCCCGCCGCGTTCAGGACGTGCCGCGCCCGCTGTTCCCATCCTATCTGTTCGCGAGCGTCGATCTGTCCGTGCAGCCGTGGCGCCCGATCCTGTCCACCTATGGCGTTCGCTCGGTGATCCGCAGCGGGGATACGCCGCAGACGCTCGATAGCGGCTTCATCGCGGCGCTGAAGGCCCGCGAGGTCGACGGCCTCGTTCGCCGGCCCGAATCCCCGTTCCTGGTCGACCAGCATGTCCTGATCCAGGAAGGACCGCTGCACGGCCTCGTCGGACGCATCCTGGAGCTGCGGGAGAAGGACCGCGTCGTCCTGCTGCTGGAGATGCTCAACCAGGCCGTGAAGCTGCAGGTGCACGCCAACGCGCTGCGGCCGGCCTGACCGGCGATCCGCGGAGCAGCCGGCGCACCGCGCGCGATTGACTCTCGCGTTCTCGATCCGAGGAGCATAAGGGAGGGCGCCAGAGACGGCCCGCGGGGCAGTTTGTTCGGAGTAGAAATGAATTCCGAAGCTTCGGTTAAGCCCAACCAGCGAATCAAGATCGACGTGCACGGCTGGCTGATCCTCGACAAGCCGGTCGGCATGACGTCGACGCACGCCGTCGCCCAGGTGAAGCGGCTGTTCTCGGGCCGCAAGGCCGGCCATGCCGGCACGCTCGATCCGCTCGCCTCCGGCTGCCTGCCGATCGCGCTCGGCGAGGCGACGAAGACGGTGCCCTTCGTCATGGACGGGCGAAAAGCCTACCGCTTCACGGTCGCCTGGGGCGTCGAGACCGACACCGACGACGCCGACGGCACGGCCGTGGGAAGCAGCGAGCGGCGTCCGGCCGAAGCCGATATCCGCGCGCTGCTGCCGCGCTTCACGGGCTCGATCATGCAGGTGCCGCCGCGCTTCTCGGCGCTGAAGATCGACGGCGAGCGCGCCTACGACCTCGCTCGCGACGGCGTCGTCGTCGAGATGGCCGAGCGCCCGGTCGAGATCGACCGGCTGGCGCTCGTCGAGGCGGCGCCCGACAGCGCCGTGTTCGAGGCCGAATGCGGCAAGGGCACCTATGTGCGCGCCATCGCCCGCGACATGGGCCGCGCGCTCGGCTGCCTCGGCCATGTGACGGCGCTGCGGCGCGCTTGATTGCGCCGGATCTGCACATTATTGCCCGCGCTGCCACCCGCGCCGGTGTGCAGCGGCTGGCGCAGTTGGGCGCGGCTGACGTGATTCACCCCGAGTTGGAAGGCGGGCTGGAGGTCATGCGCCACACGCTGCTTGCCCTCAAATTCCCTGCCGGACAGGTGCAGCACTTCACGGATGCGGTGCGCCGCGAACAATATGACACTGCGCTTGCCTCCAATTTGCAGCACCAACTGCTCGACCAACTGTGGGCCACCATGCGCGGCCTGGACATTACCTGGCATCTGTTGGATGCGGGCCATCCGCTGGTGGGTGTGACCCTGGCCGGAACCAACCTGCGCGCCACTACGGGTGTCTATGTGATTGCGATTCTGCGCGGACAAGAAACCCTCTACAACCCACCCGCGCAGACCACGCTGCTCGAAGGCGATTTGATCGGCTTTCTAGGCGACCATAGCCAGCTCACTGCCATGGAGAAATTGCTCGCCGAGCGTTCCGTACATCTTGCCGTCCCGTCCTAAATGCAACCTAAGACAGCCACAGACCCCCTGCAGCCATACTGCAGAGGGGCAGCCAAGGGGCATCATTCAGTTCCATCTCGCCGCGCAGCCGCGGCGATTTTGATACGTTTCTGCAAAAATGATGACGTTTGGCGGTGCAAAAGGGAGCGGTCTACAGGAGGTAAGTACCGGTTGAAACCAAAACCGAAAACTTTTCGCTTTTGAACTCGATCCACTGCGCGTGCATTTTGTGAGTCCCCAGGAGAGATACGTTCATGCTGCTCAAGATTTTCATCCCCATTGTGATTGGCATTGCTTCGATTGTGGGCATTGGCGAATTCATCCGTGGCTGTGTGGACAGCGCTGGAGTAATTCGCATTGTGATGGACGGCACAACGTGTGCAGAAGGTGAAACGTTGCTCGAATGGAACACGGTCGGCCCGCAAGGGCCAGCCGGACCCCAAGGACCGCAAGGTGCACAGGGGGAAACTGGTCCTGCCGGGCCTCAAGGCGCACAGGGGGCAACTGGTCCAGCGGGGCCACAGGGTGCGCAAGGGGCGGCAGGTGTAGGCGACATTGGCTGTGCCACCAACCAGATTGCCAAGTGGGATGATACACAAGGTGTATGGATTTGCTCAGACGAATTGGCTACCCTTCAGGCACAAATGGCAACGGCACAGGCAGAGGTCGCTGCCCTGAAGGATTTACTGGTGCATTTCAGTCGCAATGGCAACGACATCACCATCGCCGGTGCTAACCTGCATGTGCGGAATGGGACAGGTGCGACAGCTAGCAGCAACGGCTTAGGGAACATTATTATCGGCTACAACGAGCTGCGCACAGAGGCAGACCCTCAAGGCTTTCGCACGAATGAGCGCAGCGGCTCGCACATGTTGGTGGTGGACGAGAAGAACAACTATACGCAGTATGGCGGCATCGTCTCCGGTGTCCTTAGCAATGTGACAGGCCGGTACGCGAATGTCACAGGGGGCCACCAAAACACGGCCGCCGCCATTTTCTCCTCGGTCAGTGGAGGCTCACTGAACCAGGCGCTAGGGGGTACAACCTCGATTAGTGGCGGGCGTGAGAACCAGGCCAGCGGTGACTACGCCGCGATCAGCGGAGGATTTGCAAACGATGCCGACGGGCCCAACTCCTCGGTTAGTGGCGGGCGTAATAATACGGCCACTGGCGATTACTCTTCAGTAAGTGGCGGATCCAGCAATTTCGCCAACGGCGGACGCTCCTCAGTCAGTGGTGGGGCTGACAACCATGCCAACCACGACTTCTCCTCGGTCAGCGGTGGCTCATGCACAGTGTCGGCAGGCGATGAAGATTGGCATGCAGATGATCGCTGCCCATGATGTTGAGGCATCCGCCAACTAGTCACAATCGGAAAATCATCTTCCTCGAAGTTTTAAACTTCGAGGAAGATCTCAATGCCACGTAACGCCCTTCGCTAGAACCCTGCCAGCTTGTCCACCTGGTTGCGCAGCGGTCGTTCGTTGCGCAGGAAGCGTCCCAGGTTCTCGGTGAAGATGTTGAGCACATATTTGCCTTCGTGCTGCGTGCCGCCCGCGATGTGCGGCGCAACCAACACGTTGGGCATTTTCCACAACTCATGGTCAATCGGCAGCGGTTCGGGATAAAAGACATCCATCGCGGCCCCGGCAATGGTGCCCGACTTGAGCGCATCCACCAGCGCATCCTGATCGACAATGCCTCCGCGCGACATGGGCACAAGCAGCGCGGTCGGCTTCATCTTGGCAAGCTGCGCCGCGCCGATCATGTTTTGGGTCTGGCTGGTATAAGGAACCAAGACCACCACAATATCCGATTCCGCCAGCAGATCGTCCAGCTTGTCCAGCCCCTGTACACGGTCTACATGGGGTGACGTGGCATTGGGGTTCAGGTCAACCGCAATGACGTGGGTGTCAAAGGCTTTGACACGCTGGGCAAAGGCGCGGCCAATCGCACCCAGACCGATAATGCCCACGGTTAAATCGGTCAACTCGAGCAGCGTGGAACGAATGGGGCCAGGGTTCCAAACATTGCTGGCCTGGTCAAGAATGGCCGGGCGAATCCCGCGCGTGATCGCCAGGATCATGCCCATGGCGCTGTCGGCAACCGCCGCGCCATGCGTGCCGCTGGCGCTGGTCAGCAGCACGTCGCCATTCGTAAGTTCCGGAATATCCAGGTAAAAGTTGACCCCTGAGCTTGGCGACTGGATCCACTTGAGCTTGGGCGCAGCGAGGAACAAGTCGCGGTTCAACCAGCCCATGTAAATATCCGCGTCAGCCAGTTCGCGGGCCAACCACTCGCCGCGGTCGGGGCAATGCACAAACTGGCACTCGGGGAACTGCGCTTGCAGGGCCGGTATGCCTTTCTCCAGCCCCATTGGGTTTTGACCCACCAAAACCTTCATTGTTGTTTCTCCTGCTAGGATGCGATGCGATTCGCATTTGCGGTTGATTTTGAAATTGAGCTTGGTTCGATTGAGAGTTTACTATACTTTGTCACCCCGCCTGCCCTGGAAGGGTCTGGGTCTCTCTGAAAACCAGAGGCAGAGAGACCCCTACGGGGTGACAGATCAGCTAGCCTGTCATGCCGTAATCTACTGAGGGGCACGCGTTTATCTTGATAGCGCATCTCTGTCGCTACCAAGATAAATTGTACATTAGGTTGGAGCTTTTGGTTTTTCCGCGATTACTCCAAGAGGAGTTTTTCGGCAAGCGTTTGTACGACAAGCATCGGATTGCGTTGTTCCACGTTGCCAAGCACAATAATCACGGCATCCATCTCCACAAAGCGTAGCATGGCTGTGCTGAAGCCCTCAATGCTGCCGTTGTGGCCGACAGCTTTGCCGGGAGGCGGGCCATCCGGATCGGCAAAGATGAGCCACCCATAGCCATAGCCCAAGTTCGGGTCGTTTGGTGCAATCGTTGCCTGCGCGGTAAACATTCGCTCGATCAACGCCGCCGGCAGCAGTTGCTCTGTATAGAGGGCGCGGTCAAAGCGGTAGAGGTCATCCACCGTTGAATAGAGTCCACCCGCACCACTGGGCAGGGACATATCAATGAACTCCGCGGCGCTGCCATCCGGCAGGTAGCCGGTCGCAGTCTCACCGTCGTTGTGATCATAGCCACTGTTGACCATGCCTAGCGGTGCAAAGATGTGCTCCTCGACAAACGCTTCGTAGCGTTGGCCCGACACCTGCTCGAGGATCGCGCTCAGCACAATGTAGTTGGAGTTGCTATAGCTCCAGCGTTCACCCGGCGCAAATTCAAGCGGGAGGTCACGGAACCGCGCCAGGGTCTGTAAAGGGGTGGTTGGCTCTGTCTTGAAGTCTGGAAAATCCGGCAGCATGGTAAGGTCCGCAATGCCGGAGGTGTGCGCCAGCAGATCGTGGACGGCGATGGCCTGCCACGCGGGCGGGCAATCTACCAGGTATTGGCAGATCATCTCGTCAATGTCGAGCAGCCCCTGCTCAAACAACATGAGCACAGCGACCGCGGTGAAGGGCTTGGTCAACGAGCCAAGACGAAACTTGGTCTCCGGCCCGTTGGCGATGCTCGCACTTTGGTCTGCCATGCCCACGCCTTTGCGCAGCAACACTTCCCCGTTGCGCGCCACCAGCACCGCGCCCTGAAAAGGCTCTCCTTCATAGGCCGCAGCGAGAAAGCTGTCAATCTCGGCCGCGGTCTCCGGCGAGAGCGCGTCTTCGCTCGCAGCGGGCGCAGGTGCTTCCGGTTCCGTGGTTGGGGGCAATGGCTCTGCTG
>JAEZCD010000277.1 GCA_023430145.1 Pseudomonadota bacterium
CACCCGCGCTGCGCCGCATGATCCCGGCCGTCTCCGAGGCGCCGCCGCCGGCCCCGGCTCCAGCGCCCCCCGCCGCGCCCGCGGTGAACGGCAAGGCGCGCGTCAACGCCGCGTTCGACGCCTTCAACTGAGCGCCGTGCAGCCTCTTTCCTCGCCGCTCGGGCAGGAAAGAGGTGCTCGCGCCTCTCCCCTTGCAGAAGAATCCCTAACGCGCCGGCAGGCTCGAGTAATAGGCCGCGAGGTCGGCGATGTCGGCCGCGGTCAGCGCCTGGGTGACGGTGTACATCATGCCCGCCTGGGCGCCGCGCCGCTCGCCGGCCTTGTAGCGCTGCAGCGCGTAGTCGATGTAGAGCGGGTTCTGGCCAGCGATGTTCGGATAGGTCGGGATCGGTGACTTGCCGACCGGCCCGTGGCAGGAGGCGCAGATGGCCGACTTCTTCAGCCCGGCCGCCGCATCGCCCGCCTGCGCCTCAGGGCCGAGGGCGATGCCCAAGAGAATCGTGATCGCAGCGAGGAGCCGCGCCTTGCAGGGGTGGCGAGCTCGCATGTTGACCCCTCCGGCGGCCTGCGCTCCGATCCGGGGGTGAATGTGCAGTGTTTCCAACCTCCGGCGCAAGCCGATCGCGTGAGGAGCCGGACATGAGGACGACACCGATCATCGCCGCCCTGCTCGTCGCCGCGGGCCTCGCCCTGTCGGCTCCCGCGCGCTCGGCGAGCGACGATCTCGTCTACTTCCTCACCGACAAGGGCGAGGAGCTGCTCGAGAAGGCGAGCGAGAAGGACGATTTCTGGCCGCTGATCGCCGCCTTCGTCTCCGAGAAGCGCGAGACCTATTGCGGCATCGCCTCGAGCGTCATGGTGCTGAACGCGCTGAAGGTGCCGCCGCCGCTCGCCCCCACCTGGTATCCGAACCGCTACTGGGACGAGGACAACATTTTTACCGAGGCCGTGCTGCAGTCGGTGGAGAGCGTGCAGCTCGTCGAGATGGAGGGCATCACGCTCGCACAGCTGGCGACCATGCTCGACAAGAGCGGCGCCAAGGCCGAGCCCGTCTTCGCCTCCGACACCGATCTCGAGAAATTCCGCGCGGCGGCGATCGCGACGCTGCGCGACCCGGGCGCCTTCCTGATCGTCAATGTCGGCCGTGCCGTGCTCGGCCAGGGAACCATCGCCAATGGCGGCCACATCTCTCCCATCGGCGCCTACAATGCCGAGGAGGACCGCTTCCTGATGCTCGACGTCGCACGGTACAAGTACGAGCCGAGCTGGATCCCGGCCGTGCGGCTGTTTCGCGCGATGAACACGCTCGACACGACCTCCGGCAAGACGCGCGGCTACGTCATCGCACGGCGCTGAGCCCCGAACCATGGCCGCCCCTCTCCGCCTTCTCGTCTCGGACGTCGACGGCACGCTCGTCCGGCACGACAAGTCGCTCGCCGAGGCGACGGTGGCCGCCTTCGCACGGCTGCGGGCGGCGGAGATCGCCGCGACGCTGATCAGCGCCCGGCCGCCGACCGGCATCGCCTGGATCGCCGACCGGCTCGGCATCGACGCCCCGCTCGCCGCCTTCAATGGCGGCACCCTGTTCACGCGCGACGGCACCATCCTGTCGGCGATCCGGCTGGAGCCGAAGATTGCCCGGCTCGCGCTGGACATGATCGGCGGCGCCGGCGTCGACATCTGGCTGTTCGCCGACGGCCGCTGGTATGCGCGCCACGCCGACAACCCGCACACCCCGCGCGAGCGGCTGTCGGCCGGCATCGACGTCACGCTGACGGACGACCTCGCGGCCTTCGCCGATCGCGCCGACAAGATCGTCGGCGTCAGCGACGATTCCCCGCTGCTGGCGGGCATCGAGCGGCGCCTGCAGGAAGCGGTGCGCGGCGGCGCCACGGTCGCCCGCAGCCAGGCCTATTATCTCGACGTCACCGCTCTCGCCGCCAACAAGGGGGCGGGCCTGAAGGCGCTGGCCGGCGCCGCCGGGGTGCCGCTCGAAGAGGTGATGGTTCTCGGCGACATGAGCAACGACCTGCCGATGTTCGCCGAGGCCGGCTTCTCGGTCGCCATGGGCCAGGCGCCGGAGCACGTGCGCGCCGCCGCCGACGCCGTCACGCTGTCGAACGAGGAGGACGGGGTGGCCGCCGCCATCGACCGGCTGCTCGCCGGAACGCTCCGCCGCGGCTGAGCCTCAGCCGAAGCGGGCCTCGATGCCGGCGAGCGGAAGGCCGGCGAGCCCGGTGCGCCAGCGTTCTCCCGGTGCGATCGGCAGGGCGCGCGTGAGCGTGCCGGTCGAGACGATCTCGCCGGCGGCTAGCGGCGGATTGCCGGAATCCTTCGCCAGCACCTCGACGAGGTGGCGCAGCGCCGCCAGCGGCCCGCAGCCGAGCACGTTTTTCGCTTTGCCCCGGTCCTCGACGACGCCGTCGCGAAGAAGGGCTATGTCGAACGCGGCGAGCTTTTCCCGCCAATCCGCCGCGGTCGCCGGCGTCACCTCCGTGGCCGGGCCGACGAGCAGTGCGCCGTGCAGGCCGAAGGCGGCGACCGTGTCGGAGGCCCGGAACCGCCAGCCGGAAAAGAGCGACTGCACGATCTCGAAGCCGTGCGCGACGCCGGCGATGCAGCCCATCAGCGCCACATCGTCCATGTCCGGATGCGGCGGCCGGCTGAGCGTCAGTACGATCTCCGGCTCGATGCGGGGCTCGAGCAGGTCGTCGAGGCTGAAAGGCCATGCAGGGTCCGGGAGCCCGACGAGCGTCGTGTCGTAGACGAAGCCCCAGATCGGCGCGTGCACGCCGTACTCGTCCCAGATCGTCGTGTTGGTGAAGCCGATCTTCCGGCCCACCACCCGCTCGCCGCGCGCTTCCCGCAAGGCGCGGATAGCCGCCGTCACCCGGTAGGCGGCAGCGAGGTCGAAGCTTTCGTCGCCATCGGTGAGCGGGGCGATCTGCCGCCGGGCGGCGAGCGCGTCGAGCAGGTCGCGGGCGATCGTTTCCGGCGCGGCCGACACTTGCTCAGCCCGCCGGCAGGTGCTTGTCGATCCAGGCCTTCATGTCGGCCAAAACGGCTTCCTTGCCGAGATCGTTGAGAAGGTCGTGGACGTGCCCCTCGTACATTTTCAGCGTCTTGTCCTTCGAGCCGACCGTGTCGAAGAAGAACTGGCTGCCGGCCGGCACCGTCGCCTTGTCGGCGGTGCCGTGCATGATCAGCACGGGGATCGTGATGCGCGGGAACTCCTTCGCCAGCCGCTCGTCCGCCCGCACCAGCGCCGCCACCGTTTTCGCAGGCTGCGCCTCGTCCTTGGTGAGGGGATCGGCTTCGAGCGCCGCGAGGGCTTCGGGATCGCGGGTGAAATCCTTCATTTTCAGCTTCAGCACCGGCAGCCGCGGGGCGATGGCGGCGAGGCCCTTGATCAGCTGCAGGGCGAAGCCCGGCGCATAGACCTTGAAGGCGAAGCTCTCGCAGATGAAGCCGGCGAGCTCCTTCTGGTTGTCGAGCGCGTAGGTGGCCGAGACGACGCCGCCGGCGCTGTGGCCGAGCAGGAACACCGGCAGGCCGCGATCGCGCGATTTGGCGATGCGAATCAGCTCGGCGACGTCGGCGACGTATTCGGCGATGTCGTCGACGTAGAAGCGGGCGCCGCTCGACTTGCCGCGGCCGCGCAGGTCGATCGCGTAGACCGCGAGGCCCGCATTCGCGAACTGCTGCGCCGCCCACATGTACTGGCCGCCATGCGAGTTGACGCCGTGGCAGATGACGAGGATGGCGCGCGGCGCGCCCTCCGGCCGCCAGGAGCGGAAATAAATCCGCGGCCCCGCCTTGCCGGGAAAATCCTCGAGCTTGGCGGCCGAAGCGCCCGCGTCCGTCATGTCCGTCACCGATGATGATTGGCCGCCGAGGGCCGCGTCGACGGTCGATCTTACCTGCGGCGCGGTGACGGTTGTCAAACCCGACCTTGGCGGAAGGCGCTGCGGCACCACGCGTCGTCATCCTCCGCGAAGGCGGAGGATCCAGCCCTTTTCTGTGCGCCTGCGAGGGAGGCTGGGTCCTCCGCCTGCGCGGAGGACGACGCAGGCGACACCTATTGCGGGCGGGACCGCAGGCTGAGGATGTAGGCGATCACGTCCGCCTTCTCGGCGGCGGTCAGGATGAGGTTCGGCATGGTCGGGTGCGAGGTCTGGAACCAGACCGTCAGCGCCGTGCCGGTCATGCCGCGCGTGTCGGCGATCGTCTGAAAGGTCGGCGCGTCGCCGAGCGGCCATTTCACGCCCGGCTCGATCCGGTGGCAGGAGGCGCAGGCTTCGCTCGCGAAGGTGCGGCCCTTGTCGGGGTCGCCGACCGGCTGAGCTGCAGCCGCGGCGGCGGCGCACGCAATCGCAGCGCCGAGCGGCAGGGCCAAGAGATGTCGTGCAGGCATCGGCTCCTCCATGGGCTCGGAGCACCGGATGATCGTCGGGATCGACAATCGCCGACATGCGCTGGATCAAGAACTCCGCAAATCGCGGCGCCCGGCCGGCCGGCGATTCGCCGCCCTCACGCCATTCTTCGCGCCCGGGCGGAGCGGAGATCCACCGGCCGGTCGGGCACGGTGATGCGGAAGGTGGCGCCGAGCGTTCCCTCGACGAGCTCGATCGAGCCGCCATGCGCCTGCAGCAGCTCGGCCGCGATGGCAAGGCCGAGGCCGACGCCGCCGCGCCGCGTCGAGCTCTGGAACGGCTCGAACAAATGCCGCCGCGCCCGCTCGGGCACGCCGGGGCCGGTGTCCGACACCTCGATCACCACCACCGATCCCTCGCGGCGGCCGGCGAGCCGCACCTGGTCGCGGGCCGGGTCGGGATCGGGCCGGCTCTCCAGCGCCTGCACGGCGTTGCGGCAGATGTTTAGCAGCACCCGGAAGAGCTGATCGGGATCGGCGTCGATGCTGAGGTCGCGGTCGATGGTCTCGATCCAGCCGATGCGCGACTCCGGGCCGATGCCGAGCGCCTCGCGCACGTCGGCGAACACGGTGGCGAGGACGACCGCGCGGCGGTTCGGCGGCGGCTCCTGGGCGCGGCCGTAGGACAGCGTCGATTCGGCGAGGCCCACCGCCCGGTCGAGAGCGGCGACGAGTCTTGGCGCCCAGCGCTGCACGGTCGGGTCGGAGAGGCCGCCGATGCGGTCGAGGATCAGCTGCGCCGAGCCGAGCAGGTTGCGCAGGTCGTGATTGATCTTGCTGACCGCGAGGCCGAGCGCTGCGAGGCGCGTCTTCTGCTGCAGCTGGGCGTGCAGCTCCCGCTGCATGGAGGCGAGCTCCCGCTCGGCAAGTCCGATCTCGTCGCTGCGGCCGCTCGGCACCACCATGCGGCTCGTGTCCTCCGGCTTCTCGCCGAAGGCGATCATCTGCTCCGTCAGCCGCCGAACGGGTCCGACGATCAGCCGGTGCAGGGTGAAATAGAGCAGCACCGCGGTGATCGCCGAGATGGCGAGCGAGAGCAGCAGAATGGTGCGCGAGAAGCGCAGCATGGCCCGCCGCAGCTCGGTCTCCGGCAGCACGATCTCGACGAACTCCTCGCCGTCCTGCGCTTGGCCGATGACGCGCAGCATGCGCGGCTGGTCGGCGAACAGGGTGGCGAAGGCGGCCGGGATGGAGGCGAGATCGCGCGGCAGCCGGAGGTCGACCTCGACGTCCACTTCGGGCGGAACGTCCGACTGGGCCAGCATGCGGCGCGTGTCCGGGGTCTTCAGCGCCACCGCCTCGACGCCGATGCTGTCGAGGATCCGCTGTGCGAGCGGCTCCGGCACGGCGCCGGCGGGGGCCGCGTCGAGCACCAGCGCCGCGGTGCGCGCCTGGCCGATCCGGTCCTCGAGCCAGTTCATGCGGTAATTGGCGATCGAGGGCACGTAGATCAGCACCACCGCCAGCATGACGAACAGCACCGTCAGCGCGAGCAGCTTGTCGGAAAGGCCGAAGGAAAGGCGCCGGCGGGGGGCCATCGTCCGGCTCCTCAGC
>JAEZCD010000301.1 GCA_023430145.1 Pseudomonadota bacterium
GGGGGGGGGGCGCCGGCCCGCCCGCCCGGCAAGAGGGCGATCAGCGCGACCACGATGAGGGCGGCGACGCCGAGCACCATCGTCGCTTGAGGCAGATAGACCGGGATGCCGAGCGCGGTGTCGGTGCGGAAGCCGAGCCTGAAGCTGCTCCGCATCATGTCGAACAGATACCAGAGGTAGACCGCCGCCACCGCGATGGCGAGGAGGCGGAACAGCTGGTCCAGCCAGGCGCGGAGCCGTGCGCCGAAGGATTGGTAGAGCACGTCCACTCGGATCAGCGCGTTCTGCGCGAAGGCGCCCGGGAGCCCGAGGAACAGAACGACGATGAGGCCGAGCGAGGCGAGCTCCTCGGCCACGTTGGTGGAGATGCCGAGCACGGACCGGCTCAGCACCTCGATCGAGACGGTCACCGCCATCAGGGCGAGGACGCCACAGGCGAGCGCGTCGCAAAGGGCGACCAGCCATCGTTCGAGCGCCCGCATCCGCCCCCTCCCGCCGTGCTGCCGGCTACTGGCCGATGGCCGACAGCGCCGCCTTCAACGCCTCCTGCGTCGACGGCTTCTTGCTCGCCGCCCATTTCGCCCAGAACGGCTTCATCTTCGCCGCCGCCGCGTCGACATCGGCGGGCTTCGGCGCGGTCACGATCAGGCCCGCCTTCTCGAACTCGGCCGTCAGCGCCGCCTCGCCTTCGAGATTCTCGCGCGTGGCGGCATCGGCCTTCTCGACGGCGATCTTGCGCAGCATATCCTGCTGCTGCGACGTGAGCGCGTCGAAGGCGGCCTTGTTGACGATGATGGCGCTGTTGAAGAAGTCGGGGCCGAGCCCGTAGGTCGACTTCAGCTGGTCGCGCCACAGCTTGCCGCCGCCGACCGCCGCGGTGAACACCCCTTCCACCACCCCGGTCTGCAGCGCGGTCGGAACCTCGGCGCCGCCGATCGTCACCGGCTGGCCGCCGAAGGCGCTGACGAAGGCGCCCTGCTCCGGCGACGACACGCGGATCTTCTTGCCGCCGAGGTCGGCGAGCGACCTGATCTCGCCGGCTCCCCAGACCACCTGCTGCGGATAGAGGTACTGCGCGAGCAGCACGACTCCCTTCTCGGCGAACGCCTTCTCGAGATACGGCGTGACGGCCGCGAGGCCCTTGCGGAACTGCTCGACGTCGGAGAACAGCAGCGGCAGCCGCAGCACGCCGCCCTCCTCGATGCTGCCGAGGAAGAAGCCGTCGCCGGCGAGCTGGATGATCCCGGCGCTGACCGAGGGGGTGATGTCGGCGGCCTTGATGGGAAGCGCGCCGGCCAGGCTCACCTGCATCTTCACGGCGCCGTTCGTCTGCTTCTCGAACTCCTCGGCGATCGCCTTTACCGCCTTGCTGCCGGCGACGTTGGGGCTCGCGAGATAGGTGTAGGCGGTCCAGGCCTTCTGGGCCGACGCGCCGGCGGTCGACACCAGCAGTGCGGCCGCAGCTGCCGTGGCGAGAATGAAGCGCTGCATCTCTCCCTCCCTCGAAGTGCCTCGCCGAGGGCAGCCCCAGCGGCAGGCGATGTTGTCTTGCGTTGTGAGACATTATCTTGACATATGAGACACAGTTTGCGAGGAAGAGTCAACACGGGACGGTTGTCATGAGCGAAGCCAAGTTTTCCGGTGCCCAGAGCGTGGAGCGCGCCGTCGCGGTGGTGGACTATGTCGCCACTCGGGCCGATGACGGCTGCAAGCTCGCCGATGTCGTGGCCGGCACCGGACTTGGCCGCGCGACCGCCTATCGCTTCCTGAAGGATCTCGAGCATCTCGGCCTGCTGGACTATGACGAGCACAGCGGCCGCTTCTTCCCGGGCGTGCGGCTCGTCGCCTGGGGTGCCGCCGGCGCCAACCGCTTCGGCCTCGCCGAGCGCGCCAGGCCGGCGATGCGGCGGCTCGCCGAGCGGACCTGCGACACGATCTATCTCGTGCTGCGCGCCGGCGACGAAGCGGTCTGCATGGCGCGCGAGGAGGGCTCGTTCCCGATCAAGACGCTGACCCTGAAGGTCGGCGACAGGCGGCCGCTCGGCGTCGGCGCCGGGCCGATGGCGATCCTGATGGCGCTCCCGGAGGATCAGGCGCAGTCGATCATCGCCGCATCCGCGGCCCGCCTGCCCTCGCACGGCCTCGACGTTCCCTCGGTGCGCGAGATGCTCGCCGAGAGCCGGCGGTGCGGCGTCGCGCTCAATCTCGGCCGCATGATGCCGGACATGGCCGGCGTCGGCGTGCCGATCCTGTCGGCCGACGGGCAGCCGGTCGCCGCCATCAGCGCCGCCGCCATCGTCAGCCGCATGGATCCGCAGCGGCGGGCGAACGTCGCCGTGTGGCTGCGGGAGGAAGCCGAGCGCCTCCAGGGCGAGCTGGCGCCGCTGCTCGGCGCCCTGCCCGGCCGCTCCGGGCGCGACCGGATTCTCGGCGGCTGACGATGTCCCCGGGCGGCCGTCTCGCCGTGATCGGACTCGGTGCGATGGGCCTGCCGATCGCCGCCAGGCTGCTCGAGGCGGGCTTCGATGTCGTCGGCGTCGATGTCGCCGAGGCGGCGCGGCGACGCTTCACGGAGCTCGGCGGCAGGGTGGGCGCGAGCACGCGCGAAGTGCCGCCCGATGTCGGCGCGGTGATCGTCCTCGTCGTGACCGCGGACCAGGTTCGCGCCGTCCTGTTCGGCGAGGCCGGGCTCGCCGATCGGCTCGCGCCGGGAACGCTCGTCATCGTCTCGGCGACGATCGGCCCGCGCGATGCGCGCGATGTCGCGGCCCGGCTTTCCGAGCGCGGCCTCCGTCCCCTCGAGGCGCCGGTTTCGGGCGGCGTCAAGCGGGCCCGGCGCGGCGATCTCAGCATCATCGTCGCCGGCGACCCTACCGACGTCGCGCGGGCGCAGCCGGTCCTCGTGCCGATCAGCCGCGAGCTGTTCGACGCCGGCCCGGGCTTCGGCACCGCCTGCACCATCAAGTTGCTCAACCAGATGCTGTGCGGCGTCCATCTGGCGATCGCGGCCGAGACGATGCTCCTCGCCGAGCGTCTCGGGCTCGACCAGGAGCTGCTCTACCGGGTCGTCACCCAGTCGTCCGGCAACAGCCACATGTTCGCCGATCGCGTGCCGCAGATGCGCGCGCCGCCGGCGGCGACGAACAGCGCCGTCGACGTCTTCCTGAAAGACCTGCGGCTGGCGCTCGAGACCGGCCGCGAGGCCGGCGCGCCGCCCCTCCTCACCGCCCCCG
>JAEZCD010000130.1 GCA_023430145.1 Pseudomonadota bacterium
GTCGCGAGCCCGGCCCGCACCAGCAGCGCCGCCGCCACGAGGCCGGTCGGGCCGCCGCCGACGACCGCCGCATCGAATTTCCGCATGTCGGTCATCGCCGAAAGCTCCCTCGGGGTCGAGCTTAACCGAAATCGTGGCCCCAAAAGCGGCCATAAAGCCGGTTGGCGTTGCGCGAAGGCGCGGCTGACGTTCCACTGCGGCGAAAGGTCGTGCAATATCCGCGGCCGCGCCAACGGCCGCCAAAGGAGAGCCAGAACCCCGTGCCCGATCCCCGCAAGCGCCGATTCGCGCAGTTCGACGGGGGCGCCCGCGCAGCCTTTCTCGCGCAGCGCGTCGAAGCTTTTCGCTCGCCCTATGGCCGGCGGCAGCTCGCGGCGCTGTCGGTGCACGTCTTCACCGCCTCCGGCGCGGCGCTCGGCTTCTTCGCCCTGATCGCCGCGATCAGGCACGATTTCTCGGCCATGTTCTGGTGGCTGGCGATCGCCCTCGTCGTCGACGGCATCGACGGCGCCTTCGCGCGGCGCGCGGACGTCACCCACTTCGCCGCCCGCTATTCGGGCGCCGTGCTCGACCTCGTCGTCGACTATCTCACCTATGTCGTCGTGCCGACCTATGCGCTGTTCGTCTCCGGGCTCCTGCCGCCGCTCTGGGCGGGCCTCGCGGCGGTGGTGATCGTGGTGACGAGCGCGCTCTATTTCGCCGACACGACGATGAAGACGGACGACTATTTCTTCAAAGGGTTCCCGGGCGTCTGGAACATCGTCGTCTTCTATCTGCTGCTGCTCGAGCCGCCGGTGGTCGTGACGCTGCTCTCGATCGCCCTCTGCGCCGGGCTCTCCTTCGCGCCGGTGACCTTCGTGCACCCGTTCCGCGTCGTTCGCCTGCGCTGGCTGACGCTCGCCGTGCTGGCTGTGGGCCTCGGGCTGACGGTCGTCGCTCTGCGCTACAGGCTCGATCCGCCGGATCTGGTGAAGTGGGCGCTGGTCGCGGTCGGGCTCTATTTCTCGAGCCTCGGCTTCTTCCGCAAGCCGGGGCGCTGAGGCATGAACCCACCGATTCTGCTCGTCACCGGCGGCAGCCGCGGCATCGGCGCCGCCACCGCCCGGCTCGCCGGCGGGCGCGGCTATCGGGTCGCGATCAGCTTCCGTAGCGACGAGGAGGCGGCGGCGGCCGTCGTCCGCGGTATCGAGGCGGCGGGCGGGGAGGCGGCGGCGTTCCGCGCCGACACGAGCGCCGAGCCCGACATCCTCGCTTTGTTCGAGGCCGTCGACGCGCGCTTCGGCCGCCTCACCCACCTCGTCAACAATGCCGGCGTCGCCGGTCGTGCGAGCCGGCTCGCCGATGCGGACGCCGGCACCATCCGCGCCGTCGTCGAGGTCAATCTCGTCGGCGCCATGCTGGTCGCCCGCGAGGCCGTGCGCCGCATGTCGACCGCCCGCGGCGGGCAGGGCGGGGCGATCGTCAACATCTCCTCGCGCGCGGCCGGCCTCGGGGCGGGCGGCGAGTTCGTCTGGTACGCCGCCTCCAAGGGCGGCATCGAGAGTTTTACCACCGGGCTCGCGCACGAGGTCGCGACCGAGGGCATTCGCGTCAACGCGGTGGCGCCGGGGCTGATCGACACCGAGATGCAGCTGCAGGGCGGCGATCCGCAGCGCCTCGCGCGCCTTCTGCCCGGCGTGCCGATGCAGCGCGCCGGCACGGCCGAGGAGACGGCCGAGGCGATCCTCTGGCTGCTCTCGGACGCCGCCTCCTACGTCACCGGCACGGTGCTGCATGTGAGCGGCGGGCGGTGAGTCTCCTTTTCCCGCTCCCACGGGGAGAGGGTGCCCGCCAAGCGGGCGGGTGAGGGGGGACGGAGCGTCAGAACGAGCGCCGTAACCCCTCATCCGGCCGCTTCGCGGCCACCTTCTCCCCCCGGGAGAAGGAAAGAGGCGCACCCGCGCGGCAGTAGCAGCCCGATGGGCGGCAGCGTATGGTCCGCGCCGGCAGAGGGCTAGGGAACGGCGATGGCGGTTACGAGCGAGGCACCGACGGCAGGCGCGCAAAATCCCGGTACTCGTGCCACATCGGCGGACTGGTCGGCCGACCTCTACCTCCGCTTCGCCGACGAGCGCACGCGGCCCTCGCGCGATCTCCTCGCCGCCGTGCCGCTCGCCGATGCCGACCGCGTCGTCGATCTCGGCTGCGGCCCGGGCAACTCGACCGAGCTTCTGGTCGCCCGCTTCCCAGACGCTGCCGTCAGCGGCCTCGACTCCTCGCCCGCCATGGTAGAAGCCGCCCGCAGGCGCCTGCCGGACCTGACTTTTTTCCGCGCCGACGTCGCCGAATGGACGCCCGAGCCGGATACCAACCTGCTGTTCGCCAACGCCATGTTCCAGTGGGTGCCGGACCGCGAGGCGGTGCTGGCGCGCCTCGTCGCGGCGCTGCCCGAAGGCGGCGTGCTGGCGGTGCAGATGCCGGACAACCTTTTCGAGCCGAGCCATGTCGCCATGGACGCCGTCGCCCGCGGCGGCTCCTGGGCGAGCCGCCTCGGCGCCGCGCAGAAAGGCGCGCTGCTGTCTCCGGAAGGCTATTACGACCTGTTGAAGCCGCTCTGCCGGCGCGTCGACATCTGGCGCACCACCTACGAGCACGTCATGGACGGCCCGGCGGCGATCGCCGAATGGTTCACGGCGACCGGCCTGCGGCCCTTCCTGTCGCGGCTGGAGAAGGCCGAGCAGGAGGAGTTCATCGCCCGCTATGTCGAGGAGCTGGCGAAAGGCTACCCGCCGCGCGCCGACGGCAAGGTGCTGCTGCACTTTCCGCGGCTCTTCTTCGTCGCGACGCGGTAGCCATCGGCCGTCATTGCGAGAAGCGCGGCGACGAAGCAATCCAGCTTTCGGGCGGTGAAGAAGAAGCTGGATTGCTTCGCTTCGCCCGCAATGACGTGGAGAGGCCTTCAGCTCTCCAAAATCTCCGTCGTCTCGATCTCGATGCCGAAGCCGGCGATGCCGACATAGTGGCGCTCTCGCGAGGCGAGGAGCCGGATCGAGTGCACGCCGAGATCGCGCAGGATCTGCGCGCCGAGCCCGACCTCGCGCCATTGCCGGGTGCGCGCATCCTCGCTGCCGGCCTTGGCGCCGAGCGCCGTCGGCGGCACGCCCGAGGTGCCGTCGCGCAGGTAGACGAGCACGCCACGCTTCTCGGCGGCGATGCGCTTCAGCGCCATCTGCAGCACCTTGCCGCCCGTGAAGGCGTCGGCGATCGGGTCGGCCCGGTGCAGGCGCACGAGAATGCCGTGGCCGTCGCCGATCGAGCCCTCGACGAGCGCGAGGTGGTTCACCGGCTCGAACGGGGTGACGAAGGAGTAGCCCTGCAGCGTGCCGACGGAGGTCGGAACCGGGAACTCGGCGACCCGCTCGACGAGTTTCTCACGCGCCTGCCGGTAGGCGATGAGATCGGCGACCGAGAGCAGAGCGAGCCCGTGCCGCTCGGCGAAGGCGGCGACCTGGGCGCCGCGCATCACCGTGCCGTCGTCGTTCATCAGCTCGCCGATGGCGCCGACCGGCGGCAGCTCGGCGAGCCGGCAGAGATCGATCGCTGCCTCGGTATGGCCGGAGCGCATCAGCACACCGCCCTCCTTGGCGATCAGCGGGAAGACATGCCCCGGACGGACGAAGTCGGAGGCGCCGATATTGCCGTTGGCGAGCGCGCGTACGGTGCCGGCCCGCTCCTCGGCCGAGATGCCAGTCGTCAGCCCATGGCGGACGTCGACGCTGACGGTGAAGGCGGTGCCGAGCGGGGCGTCGTTCGCCGACACCATCGGGTCGAGCCGCAGGCGCCGCGCGTCCTCGGCCGTCAGCGGCGCGCAGACGATGCCCGACGAGTGGCGGATGATGAAGGCCATCTTCTCGGGTGTGGCGAGGCTGGCGGCGACGATCAGGTCGCCCTCGTTCTCGCGGTCGTCGTCGTCGGTGACGACGACGATCTCGCCGCGGCGGATGGCCTCGAGGGCGCGACTGACGCGGCCGGTGATGTCATTCATGCGACTGCTCCGCTGGGCTCCGCTTCCCCGCTCCCAGGGGAGAGGGTGCCCGCGAAGCGGGCGGGTGAGGGGTTACGGCGCCCGTCCTGAGGCTCAGCAATCCCTCATCCGTCGCCTTTGGCGACACCCTCTCCCCATGGGAGAGGGAAGAGCAGTGAGCGCTCACGTCGACCGTCCCGGCTCGCGCCCGGTCTGGCCGCGGTGGCGGAGCCAGTGGTCGGCGAGCACGAGCGCCATCATCGCCTCGCCGATCGGCACCGCGCGGATGCCGACGCAGGGGTCGTGCCGGCCCTTGGTGGAGACGTCCGTGTTGTTGCCGTCGCGATCGATGGTTCGGCGGGGCGTGAGGATGGACGAGGTCGGCTTCACCGCGAAGCGCGCCACCACCGGCTGTCCGGTCGAGATGCCGCCGAGAATGCCGCCGGCATTGTTGGACAGGAAGCCGAGGCCGTCATTGCCCATGCGCATCTCGTCGGCGTTCTCCTCGCCGGTGAGGCGCGCGGCGCCCATGCCGGCGCCGATCTCGACGCCCTTGACCGCGTTGATGCTCATCATCGCCGCGGCGAGGTCGGCATCGAGCTTGCCGTAGATCGGCGCGCCGAGCCCGGCCGGCACACCCTCGGCGACCACCTCGATGACGGCGCCGATCGAGGAGCCGGCTTTGCGGATGCCGTCGAGATAGGGCTCCATGCGGGCGGCGGCATCGGCGTCCGGGCAGTTGAACGGGTTGTTGCGCACCTCGTCCCAGTCCCAGCGGGCGCGGTCGACCTCGATCTCGCCCATGGCGACGAGCGCACCGCGGACCGTCACTCCCATCAGAATCTTCGCCGCCAGCGCGCCGGCAGCCACCCGGGCGGCGGTCTCGCGTGCGGAAGACCGGCCGCCACCGCGATAGTCGCGGATGCCGTATTTCGCATCGTAGGTGTAGTCGGCGTGCCCCGGCCGGAATTTCTGGGCTATCTCCGAATAGTCCTTCGAGCGCTGGTCCGTGTTGCGGATCAGCATGGCTACGGGCGTGCCGGTGGTGACGAGCGTGTCGCCTTCGCCCGGCAGGACGCCGGAGAGAATCTCGACCGCGTCGTCCTCGCGCCGCTGCGTGGTGAAGCGCGACTGGCCGGGCTTTCTGCGATCGAGGGCCGCCTGGATCTCGGCTTGCGTGAATTCGACGCGCGGCGGCATGCCGTCGAGAATGCAGCCGAGCGCCGGCCCGTGGCTCTCGCCGAAGGTCGTCACGCGCAGGAGGTGGCCGAAACTGTTGTGGGACATGGCGGTGCCGGGCTTCTAGGCCGAGCGCGGGGCGGCGGTCAAACCGGCGGACAGGACTCTGGAGCAATTCCGGTCTGCGCCTGCGGCGCCCGCTGGACCTTTCTCTAGGCTCCAGGAAGGTCTAGATAGCCGCCAACCTCCCCGTAACTCTGCCTTCGTCCGCTTCGAAAGCACATTCATGAGCGAACCCATCGTCACCGATGCCGTGATCGTCGGCGCAGGCCCGGTCGGCCTGTTCGCCGTCTTCGAGCTCGGCCTGCTCGACATTCGCGCGCACGTGATCGACATCCTCGACCGGCCGGGCGGCCAGTGCGCCGAGCTCTATCCGGAAAAGCCGATCTACGACATTCCCGGCCTGCCGATCGTCACCGGCCAGGGGCTGGTCGACGCGCTGATGGAGCAGATCAAGCCGTTCAAGCCGGAGTTCCATTTCTCGGAGATCGTCGCCGGCCTCGAGCGGCTGCCGGACGGGCGCTTCCGCCTCGTCACCGACGCCGGCACCGTGTTCGAGACGAAGGTGGTGATCATCGCCGCCGGCGGCGGCAGTTTTCAGCCGAAGAAGCCGCCGGTCGACGGCATCGAGCCTTACGAGGGCAAGTCCGTCTTTTACGCCGTGCGCAGGATGGAGGATTTCCGCGGCAAGCGGATCCTCATCGTCGGCGGCGGCGATTCGGCGCTGGACTGGACGCTCAACCTCGCGCCGATCGCAGCGAGGGTGACGCTGATGCATCGCCGCGACGCCTTCCGCGCAGCGCCGGCGAGCGTCGAGCACATGCGAAAGCTCGTTGCCGATGGGACAGTCGATCTCGTGCTCGGCCAGCTGCAGCGGCTCAACGGCGACGGCGGCCGTCTCGAGACGGTGACCGTGCGCCGCGACGACGGCTCCACCTTCGACATCGTCGCCGACGCCATGCTGCCCTTCTTCGGCCTCACCATGAAGCTCGGGCCGATCGCCGATTGGGGCATCAACCTCAACGAGAACCTGATCCCGGTCGACACCGAGCGCTTCGAGACGAGCGAGCCCGGCATCTATGCCATCGGCGACATCAACACCTATCCGGGCAAGCTGAAGCTGATCCTGTCCGGCTTCCACGAGGCGGCGCTGATGTCGCAGGCCGCCGCCCGCCGCATCAACCCCGAGCGGCGCATCGTCTTCCAGTACACGACCTCGTCCACCAGCCTGCAGAAGAAGCTCGGGGTGGCGTGAGGGGATCGCTCCCCGTCCTTGCGAGCGCTCCTCGCAATCTCACACGTCATCGTGAGCTGAGCACCGGCCTTGGGCCGACCCGGATGGGTGAAACGCACCGTGTCTTCCCGGACGCCGGCTGGGTCCGCGTCCCGCGCCTTCGGCGCCCGAGACGACACCGAGAATGCTCCGGTGCGTCGTCGCCGGCGAGCCGCGTAGCGG
>JAEZCD010000259.1 GCA_023430145.1 Pseudomonadota bacterium
GGCCGGGCTCGCGCTCGCGACGCACCGCGCCGAGTCCGAGGTGCTGCTGGTCGAGATCGTCCCCGAGCTCGCCGAGCTAGCCGCCGAGAATATACGCCTGAACGGCCTTTCCGCCCGCATTGCGGCAGTCGTCGCGGATGCGATGAGCCTCGGCCGTGCCGGCTCGGCGGTCGATCGTGGCGGCGCCGATCTCGTCCTGATGAATCCGCCCTTCCATGCCGTGGGCCGTCACCGCCCCTCGCCGGATGCCGCGCGTGAATTGGCCCACGCCGCTCCGCCGGCACTGCTCGCCGATTGGATCGCCGCCGCTTCCCGAATCCTCGATCGTGGGGGGCGGCTCGTCCTCGTCTGGCGGGCGGACGGGCTCGGCGAGGCGCTCGACGCAATCCGCCCGGCCTTCGGCGGCATCAACGTGCTGCCCGTTCATCCAAGGGCGGACGAGGCCGCCTCCCGCATCCTCGTCGACGCACGCCGGGGCAGCCGCGCGCCGCTCGCTCTGCTGCCCCCGCTCGTCCTGCACGATGCCGACGGGCGGTTCACGCCCGAGGCCGAGGCGCTCCACCGCGGCGCGGCGACCTTGCCCTGAAAATCGAACGGGGCGCCGAGGGCGCCCCGTCGTTGCAGCTGTCGATCGCCCGATCAGGGACGGATGACGACCTTGCCGGAATTCGGCTTCACGACGACGCGCGGGGCGGGGGCGACGACGACCGGCGGACGCACGACGACGGCCGGCGGAGCGACGACGATCGGCAGGCAGGCGACGCCGTTCCAGTTGCAGTCGTTGCGCATCACATAGCCGGCGCGCGGACCGCGCACGCAGTGGCGCCCGTTTCGGTTGCAGTACCAGGCTACCTTCGTCGCGCCCGACACGCCGGCATTCGCACCGGCATCGATCGGCATCGCCGAGGCCGTGCCCGAAAACGCGAAGGCCGAAGCCGCGAGCGCCCCGGCGGCGAAAAGAGTCTTCAGCATGAAAAAGTCCTCCTGTTCGAGGCTCTGTCGAACGGCCTCGCGCGTGGAAAATGCATGGGCTGCGTTAAGAAACGCGCTAGTCCCGGCGAATGTGAGCTGAAGCTCGCCTCGACTGGGCCCAGCCCGATCGGCATGCCCCGATTCGGATCGGTGAACGAAGCAGAATGTCTGTCGGCATCCTGCTTCGGAACTCAGTATCGGGCAACGCCCCCAATCACCAGCGGCGTCCGCCTCGCCAGCCGCCGCGCCAGCCGCGATAATATCCTCCGCGCCAGCCGCGATAGTATCCGCCGCGCCAGCCCCAGCGGGGACCGACCCAGCCGGGGCCCCATCCCCAGACGGGCGGCGCGACCCAGACTCCGGGAGCCACCCAGCGGCACCGGCCACGCCGGTTGCAGACCCAGGCGGCTTCCGTCGCCTGCGAACCGCCGGCCCCGGCAACGATGCTGCGGTCGACCGGCAACGCGGACGCGGGCGAAGCGGCGAACGCGGCCCCGGCCGCGAGAACCGCAACACTGACGAGCCTTTTGAGCATCACCCCTCCTCCTGATTCGTTTGCGGCAGCGCCAACCCGCGCCATCACCCGCGGCCGAGACAGCCGCGGGCGACTACGGCGTCGGCTCAGTAATAGTAACGCCGCGGCGCATAATAGCGGCGCGGCGCATAGTAGCGGCGCGGCGCGTAGTAGCGGGGCGCATAATAGCGGCGCGGCGCCACCCAATAGCAGCGCCTGTAGCGAGGGCAGACCCAGCGAACCTGGGTCGCCTGCGAGCCGGCCGCCTCGGTGGCGACACTGCGGTCGATCGGCAGTGCGGAGGCCGGCGCCGCGGCCAGCATCGCACCCATGGCCAGAGCCGCCGCCACGATGAGCTTACGAAGCATTTAATTCCTCCTCCTCGGTTCCGATGGCGAGGTCGGCACGCTAGGGCCGCGCGCGATACGCCACTTGGAACGCGCTACTCTTATGGCCGGTCGGTGAACCGACTCTGATCCGCCCGTTCATCCACCGTTCATCCGGCCGGGCACGCGCACGATTTGCCGCGCGCCGTCCGGACGTGTAATCGACCAGCAGTATGAGCGGTTCCTTCGGCGCCGATCTCGGCAAGCGCTTCCGGCGCCTCCTGCCCGCCGCCCTGCGAGCGGGACCGGCCGTCGTTCCGGTCGTTCGGCTTTCCGGAACGATCGGCATCGGCACGCCCTTGCGTCCGGCATTGACGATCGCCGGCGTCGCCGCCGCCCTCGACCGCGCCTTCTCGGTCCGTGACGCGCGCGAGGTGGCGATCGTCGTCAACAGCCCCGGCGGCGCCGCCGCCCAGGCGCACCTCATCTACCGGCGCATCCGCACGCTCGCCGAGGAGAAGGGACTCCAGGTCACGGCCTTCGTCGAGGACGCGGCAGCCTCCGGCGGCTACATGATCGCCTGCGCCGCCGACGAGATCGTCGCCGATCGCGCCTCGATCGTCGGCTCGATCGGCGTCGTCACCGCCACCTTCGGCTTCGACAAGCTGATGGAGAAGATCGGCGTCGAGCGCCGGCTCTACGTCACCGGCGACAAGAAATCGATCCTCGACCCGTTCCTGCCGGAGCGGCCCGAGGATCTGAAGCGAATCAAAGCCATGCAGCGCGACATCCAGGCGCTCTTCACCGAGCTCGTCCGCGAGCGCCGCGCCGGGCGTCTCGCCGCGCCCGAGAGGACGCTGTTCTCCGGCGAGTTCTGGGTCGGCGACCGGGCGCGCGCGCTCGGCCTCGTCGACGGGGTCGGGGACATCGTCACGACGATGAAAGCCCGCTACGGGGAGGACGTCGAGCTGCAGCCGATGACCGAGAAGCAGAGCGTCCTGCGCCGCCTGTTCGGCGGCGGCCGGCCACAGATCGGCCTTGTCGGCGCCCCGCTCGCGGCCGGATTGGCCGGCGAGATCGTCGCCGAGGCCGAGGTTCGTGCCCTCTGGGCGCGAATCGGCCTGTGAAGCTACGGAGCGCTCCGCGATGCCGCCGCTGATCCCCTTCGTCGCCGCCGCCGCGAGCACCGTCGTGCTCCTGCGCTTCCTGCGCAGCGAATGGCGACGGGTCAACGACGAGCTCGACCGCGCGGAGGAGGCGGAGAAGCGCCCTGCCCCCGCCGCCACGCTGAAGCGCGACCCGAGCACCGGCCACTGGCGCGCCGGACAATGATCGGCGCGCCCCGCTCGGCGTGACGGAGCGCTACGGGCGGCTCACTTGTCGACGGGCGCGTTCATCGACCAGTCTATGCCGAACGGATCCTTCAGCGCGCCGTAGCGGTCGCCCCAGAACATCACCTGCAGCGGCGTCGTGATCGTCATTCCGGCCTTGACCGCACGATCCCACCAGAAGTCGATGTCCTCGACCGGCAGCATCACGCTGAAGCCCTGCTGCTTGACGACCGGGTAGCCATAGTCGGGATAGAAATCGCTCAGCATCACCGAGCTGCCGTTGATGTAGAGGTGGACGTGCATCGTCTTGCCGTTCTCGTCGGGCGGATGCTGGCCGACGATCTCGGCACCGAGCGCCTTTACGTAGAACTCGGCCGCCTTGATGGCGCCGTCGACGTTGAGATAGGCCACGACGCCGCCCAACACTTTCGCCGGCTCGGCCTTGGTCATCGTCTGCGTGTCGGTCATCTGGCTCTCCTGTTTGCAGTCGGCGCGCGAGCCGCCCTCGGGGCTTGGCTTCCGCTTCCAGGACGGACGGGCAGCACCTCATCCGACATCCGATCGCTACTTTTGTGACGCCTCGTCACCGCCGAGACGGTCGAGGTGGTCGCGGATGTGCGCCGCCTCGGCAGCGGAGTTGGCGAGGGCGATCGCGCGACAAAAAGCCTCGCGCGCCTCGTCCGTGCGGCCGAGCTGCTTCAAGAGCCCGCCGCGGAGGCCGTGGAAGTGGAAATAGCCGTCGAGGCGAGGCGCGAGCGGCTCGATCATGGCGAGAGCCGCCTCCGGCCCGCGAACCTTCGCGGTTGCGACGGCGCGGTTGAGCGTGATCACCGGCGAGGGCTGCATCTCCTCGAGCGCGGCGTAGAGCAGGTCGATCTGCAGCCAGTCGGTGTCCTCGGGCCGCGCGGCACGGGCGTGCAGCGCGGCGATCGCCGCCTGCGCCTGGTAGGGGCCGGGCCGCCGGTGGCGCATCGCCTTGTCCATCAGCGCGAGCCCCTCGGCGATCATCGGCCGGTTCCAGCGGCCGCGATCCTGCTGCTCGAGCAGGACGACGACGCCCTCGGCGTCGAATCTGGCGGCCGTGCGCGAATGCTGCAGCAGCATCAGCGCGAGGAGGCCCATGATCTCGGGCTCGGCCGGGAACAGGCGCAGCAGGAGGCGGGCGAGCCGGATCGCCTCGTCGCAGAGCGGCGCCCGGACCGGCACCTCGCCGCCGCTCGCCGAATAGCCCTCGTTGAAGACGAGGTAGACCATGGTGGCCACGGCGGCGAGTCGCTCCGCGCGCTCGACCGCGCCGGGCGTCTCGAACGGCACGCCGGCGCCGCCGATGCGGGCCTTGGCGCGGGTGATGCGCCGCTCCATCGCCGCCTCGGAGACGAGGAAGGCCCTCGCGATCTGCCGGACCGTCAGACCCGAGACGATGCGTAGCGCGAGTGCCACCTGATGGGCGGGGGGAATATCCGGATGGCAGCAGATGAAGAGCAACCGCAGGATGTCGTCACGATAGTCCGCGCCGTCGAGGCGCTCGACTGCCCGTTCCTCGGCGTCGTCGAGGTCGGAGAGCCGGTCCTCGTCCGGCAGTTCCGTCTGACGCCTAAGCCGGCGGACGGCGTCGACGCCGGCGTTGCGGCCGCCGAAGATCAGCCAGGAGGCTGGATTGCGCGGCGGTCCGTTCTTCGGCCAGGTCCGCAACGCGCGCAGGCATGCCT
>JAEZCD010000416.1 GCA_023430145.1 Pseudomonadota bacterium
GCCCCCCCCGTCCGGCGGGCCCGCCTCCCCGGCGCCCCCCGCGGAGGCTCCGCTCACATTACTGCGCCGGAGCGGCCGGAGCCGGTCTGACCGGGGCGGTCGCCGGAGGCATGCCGCCGGCGGGGGCGGCCGCATCGGGCCTGTTGGCGGTACGCGCGTCGTCCTGATCGTCGAGATCGCGGAACGCCGGGGCGGCCTTCAGCTGCTCCTTGGTGGCGGCGATGGTGATCACCTGGTCGCGCTCGTTCGAGATCTGCAGCGCCTTGAACGGGACCGCGACGTCCTTCTCGCCGATGCCGAGGAAGCCGCCGACGCCGATCACCGCGGCGACCACGCCGCCGTCCTTGTCGACGAGGATGTCGTTGATCTCGCCGATATTCTCGTCATTGGTGCCGCGCACCGTCTCACCGATGAAATTGCTGGCGAGCCACTGTCCCTCCATCTGAGCGGGCACGTACTCGACCATGCCGGCGGTCGCCGCCGGGGCAGCCGGCGTCGCCGGGGTCGCGGGCGTCGCCATGGGCGCCGTGTCGGCCGGCGCCGGGGCCGGTGCCGTCTGGGCGAACGCCGGGGCAGAGATGAGAAGCACCGCGAGGGCGGTGGACGAGGCGAGTTTGATCATCCGGAAAGCTCCCTGCTTGGGAATGTCGGCTTACTAACGCGAGCGATGCCGTATAGTTCCCGCTCAGACACTGGTTTCTGGATCTCAGCTCTCACGAGAATCGGGAATGCGATCAACAGCAACGCCTCAGGTTGAGGCGTCTTGGATTACGGCACGATTGCGGCGATAAGCTTTGTCTTGGCTATTCAGCTGGACAGTGCCAACCGAGCCCGTCGAGCGTCGCCTTGAACGTGGCAGGAAGCGGAGCCTCGACTTCTATGGGCGGTCGGCGAGGATAGAGCGGTACGCGGATGCGCCAGGCATGCAGGTGCAGCGGCGGGCCGGCCGGCGGCGCCGGCTCGCGGCCATAAATGCGGTCGCCGAGGATCGGCGCCCCCTCGGCCGCCATGTGCACGCGCAGCTGATGCGTGCGTCCGGTCAGCGGCGACAGTTTTACCAGGGAAAGACTGTCGCCGACCGCGAGCACCCGGTACTCGGTGACGGCCGGCTGGCCCTCGGGGTCGGCCTTCATCCACCAGCCGCGCGTCGCCGAGCGCTTCGACAGCGGCAGCTCGATTCGCCCCTCGGCCGCCGGCAGTTTTCCGCGCAACACGGCGAGGTAGGTCTTCTCCACCCGGCCCGAGGCGAACAGCCTTCCGAGACTTGCCAGCGCCTTCGGGTGCCGTCCGAGGACGAGGCAGCCGCTCGTCTCGCGATCGAGCCGATGGGCCAGCTGCGGCGGCCGCGGCAGGCCGAAGCGCAGCGCCTCGAACCCGGCGTCGAGGGTGAGGCCGCCCTTCGGCCCGGCATGCACGGCGATGCCGGCCGGCTTGTCGATCACCAGCATCAGCCCGTCGCGATAGAGCACGCGGCCGGCGAGGTCCTCGCCGAGCGCAGTGGCGGCATCGGCTGCGGCGCTCACCACGAAGCTCCGCCAAAAGAGGCCTTGACGGACGCCGTCGCGGACGGCTTGGCTTGCCGCAACCAACAACGCGACGTCTTCAGGGAGGCGGCATGCCGACGGCGACCATCAAAGGACCGGCCATCTTTCTCGCCCAGTTCGCCGGCGACGCGCCGCCCTTCGACAGCCTCGATGCGATCGCCGGCTGGGCGGCCGACCTCGGCTACAAGGGCGTCCAGATCCCGACCTGGGATGCGCGCCTGTTCGATCTCCAGAAGGCCGCCGAGAGCCGCACCTATTGCGACGAGGTGCGGGGAAAGCTCGCCGAGCACGGCCTCGAGGTCACCGAGCTGTCGACGCATCTGCAGGGGCAGCTCGTCGCCGTCCACCCCGCCTACGATACCGCCTTCGACGGCTTCGCCGCCCCGCATGTCCGGGGCAACCCGAAGGCGCGCCAGGAATGGGCCGTCGACCAGATGAAGAAGGCCGCCCAGGCCTCCCGCAATCTCGGTCTTTCCGCCCACGTCACCTTCTCGGGCGCGCTCGCCTGGCCCTTCGTCTATCCATGGCCGCAGCGTCCGGCGGGGCTGATCGACACCGCCTTCGAGGAGCTGGCCCGCCGCTGGCGGCCGATTCTGGACGCCTTCGACGCCGCCGGCGTCGACGTCTGCTACGAGATCCATCCCGGCGAGGACCTGCATGACGGCATCTCGTTCGAGATGCTGCTCGAGCGCTGCGACAATCATCCGCGCCTGTGCATCAATTACGATCCGTCCCATTTCGTGCTGCAGGCGCTCGACTATCTCGCCTTCATCGACATCTACCACGAGCGCATCAAGGCGTTTCACGTCAAGGACGCCGAGCTGAACCCGACCGGGCGGCAGGGCGTCTATGGCGGCTACCAGTCCTGGGCGGACCGCGCCGGCCGGTTCCGCTCGCTCGGCGACGGGCAGGTGGACCTCTCGGGGGTGTTCTCCAAGCTGACGCAGTACGGCTACGGCTCCTGGGCGGTGCTGGAGTGGGAGTGCGCGCTGAAGAATCCGGAGGACGGGGCGCGCGAGGGGGCGGAGATCATCGCCGCGCACATCATCCGCGTCACCGACAAGGCGTTCGACGACTTCGCCTCCGGCGGCACCGACGAGGCGGCGAACCGGAAGCTTTTGGGGATCGGCTGAGGGGCGAGGACGGGCGAGCGAACAGCGTGGCGGGGCCGAAATCTCCTTCGTCGTCCTCCGCGAAGGCGGAGGACCCAGCTTTCGGCGCTCGAAGAGAAGACTGGATCCTCCGCCTTCGCGGAGGATGACGAGCGGAGAGGCTTTCCTTCCCTTACCCCGCTGCACGTCCGCCGGGACGACAACCGGAGCTGACAAGGAGAACTTCATGGCCATCGAGGGACGGAGCGACGACGCCGAGGGGGGACGGATCCGCTACGGCATGGTGGGCGGCGGGCAGGGCGCCTTCATCGGCGCCGTGCACCGGCTCGCCGCGCGCATGGACGACCAGTTCGCGCTCGTCGCAGGCGCGCTGGCCTCCGATCCCGAGCGTGCGAAGGCCTCGGGCGCCGGCATCGGCCTGCCCGCCGACCGCGCCTACGGCTCCTATTCGGAGATGCTCGCGGCCGAGCGAGGCCGCCCGGACGGCATCGAGGCGGTCGCCATCGTCACCCCGAACGACACGCATTTTCCGGTCGCCAAGGCGGCGCTCGAGGCGGGTTTCCACGTCATCTGCGACAAGCCGCTGACCACCAACAGCGCCGATGCGCGCGCCCTGCAGGAGTTGGTCGAGAGAAGCGGAAAAGTCTTCGTCCTCACCCACAACTACACCGGCTACCCGATGGTCCGGCACGCAAGGGCGATGGTGGCGCGCGGCGACCTCGGAAAAATCCGCGTCGTGCAAGCGGAATATCCGCAGGACTGGCTGGCGACGCCGCTCGAGACGACCGGGCAGAAGCAGGCCGAATGGCGCACCGACCCGAAGCGGTCCGGCGCCGGCGGCGCGGTCGGCGACATCGGCACCCATGCCTACAACCTCGCCGCCTTCGTCACCGGCCTCGAGACGGAGGCCGTGCTGGCCCAGCTCAGCCGCTTCGTGCAGGGCCGGGCGCTCGACGACGACTGCGAGGTGCTGCTGCGCTTCAAGGGCGGCGCCCGCGGCATGCTGTGGGCGAGTCAGGTCGCCACCGGCAACGAGAACGCGCTGAAGCTCCGCGTCTACGGCGACAAGGGCGGCCTCGAATGGGAGCAGGAGCAGCCGAACGTGCTGCGCTACGCCCCGCTCGGCGAGCCCTGGCGCATTCTCACCCGCGGCTCCGGCGCAGCGGGCCCCGAGGCGGCACGGGTGACGCGCATCCCGCCCGGCCATCCGGAGGGCTACCTCGAGGGGTTCGCCAACATCTATGCCGAGGCGGCGCGGGCGATCCGCGCGGTGCGGCGCGGCGGGAAGCCGGATGCCGACGTCCTCTTCCCGACCGTCGCCGACGGCGTGAAGGGCGTCGCCTTCATCGAGGCCTGCGTCGCCTCGAACGCCGCCGGCTCGGTCTGGATCGGGCTGTAGCCGCGGGGGCGATCCTCCTCATTGCGAGCGCAGCGAAGCAATCCAGATCTTCCTGCAGCGCCCGAAGTCTGGATTGCTTCGTCGCTTCGCTCCTCGCAATGACGGCCCGAGCTTTCGGGCGCTTTCCCCGGGCGAGGGAACGCCGCGCCTTCTTCGCTACTCTACAGAGCGGTACAATCGCGCACGTGCGGACGCGGAACGGGCGCGGGACGCCGACAAGGTAGCGAGCGAGCATGACCATCCTCGTCGGCGACATCGGCGGCACCTCGAGCCGCTTCGCGCTGGCCGATCCGCAGGGGCCGCCCTCGTCCCTCCGCGACATGCGCATCTACGCCAATGTCGAGCACCCGAACCTGTCGCACGCGATCGGCGCCTATCTCGCCGAGACCGGGGCCGCGCCGGCCTGCGCGGTGATCGACATGGCCGGCCCGGTGACCGGGGAGGTGCTGAAGCTCACTAACCTCCACTGGCTGTTCTCGCCCGGCGCGCTCGGGGAAGAATTCGGCTTCCCGTTCGAGATCATCAATGATTTCGAGGCGCTCGCCTGCGCGCTGCCCTATCTGTCGCCGTCCGTGCTGCAGCCGCTCGGCGAGTCGCGGCCGCGCGAGGACCGGGCGAAGGCGGTGCTCGGCCCCGGCACCGGGCTCGGCGTCGCCGGCCTGGTCCGCTCGCGCGGCAAATGGGTGCCGGTGCCGAGCGAGGCCGGGCACGTCGAGCTTCCTGCCGAGACGGCGGAGGAGTTCGCCATTTTCGAGATGCTGCGCAGGCAATTCGGGCGCGTGTCGGCCGAGCACGTGCTGTCCGGGCCCGGGCTCGAGCGCCTGCACCTGGCGCGCGCGGAAGTGCTGGGATTCTCCGCCCCGGACGCCGACGACATCGAGCCGGCCGACATCACCGCGGCGGCTATCGGCGGCCGCGACACCCAAGCGCTGGCGACGGTGCGCCTGTTCCTGACGCTGCTCGCGCGCTTTGCCGGCGACGTGGCGCTGATGTTCGACGCCGAGGGCGGCGTCTATCTGCACGGCGGCGTCGCCCAGAAACTGGCGCCGCTGCTCGAGGCAAAGTCCTTCCGCAGTGCCTTCGAGAGGAAGCGGCCGCACGAAAAACTGCTCGCCCGGACGGCGACGGTGCTGATCACCGAGCCGGCGCCGGCGCTGGTCGGCTGCGCGGCGGTGGCGCTCGACCTGATCGACTGACGGGCCTTTCGTTTTCCGATGCGGCGCGCCAAGTAGAGGCCATGACCGGCCATTCCGCTTTCGACGAGCACGACCACGCCGCCTGCGCGCACGATGCGCTGGCGCGGGCGGACCGCACATGCGCCGAGCGCGCCGTGAAGCTCACGCCGATCCGCCGCCAGGTGTTGGAGATTCTGGCCGAGAGCCATCGCCCGGTCGGCGCCTACGACCTCATCGAGCGGCTCGGCGCGGAGGGCAAGCGGCCAGCGCCGACGACCGTCTACCGCGCCCTCGATTTTCTGCTCGAGCAGGGGTTCGCGCACCGCATCGAGAGCCGCAACGCCTTCGTCGCCTGCAGCCACGGCCACGCCGACGGCGAGGTGACCGTGTTCCTGATCTGCGAGGGTTGTGGGGCCGCCGCCGAGGCCGAAGCGGCGGGCCTCGGGGCCGAGCTCGCGCGGCTCACGGCCGGCGTCGGCTTCGCGCCGCGGGCGCAGATCGTCGAGCTCGCCGGCCAGTGCCGCCTCTGCCGGTCGGCGACGGAACGCTGATCCGGCTGCCGGTTCTGTGTGCACGAGCCTCTCCGCTCGTCGTTCCTCCGCGAAACCTCTCCGCTCGTCGTCCTCCGCGCAACCTCTCCGCTCGTCGTCCTCCGCGAAGGCGGAGGACCCAGTTCTTCTCTCGGGCCAACCGGCATAGAGGAGACTGGATCCTCCGCCTTCGCGGAGGATGACGGCGGAGTGTGTTGAGGGTGACGAGGCGGCGGGGGTGCAACCAGTGGACGCCGCTTCACCAAGTCGACGATTTAGATTTGGAATAGTTATTGACTGATGCCGTGAGATCATTCGGCCAGCCATCTACCATCACTCGAAATCGTCTCATCACGTCGAATAGAACAACCTGGTATTGCCGGATCGGCGTGGATCAGGCATCAAGGCCTCGTCGGTGCCAATGGCGCCCGACGTGCGGAAGGAACTGCATTTGCGCACGCCTCATTTGCTCGTCGGCTTCGCCGCGATGCTCGCCGGCTGCTTCGGTGCGACGGCCGCCGAAATCCGCGATGTCGGCGCAATCCCGTTGCCGGCCTTGGCTCTGCCGCAGACCGCTTCCGGCCCGGCGGGCGCCGCTCTCGTCGGGCGCGGGCTCGCGCGCGGCCTCGGGCTCGATGCGGACGCCTCCTTGCAGTCGGCCAGAACCACGCCGCTGCCGAGGGGCGCGGCTGGAGTTTTCGCTACGACCAGCATGTTCGCGGCGTGCCTGTCTGGGGCCGGCAGGTCGTCGCGCATCAGGCTCGCGACGGGCGCCTCCTCGGCCTTTCCGGGACGGCGGTCTTCGGCATCGGCGACGTGCCCGCACCCACCCCCGGCATCTCGGCGGCCGATGCGCTGGCGATCGGCACCGGCACCGTCGGCGGCAGGCAGGCCGGCCCGATCGAGAACGAGGCGGCCGATCTCGTCTATCTCGCCGAGGAGGGCGGCGATCTGCGCCTCGTCTGGCGCGTCACCTTCGTCACGACGGTGCGGGCCGAGGCCGGCAAGCGCCGGCCGACGCGTCCGGTCCTGTTCGTCGATGCCGGGACGGGCGCCGTCGTCTCGGCCTACGAGAACATCCAGTACGCCGGCAAGGGTTTTGGCCCGGGCGGCAATGGCAAAACCGGAAAGTACGTCTTCGGGACCGGCGCGATCCCGGCCTTCCCGGTCACCGAGCAGGGCCGCCGCTGCCGCATGCAGGGCGGCGGCGTCTTCACCGAGAATCTCGAGCACCGGCAGGAGGGCAACGACAAGCCGTTCGTCTTCCGCTGCGACACGAACACGGCGAAGGAGATCAACGGCGCCTTCTCGCCGCTGAACGACGCGCAGGCCTTCGGCAAGGCGACGGTCGACATGTTCCGGGCGTGGTACGGCGTCGATCCGCTGCGCCGCAAGGTGCACCTGCGCGTCCATTTCATCGCCGATTTCGACAACGCCTTCTGGGACGGGCAGGCGGCGAATTTTGGCGACGGAAACGCCGGCATCTACCCGATGGCGACGCTGGACGTCGTCGCCCACGAGATCGCGCACGGCTTCACCGAGCAGAATTCCGGCCTCGTCTACCGCGGCCAGTCCGCGGCCATCAACGAGGCCTTTTCCGACATGGCCGGCGAGGCGGCGGAGCTCTTCTTCGTCCAGCGCTACGGCAATCCCTTCGGCAAGGCTCTGCCCGATCTCTGGTCCGGCAGCTTCATCCACAAGCAGCCGGGCGTCGCCTCGCGCTACATGTGCGACCCGCCGAAGGACGGCCGCTCCATCGGCCATGCGAAGGATTACACGCCCGAGCTCGGTAGCCACCAGGCGGCAGGGGTGTTCAACAAGGCGTTCTGCCTGCTGTCGAAGCGCCCCGGCTGGGACGCGCGCAAGGCCTTCGACGTGTTCGTCCTCGCCAACCAGAGTTTTTGGACGCCCGACACCGATTTCGAGCGCGGCGCGGCCGCCGTGCTCGGCGCCGCCGAGGTGATGGGATATCCTTCGGCCGACGTCATCGCCGCCTTCGCCAAGGTCGGCGTCGGCCTGCCGCTGCTCGGCGTCACCGCGCAGGAGACGGCTTTCGCCGGCGAGCCCGGAGGGCCTTTCGCGCCGCGCGCGCTCGACGTCCGGCTGCACGCGTCGTCGGGCAGCGTGGCGTGGCGCCTCGACGGACTGCCCCGCTGGCTGAAGGCGAGCGCGAAAAGGGGCACGGCGACGCAGTCGGGGACCCGCGTGAAGCTCACTCTCCGCCGGGCGGCAAGGCGGCTCGAGGCGAGCCGGACCGCGACGCTCGTCTTCACCAACCTGACCGCCCCAGACCAGGCGCCCGTCGAGGTGCCGATCAGGATCGAGGTCGAGGCGGACTGACGGCTACCTTCCGGTTTTACGCGCGCCGCCGGGACGGATATCTCGATCGTCCAACGGTCGAGTGAGTCGACGATGTCCAGGAATCGGGCGACGCTGCCGGCTGCGGTCGCGGCCACCATGGTCGGGCTCTGCCTCAGCTGGGGCATCGGCCAGGTGGCGATCAAGGTGGCGCTCGCCGACATCCCGCCGGTGACGCAGAGCGCGCTGCGCTGCGGCATCGCCTCGATGGCCGTCCTCGGCTGGTGCTTTGCGAGCGGGCGCCTGCCGCGCGTGACGCGCGAGAACCTGCCGGGCGGGCTCCTCGTCGGCACGCTGTTCGCCGTCGAGTTCATGCTCCTGTTCACCGGCATCGCCCACACCGATGCGAGCCGCGCCACCGTGTTCCTCTATTCGGCGCCATTCTTTGTCGCCCTCGGCGGCTGGTTCGTGCTGCCGGAGGAGCGCTTGCGGCCGATCCAGATCGGCGGGCTCGTGCTGGCCTTCGCAGGCTTGGCGCTCGCCTTCGGCGGCGGCGGCGACGGCTCGACCATGCTCGGCGACCTTCTGGTGCTCGCCGCCGCGGTCGGCTGGGCGGCGACGACGCTCGTCATCAAGGGGACGCGCCTCCGCCACGCCACGGCGGAGACCATTCTGCTCTACCAGCTCGTCGTCGCCGCCTTCGTCACCGGCGCCGTGGCCATCGCCATCGGCGAGCGGAGCGCTCCGCCCTCCTCGCTGACCGTTATCAGCCTCGCCTACCAGTCGCTGTTCGTCGCCGCCTTCACCTATGTCGTCTGGTTCGGCCTGGTGCGCAGCTATCCGGCCAACCTGCTTTCGGCCTACACGTTTCTGACGCCGCTGTTCGGCGTCGCCGCCGGCTGGCTGCTGCTCGGCGAGGCCGTGACGCCGGCCTTCCTCGCCGCCGCCTGCCTCGTCGTCGCCGGGCTGATCCTGGTCAACCGCCCGGGCGGCCGCAACGTGGCGCCGGTCGATCCGGATTAGTCGATCCTCGGAGGGAACCCACTGCCCTCGCTCGCTCATCCCAGAAAGTGCTGAGGCCAAAGGCGGGGCGAAGACGCGAATGGGAATGCCGAGCGTTTGCTGCTGCCTCGTCATTGCGAGCGAAGCGAAGCAATCCAGCTTCTCTTGCAGCACCCGAAAGCTGGATTGCTTCGTCGCTACGCTCCTCGCAATGACGGCTACCCATCCACAGCGGCCGGAGTATGACGCGCAATGGCGAGCGGCCTCTGCACCGGCGGCACCGTGCCGCACCGTTCATGAGATCGTCGCAGTCCGGCGACACAGTTCCCTTCCGGCTTCAGGCGCGATCCCGCACCGGTTGACCCGGAATGCGCTCTCTCGTACGGCTGTCTTCCATGCAGACCGCAGATCTCGTCGAACCGCTCCCCGATCCGGTCGGCCCGGCGCCGCGCGCGCGCACCGTCGCGGTCCGTGTCGGCAATGTCGTCGTCGGCGGCGGCGCCCCGGTCGTCGTGCAGTCGATGACCAACACCGACACCGCCGACATCAAGGGCACCATCGCCCAGGTCGCCGCGCTCGCCCGCGCCGGCTCCGAGCTCGTCCGCATCACGGTGGACCGCGACGAGGCGGCGGCCGCCGTGCCGCACATCCGCGAGGGGCTCGACCGGCTCGGCTTCGACGTGCCGCTCGTCGGCGACTTCCACTATATCGGCCACAAGCTGCTCGCCGACCATCCGGCCTGCGCCGAGGCGCTGGCGAAGTACCGGATCAATCCGGGCAATGTCGGCTTCAAGGAGAAGAAGGACCGGCAGTTCGGCCAGATCGTCGAGACGGCGATCCGCAACAACAAGCCGGTGCGCATCGGCGGCAACTGGGGCAGCCTCGATTCCGAGCTGCTGACCGCCATGATGGACCAGAACGCCGAAAGCGCCCGGCCCGTCAGCGCCCGCGAGGTGACGCGGGAGGCGCTCTGCCGCTCCGTCCTCATGTCGGCGGCGCGGGCGGAGGAGATCGGCCTGGCGCGCGAAAAGATCATCCTGTCGGCAAAAGTGTCGGCGGTGCAGGATCTGATCGCCGTCTACACCATGATGGCGCAGCGGACGAACCATGCGCTGCATCTCGGCCTCACCGAGGCCGGCATGGGTTCCAAGGGCATCGTCGCCTCGGCGGCGGCGCTCGGCGTCATGCTGCAGCAGGGGATCGGCGACACGATCCGCATCTCGCTGACGCCGGAGCCCGGCGGCGACCGCACCAAGGAGGTGAAGGTCGGCCAGGAGATCCTGCAGACCATGGGCTTGCGGGTCTTCATCCCGCTCGTCGCCGCCTGCCCGGGCTGCGGCCGCACCACCTCGACGGTGTTCCAGGAGCTCGCCCAGGACGTCCAGAGCTACATCGTCGAGCGCATGCCGGCGTGGAAGCAGGAGTTTCCCGGCGTCGAGCATCTCAACGTCGCGGTGATGGGCTGCATCGTCAACGGGCCGGGCGAGTCCAAGCACGCCGACATCGGCATCTCGCTCCCCGGCACGGGGGAGTCGCCCACGGCGCCCGTCTTCGTCGACGGCCAGAAGGTGGCGACGCTGCGCGGCCCGACGCTGGTCGCCGACTTCAAGACCATGGTCGAGGACTACGTCGCCCGCCGCTGGGGCAGCGCGCAGGGTACGGCCAGCGCCGCGGAGTAGCCCCTCTTCTCTTCCCTCTCCCCCAGGGCTACGGCTTTCACATACCTCCCGGGCGCTCTGTCGGAGCAGGCGGCAAGGCTCTCTCCTCCCCCTGAAAGGGGGAGGCGGACTCGCGTAGCGAGCCGGTGGGGGTCTTCTCGCCGCCGCATCGCCGCAGAGGACCCCCACCCGGACGGCTTCGCCGTCTCGACCTCCCCCTTTCAGGGGGAGGAGAAGGGGCAGGCCGTCCGCCACGGATGTGTGCATCTCGTAGCCCCCCAACAAAGGCCCGGATTTGCGCTGCGCTTTTCCGAGCTGCGCTTGCTTCGCTCTGATCGAATTACGGCGACGCCGCGCGTGGTTCTCCGGTTCAACCGAAGTTAACCAGCGAACGCCTTGTCGAGCAGGTCAATATTGACTGACCAGTCAGTCAATTATATATCGATCGCCTGAGCGAAGGGCGTGCGTCCATGCCGAGCCGAAAGTCACCCGATCCGAAGCCCCGTGCCCGCGACGCCGCCTCTGCCGGCGTCGGGGCGCCCGGCGTGGGAAGCGGGCCGGCCGGCGGCGACCGGGGGATCGCCGAGGCCGGTGCGTCCTCCAGCAGGGCCGAGCGGATAATCCAGCCTCCCGCCGCCGCATCCCCTGCCGCCCCCCCAAAGCCCGCCCGCCGGCCCCGTGCGCGCGGGGAGGCGGCGCGGGAGGAGAAGCGCACGGCCATCCTCGCCGCCGCGCTCGAGGTGTTCGCCGAGCGCGGCTATGCCGACACGCGGCTCGAGGACGTCGCGCGAAAAGCCGGCGTCGCCAAGGGCACGATCTACCTCTACGTGCCGTCGAAGGAGGCGCTGTTCGAGCAGCTGGTGCGCGCCGGCCTCGGCAGCCGCCTCGCGCTCGCCGAGGAGCGGGTCGCCGGGCTCGACATCTCCGCCGAAGAGGCGCTGCGGCTCCTGTTCACGACGCTGCGCACCGAAGTGCTGCAGACGCGCCGGCACGCTATCGCCCGCATCGTGCTCGCCGAGGCCGGCCGCTTCCCGGACCTCGCCGACTTCTACTATCGCGAGGTCGTCACCCGCGGCATGGCGGTGATCCGCGGCATCGCCGAGCGCGGGATGGCGACCGGCGAATTCGGCTCCGACGCGCTGGTCCGCTTCCCGCAGCTCGCCATCGCGCCGGCCCTCGTCGCGCTCGTCTGGACGAGCTTGTTCCAGCGCAAGGCGCCGCTCGATGCGGAGGCGATGCTGGAGGCGCATCTGCAGATCCTGATGCGCGGGCTGAAGGGCGAGCCCTCATGAAGCGGGCGCCGATCATCGTCCTCGTTCTGCTCCTCGCGGCCGGTGCGGCCTGGTGGTTCTTTCTCCGCGCGGCGCCGCCGCAGCCGGGCTTCCAGGGCTATATCGAGGGCAACCTCGTGCTGATGGGACCGCAGGAGGGCGGGCGCATCGCCGAGCAGAGATTCGAGCCGGGCGACCACGTGAAGGAGGGCGAGCTGCTGTTCGCGCTCGATTCCTCCGTCGAGGAGGCGCAGCGCGGCGAGGCGGTCGCCAAGCTCGGCCAGGCGCAGGCCGATCTCGCCAACCTCAAGGCGGCCGGGCAGCGGCCGGCGCAGATCGCCGTGCTGAAGGCCAAGGAGCAGCAGGCGAAGGCCGCGCTCGACCTGTCGCAGGCCGATCTCGACCGGCTCGGGCCGCTCTTGAAGAGCGGCGTGATCTCGCAGCAGCGCTTCGACACGGCGAAATCGACGCGCGACCGCGACGAGGCGGCGCTCGAAGAGGCGCGGCGGCTGATCGAGGCCGGCGAGCTGATCGGCCGCAAGGCCGAGATCGACGCCGCCGAGGCGGCGGTGCAGGCGGCGGAAGCCGCGCTGAAGCAGGCCGAGACAAAGCTCGAGCAGCGCAAAGTGTTCGCGCCCGCCGATGCGCGCGTGCAGGACGTCTATTTCCGCGCCGGCGAGGTGGTGAATGCCGGCCAGCCGGTGCTGGCGCTGCTGCCGCCGCAGAACCTGCGCATCCGCTTCTACATCCCCGAGCCGGTGCTTTCGACGCTGCGCCTCGGCGCGCCGGTCAAGGTCACCTGCGACAGCTGCCCGCAAAATCTCGGCGGAAAGATCTCGTTCATCTCGAGCGAGGCCGAATACACCCCGCCGATCATCTTCTCGCAGGAGGAGCGCGCAAAGCTCGTCTTCCGCGCCGAGGCGCGGCCGACGGGGGAGATGTCGCTGCCGATCGGCCTGCCGGTGAACGTGCTGCCGGCCAGGGAGGGCGGGCCGTGACGGCCGTCCTCGCCGAGGCGCGGCCGCCGGCCGCCGAGCCGCAGGACATCGTCATCGACGTGCACGGGCTGACGAAATCCTTCGGTGACCGCGTCGTCGTCCGCGACCTGACCATGCAGGTGCGAAAAGGCCTGATCTACGGCTTCCTCGGCCCGAACGGCTCCGGCAAGACCACCACCATCCGCATGCTGACCGGGCTGCTCACGCCCGATTCCGGCCATGGCACCTGCCTCGGCTACGACATCCTCACCGAGGCGGACGAGATCAAGCGCCACGTCGGCTACATGACGCAGCGCTTCTCGCTCTACACGGATCTGTCGATCCGCGAGAACCTCGAATTCGTCGCCCGCGTGCACGGCCTCGCCGATCCGCGTGCCGCCGCCGACGCGGCGATCCGGCGGCTCGGGCTCGCCAACCGCGCCGACCAGCTCGCCGGCGAGCTGTCGGGCGGCTGGAAGC
>JAEZCD010000028.1 GCA_023430145.1 Pseudomonadota bacterium
CGCGACGGCGCTCACCGTCTCACCCGCCTCGTAGCTCTCCGCCACGATCCGCGCCTTCTCCTCCGGCGGCCACTCCCGGCGCCGGCCAGTGCCGGTGAACACCTCGAACCGGCGCACCGGCTCGACGTCCCTCGACTTGAGCGTAAGCCCTGAAATCGTCATGTGTCGAAGCCCTCGAAGAATCCGATCCTCGTAGACGGCGAGAACGGCGTCGTCGCCGGCCATGGACGACCGCTGGCCGCCAGCTCGGATTGGCTTCCGTCCCGGTCATCGAGCTGAAGGGCCTCGGAGACGCAGAGGCGGGCCTACGTGCTGGCCGACAACAGGCTGGCCCTGAACGCCGGGGGGACGAGCAGCTCCTTTCCCTCGAGGTGACCGATCTGGCAGCCTTGGCTTCGACTTGTCGCTCGCCGGTTTTGGCGAGCTGGAAATCGGCAAGCTTCTCGACCTGCACCAGCTGGTGGAGCACCGTCCTTTCCGGACGAGGCGCCGGCACTGCAGGAGAGGGCCGTCACGCAGGTTGGCGACCTCTGATGCATGGGGCGGCATCGCCTGCTCAGCGGCGACGCGACGGGGATCTTATCTCGCGCCCTCGGCGTCGGCCTCGCCGACATGATCTTCCCCGACCCACCCTACAATGTCGACTACGAAGGCAAGACGGCGGCCCGCATGCGGATTGCCAACGACGCCCTTGGTCCTGCCTTGGGCGCCTTCCTCGCCGACACCTGCGCCGCCATGCTGCCGGTGACGAAGGGTGCCGTCTACATCTGCATGTCGTCGGCGGAGCTGGGGACGCTGAAGGCCGCGTTCTAGGCAGCGGGTGGCCACTGGTCGACGACAATCATCTGGGCCGAGAACAACTTCACGCTCGGCCGCGCCGACTACCAGCGCCAGTACGAGCCGATCCTCTATGGCTGGCCGGGCGGCACCGATCATTTCTGGTGCGGCGCCCGCGACCAGGGTGACGTCTGGCACGTCGACAAGCCTGCCCGCAACGATCTCCATCCGACGATGAAGCCGATCGCCCTCGTCGAGCGGGAGATCCGCAACTCCTCGAAGACGCAGGACCCCGTGCTCGATCCCTTTGCTGGATCGGGCACGACGCTGATGGCCGCGGAGGCGACGGGTCGTCGTGCTGCCCTCCTCGGGCTGGATCCCCGCGACTGCGACGTCATCGTCCGCGGGCGGCAGGAGGCGACCGGCGGCGTTGCCCTTATTATTGCGCAGGATAGCGCTGATTGATCATGTGGTTGGGGTCTTTGGTTCCTCCCCTGGAATCTCCGTTCGCTCGCCTAGGGTATCACGCACCCAGAGTTTCTTCACGAGCACTGTGATCGCAACGGTAAGAGGCACTGCCAGCAGTATCCCGGTGACGCCGAACATGAATCCGAATACGACAATCGCGAACAGAATTAGCACGGGCGGGATAAGAACGGATCGTTGCTGGATAATAGGCGTGAGGATGTTGCCCTCGAGCTGCTGGATCAGCAGCGTGGCGCCTAGAGTCCACAATATCGTGTCACCGCCCATGCTGAAGGCGAACACTAGAGGCGGGACTGCTCCGACAATCGGGCCGAAATACGGAACGAAGTTCGTGGCCGCCGCTATCGTCCCGAGCGCAAGCGGTGAGGGCAGGCCAATCCACCAATAAGCCAGGCCGGAGGCCACGCCGACGATAAGCATGGTAAGGATCTGACCCCTGTACCACATGCGCAAGGCGTTACCCGTGGTGTCCATCGCATCGAAGATTCGGTCGTGTTCCGCGCGCGGGAAGAGCTTCGCGGTTCCGCGGCGATAGGCGGTTGGATCAGCAGCCAAATAGATTGCGGCGATCAGAACCAGCGCGAGATCAGCGAGCGCACCGGCGGCGGTGAATCCGAGAGCGGCAGCCCGCGAGAGGACGCTCTGGTTGCGATCGCCGGTGATTGCGCGTTCGACTTCAGCGCTCGCGTTGTGAATGCCGAGCCGATCGCCGGCGGCGTCGAGGGCAGTGGGAATTTGCTCCACCACGTAGGTGAGCTGGCCGGCGATCTGGGTTCCGAACAACAAGACGAGGCCGGCAAGGATCGCAGCGCAGAATGCGACTGCGAGGGTCAGATCCCAAGGTGGCGGTATCGGCGACCATGCGCGGATCAGGTCCGCCAGCGTACGCAGCAGCGTTGCAAGAAGGACGGCTGCGAACAGCAGGAGCAGGATGTCGGCGATGTTCCAGAAAAAATAGCAGAGGGCGAGAACCCCGAGAGTGATCAACAATCTTCTCAGGTAGGCGCCGTCCTCGGGAAAAAGCATCCTGCTGTAGGTGAAGCGGCGCGGGGTTGCAGGTCCGTGTTCAATCTGCTGCATGCGAGCGTCCTCCGCCGAGGGGGGCGCCCCCCAGGTGTTTCGCCCAATCGAGCAGCACCTCCGTTCGTTCCGAAATGATTGAACTTGATCTTCGCTTCGATCAGAGCGTGAGTGTCCTGGCATAAAGGAGGCGGGCTCGCAGGGACATCTCCCGGACGCGAGCCTTCCGGCAGTGGGAGCGCCGTCCCGGCGCTCTAACCGAATCGGAGACCCTCCACGTCGAAAAAGCTGTCCGACACGCAGCTTGTCATCCTTGCCGCCGCTTGCCAGCGCGGTGGCGCCCGCATCCTGCCGATCACTGCCAACCTGAAGGGCGGCGCCCGTCAACATGGTGCTGCGCAGCCTGCAGGGCCGCGGCCTTATCGAAGCCGTACCGGCAGAGGCCGGCGACGAGGTCTGGGCAGTGACGGACTGCCCTTCGAGGCGCTCGGCATAGACCCTCCGTCCGAACCGGCCGAGGCGCCTGTCGCGGCGCCGGTGGCCGACCACGATGCCAACGGCCCGCCGGCGAAGACGGACGCGCGGAGCAAGCCGCGTCGTCGCCCGCGGAAGCGGGAGGAGGCAGGCGAGGCCGCGCTTACGGTGACGCATCGCTCAGGGACTAAGCAGGAGATGCTGATCGGCCTACTGCGCCGGCCTGAGGGAGCCAGCCTTGACGAGATCGTCGCCGCCACTAGCTGGCAGCCGCACACGGTGCGCGGCGTCATCGCAGGCGCCCTCAAGAAGCGTCGGCTCGGAAAGGGTGGAAGGCCGGGGGCGCGTGTACCGTATTTTCTAGAGCGCTACCGGCAACTTCGGAATCGGCGCGGTCGTGCAAGGGGCCGCCGAGTCGCTGCTCGGCGGCCGAAATGCGTGCTCGACTCCGATTTTAACTCTTGAAGAGCGTCGTCCACTCGTCGATGAGCGTGCCCTGCTCCTCAAAATAGCGATTCACGTCGGCGGCCGAGCTTGCGAGATGCTTCACCTGTGTGATGGGTCGGCTGCCATTGGCGCCGAGCAGGGGCGGAACATCGTCGCGGAGCGAAGAGGTCGAGAACTTTTCTTGCCAGAGAATCTGTGCCTCGCGGCCGAGGCAGAAGTCCAAGAACTTCTTTCCTACCTCCGGATTGGGCGCTTTTGATGGGATACCGATGAGCGCAAAACTGATCGGCGCACCTTCCTCGGGGACAATGATGTTGAGGTTGGCGCCCTTCTTAACCGCCAGGAACACGTGGTACTGCAAAAGCATCGCCGCGAGCGGCCGCTCGCCCGAAACGACCGTGTTGACGACGTCGCCGGAGCCGGTCTTCACCACCACGTCCTGCTTCGCGAGCTTTTCCATGAACGACGCGCCGTAGGCATTGCGCAGAGCCGCGAACCACATCAGCGCGCCCGAGCTCGAGGCCGCGTCCGACATCACCATTTTGCCCTTCCATTTCGGGTCGAGCAGATCCTCCCAGTGCTTGGGCGCCTCGTCCGCCTGGATGAACTTCGGATTGTAGGCCATGCACAGCACTTCGGCCTTCGGGGGCCCGGCGTAGCCAGGGATCAGCGAACCCTTCGGATAGTGGCTGTATTCGGGGCAGTCGTATTTCAGGAGAAGGCCCTGTTCGGCCCAGCGTGTGCCAGGTCCCGGCACGGCGATGTCGAGAATCGAGGCTTGCACCCGGCCGGCCTTTGCCTCCTGCTCGAACTTCTGCGTGAGCTGGACGGCCCCGGAGCGGACGTAGTCGACCTTGATGCCGGTGCGCTCCTGAAAGAGCTTCGTCCAGGCATCGATCGCATCGACGGCGGAGCCAGCATACCAGATCGCCGTCTCCTGGGCCGCTGCACCGCCGACCGTCAGTCCGCCCAGCGCGGCTGCCCCGGCCATGCCGGTGCCTTGGAGGAAACGCCTGCGGGACACGCCGCCCGGGCCAAGAACGAGATCCGACATTCTTTTCTCCCTTATTTGGCACCGCTTTCGGTTAGCCGCGCCGCAGCTCGTCCTCCTCGGCGCGTCGGATCGACTCGGCGATCCTCGCGTCAATGACCTGCCGGTCGGTTTCTCCGACCCGGTCGCGGAGTTTCGGAACCACTTGGCGGAAATGTACGTAGCGCTCGCGGCTCACGGCCTCGAGCCGGACCAGCTCGTCGATCGGCTCGGCGTGGTCGTCGACGCGCATGTCGAGATCGGCCCACACGTCGTCGCCAAAGATCACGAGGGCCGCCGACTGCTTGCCACGCTTGTCGCCACCGGCGTCCTCGCCCGCCTTCAGCGCGAAGATCAGCCTCCGCGCGAAGGGCAGCCGGGCGCCCGCGGCATAGGCGGTCGCGGCGTCCTCGACGACGCGTGGCCCCGCAAGCATGTTGCCGGCGACCGAGAAGCTCTCGCCGGCGCGGCCGCCGCACCAGTCGACGCAGCCCGCGCCGGTGTGGACCGCGGTGCGGCCCACGGCATCGACGATGTGGAGTTGCCGATGGGCACGCCCCGGGTCCAATGCAACCAGCTGGGCAACGACCTCCGGCGCCGGCAGGCCGGCGCGCAGGAGCTGCAGACCGTCGACGCCGAAGAATGCATTGACGAGGGCCTGCGTCGCCACCGCGCCGACGCTCGGCGCGATGTGTGGGACGACCGCACCGACGGCGAAGAACTTCGACGCCACTGCGATGCCGAAGCGGCCGGTCGACTCCTCCCTGGCGATGATGGACCAGGTCATCACTTCGCTCGTTCTCGCCGCCCGGCTCCTCGCCGGACGGACGGATGAGCGTGACAGGAAATCGCAAATTCGGCAACTATCGAAAATCCCTTTGACACGCCGAGGTCGGACGGCATGCTTGACCCGACGGTCGGACGGAAGAAGACCGACGGGGATTGGGCGGACGCGCGATGACATCCACTGAGACAATGGCACTTACCCTGCCGCCGCGCGCGCGTTCGTTCGTGTACCGCGAGCCGCTGTTCTGGGCGATGCTTCTTGTGCTCGGCGTGCTCGGCGTGCTGATCGTCTACCCGGCGACGATGCTGCTTTGGCGCTCGCTGATCGACAATGACGGTGCGCTCTCCGCCGTTTGGTACGTGCGCGCCTACACGAGCAGCCGCAATCTGTGGGCGATCCTCAATACGCTCATCATCGCGGCCGGTACGACCGCGGTGGCGACGCTGACAGGCACGCTGCTCGCCTGGGCGGTGGTGCGCACCGACATGCCGGGGCGACGGCTGATCGGCGCCGCTTCGATTGTGCCGTTCATCTCGACTCCCTTCATCGGCGCGCTCGCCTGGATGCTGCTGGCGAGCCCGGTCACGGGCCTCCTCAACCAGCTCTGGCGGCATCTCGGCGGCAGCGGCGCGCTGTTCGACATTTTCTCGCTCGGCGGCATCGTCTTCGTCGAGGCGCTCTATGAGATGCCGTTCGTCTTCCTGATGGTCGCAGGTGCGCTGCGCTCGATGGACCCCAGCCTGGAAGAAGCGTCGCTATCGGCCGGTGCCGGCATTGCCAAGACGACGTTCCGTGTCACCCTGCCGCTCGTGCTGCCCGCGATCCTGGCCAGCTCGCTGCTCGTCTTCGTACTGGCGGCCGAGCAGTTCGGCGTACCCGCTGTGCTCGGCACGCCGGCGCGCATTCGCGTGCTGACGACGAGCATCGTCGAGACGCAGACGATTTATCCGCCGCAGCATGGGCTCGGCGCGGCGCTCAGCGTCACGCTGCTCGCCATCGCGCTCACCGGCCTCTGGCTGCAGCAGCGAATCCTGGCCGGACGCTCCTACACAACGATCGTGGGTAAGGCGGCGCATCCCCGCCGGATCGCGCTCGGACCTTTCCGCTGGATTCTCGCCGGGATCTGCGGCTCCTACCTCCTACTGGCGGTCGGGCTGCCCTTTGCAACTATCTTCCTCAGCTCGATCCGAACGATCTGGACCGACGACATCCAATGGCAGCAGTTCACGCTCGAGAACTATCGCTGGGTGCTGTTCGACTACCCGATCACTCAGCGGGCGATCGTCAACAGCCTCGTGCTCGGCATCGTCGGTGCAACGGTGGCGATCCTGCTCTGCGCCTTCATCTCGTTCCTCTCGCTGCGCACGAAGCTGCCCGGCCGGCGGCTGCTCGACTACCTCGCCATGCTGCCGCTTGGCTTTCCCGGAGTTGTGCTGGCCTTCGGCCTCCTGCAGGCCTGGATCAACCCGCCGCTGGTGCTCTACGGGACGATCTGGATCCTCTTCGTAGCGTATATCACCCGTTATCTGCCGATCGGCGTCCGCTCGACCTCGGCCACCCTGGTCCAGATTCATCCTGAACTCGAGGAATCCTCGCTATCCTGCGGGGCCGGTTGGTACCAGACATTCAAGAACATCACGCTGCCGCTTCTGAAGCCCGGCATCATTGCCGGTTGGGTGTTGCTCTTCATCGCCTTCACGCGCGAGCTGAGCGCCTCTGTGCTGCTCTACTCACCGACGCACGAGGTGCTGTCGGTCGCAATCTACGACCTGCACCAGAGCGGTCACTTCCAGGCGCTTTCGGCGCTCGCCTTCATGCAGATCGTTGCCGCGCTCGTCGTGCTGGCCATCGCCCGCAAGATTGCTGGAATCGGCAAAGGGCCGGAGGTGACTCACTAGCAGGCTGTTGAAAATCGGCGATCGCGAAGCAGCTTGCGCGATGATTCACTCGTTTGGGAGTGAGTCGGGGGCCTTGCGATGCGCGGGGCGGACGGTAGGACGGGTGATCTGTTCAGCTTTGTGGACCTGGTCGCGCGGGTTCGGCGGGATCATCCGTTGCGCGCCATTCAGGTGATCGTGAACGAGGCGCTGGCCGTCCTGAAGCGCGAGCTCTTTGGCCTGTATTCGCGGATCGGTTGGCCATCGATCGCGCCGGAGCAGCTTCTCAGGGCGATGCTTCTGCAGGCGTTCTACTCGCTCCGCTCGGAGCGGCAGCTGATGGAGCGGCTGGAGTACGATCTGTTGTTCCGCTGGTTCGTCGGCATCGGCGTGGACGACGCGGTCTGGGATCATTCGACCTTCTCCAAGAACCGCGACCGGCTGCTCGACGACGATATATCGCAGCAAGTTCCTCGCAGCGGTGCTGGCACAGCCGCGGGTAGAGAAGCTCCTGTCGAGCGAGCACTTCTCGGTCGACGGCACGCAGATCGAGGCCTGGGCGTCGATGAAGAGCTTCAAGCCTCGGGACGCCTCGGACGAGCCGCCGGCCCGCGGCGGGCGCAATGCCGAGGCCGATTTCCACGGCGAGAAGCGCTCGAACGAGACGCACGCCTGGACCAGCGACCCGGACGCCCGGCTCTACAGGAAGGGACCGGGCAAGGAGGCCAGGCTCTGCTTCATGGGGCACGGCCTGATGGAGAACCGCTCCGGCCTCCTAGTCGAGGCCTGCCCGACGCGGGCCGACGGGCATGCCGAGCGGGTGGCGGCGCTCGCCATGATCGAGCCGCTGGCCGACCGGCCGCGGACCCTGACGCTCGCCGGCGGCAAGGGGTACGACATCGCGGCCTTCGTCAACGAACTGCGGTCGATGAACGTCACGCCGCATGTGGCACAGAACGTCAGCCGTCGACGCTCGGCGTCGAGAAGGCGTTCGGCTGGACCAAGACAATCCCCGGCTATGAGCCTTAAGGAGGCTATCCCGTAACCGAATCCGCTTAAGACTGGCCGAGCTTATCAAGATCCCGAAATCAGCCTGCGGCGGCCTCGGGCAGCTCGGACGGGGCCGGCGGCGACAGGATCTCGTTGCCGTCCTCGGTGATCAGCACGTCCTCCTCGACCATGAAGAAGCCGAGCCCGGGCACGAGAATGCTGGGCTCGATCGTCAGGACCATGCCGGGCACGAGCTCGAGGCGCTCGTCGTAGCTCATCGACGGCGGCTCGGTGAGGTCGAGCCCGACGCCGTGACCGATGCGCGCGGTCTTCAGCCGGTCGGCGAGCTGCGCATCATAGGGTGAGGCGCGCAGCATTTTTTCGACCGGCGCCACCGTCTCGCCCATCGGCCGTCCGGGCTTGGCGGCGGCGATCGAGGCCTGCGTCGCCTCCCAGATGAACCGGTAGGCGGCGCGCGAGGCCGCGTCGGCGCGGCCGATCGAGAACATTCGCATTATGTCCGCCCAATAGCCCTTGAGGATACAGCCGGCGTCAAGCCAGACGACGTCGCCGGCGCGGACCGGCCGATCGGTCGGCAGGCGCAGATGCGCGTCCTCGGGGTGGCTCGTGCCGGGGGTGCGCGAGCCGAGCGGGATCGAGCCCGGCCAGTCGGCGCCCTCCGCCATCACCGCCTGCACCATCACCGAGCAAAGCTGCTTTTCGGTCATGCCGGGCTTCGCCGTGGCGAGCAGCGTGTCGAAGGCGCGGCCGGTGATGGCGCAGGCCTGCCGCAGCACATCCGCCTCGGCGGCCGATTTCGGGATGCGGAGGCTCCAGAACAGATCCGTCGCGTCGACGAGGTGGGTGCCGGGCAGCTCGCGCTCGAGCAGGCGGAGATCGTCGACCGGCATGCCGAGGTGGAAGCCGAGCCCGAGCTCGGCGCCGATCGCCTTGCCCTCGAGGCCGAGGTCCTTCACCGCCTTCACGAGCTCGGCGATGCCGATGCGCTGGTAGCTGCCGAAGGCGACGAAGCTGCCGAGCCAGGGATTCTGGCCGGCGCGACCGGCCTCGATGCCGGGCGCCAGCAGCACCGGGCGCCCTTCGCGCGGGACGAGCGCGAACTGCGGCGCCGTCGTCTGCCACCAGCGATGGCTGCTGTGGCCGGTGAAGTAGCGCACATTGCCCTGGGTGGTGACGAGCAGCGCCGAGAGGCCGGCCGCCGCCATCGCGGCCTGCGCGCGGGAAAGGCGGGCCTCGTATTCGGCGATCGGAAAATCGATGAAGCTCGGGCGATCGGTCATCGGGGCCCTCGTCAGGCGTCTATGCGGTGGCGGGCGACGGCGGCGCGGTCGAGCTTCACGCCGAGGCCGGGCCCCGCCGGCGGATAGGCGAAGCCGCCCTCGATCTTCAGCGGCGCCTCGAGGAGGTCGACCTCGTGGTAGAGGACGCCGCAGGTATCGCTGTCGATGGCGAGATTGTTCATGGCGACGCCGAGATGGATCTGCGCCGCGGTGCCGATGCCGGTCTCGGGCATCGAGCCGATCATGCAGGGAATGCCGGCCGCCTCGCAGATCGCGAACACGTTCGCCGCCTTCAGGATGCCGCCGGCCTCGCTGACATAGACGTTGACGAAGTCGGCCGCGCCGCGCTTGACGAGGGCGATCGCATCGCGCGGCGTCCAGACGCTCTCGTCGGCCAGAATCGGCACGCCGACGCCGGCGCGGATGCGGGCGAGGCCGTCCAGATCATGCGCCGGCAGCGGCTGCTCGATCATCTCCGGGCGGCTCGGCTCCATGGCGCGGATGGTGCCGATCGCCTCGTTCGGCGTCCGCCAGCCCATGTTGGCGTCGACGCGCACCCGGATGCCGTCGCCGACCGCGGCGCGGACCGCGGCGACGGTGGCGACGTCGGTGTCGCGATCGCGGCCGACCTTCACCTTTACGGTCCGAAATCCCTCGGCGACGCGCTCGCGGGCGAAGGCGGCCATTTCCTCCGGCGCGCCGAACGGGATCGAGTAGCTGAGCGGGATGCGCTCGCGGACGAGGCCGCCGACGAGCTGGTAGACCGGCAGGCCGCTCTGCTTGCCGAGGATGTCGAAAAGCGCCATCTCGAGCCCGGCCTTCGCCGGCTCGCCGCCTTCGAGCGCCTTGTCCATGGCGGCGGCGAGGGCGCCGATCCGGCGCGGATCCTGGCCGACGAGGACCGGCGCCAGCACCTGGTCGACCTCGCGGCAGAGGAGGCGGCCGCGGCGGCTGAAGACGCTGCAGATCTCACCCTCGCCGGCGATGCCGGCATCGGTCTCGATGGTGACGATGCCGTGCTCGGACATCGCTGCGGCGCCGAGCGCGGAGGCCGGGTCACGGCCGTAGGCGCGCCGGCGCGGCACCAACACCGGCTCGGCTGTGACGCGCGTGATACGCAAAGGCGCTCCCTCCCTCTTCGCCGTCAGCGGTCCAGCACGCGGTGCAGGAAGCTGCGGGTGCGTTCTTCCCTCGGCGCCGAGAAGATCTCGGCCGGCAGTCCCTCTTCGACGATGACGCCCTCGTCCATGAAGATGACGCGGTCGCCGACCTCGCGCGCGAACTGCATCTCGTGCGTGACGACGATCATCGTCATGCCCTCGCGGGCGAGCTCGCGCATGACGTTCAGCACCTCGCCGACGAGCTCCGGATCGAGCGCCGAGGTGACCTCGTCGAAGAGGAGCAGCCTCGGCTGCATGGCGAGCGCGCGGGCGATGGCGACGCGCTGCTGCTGGCCGCCGGACAGCGTGTGCGGATAGGCCTCGATCTTGGCCGAAAGGCCGACCTTGCCGAGCATGGCGCGCGCCAGCTCCTCGGCCTCGGCGCGCGGCGTGCCGCGCACGAGCCGCGGCGCCAGCGCGACGTTCTCGAGCGCGGTGCGGTGCGGGAACAGGTTGAAGCGCTGGAAGATCATGCCGATCTCGCCCCGCAGGCCGGCCGGCGGCTTCGGCGTCGCGCGAAAGCCGAGGACGCCGCGCAGGCCTCCGGTCTTGCGCGGCCGCACCACCACCGTGCCGTCGACGAGGATCGCGCCGCGGTCGATCGGCTCGAGGCCGCAGATGCAGCGCAGGATCGTGCTCTTACCGGAGCCCGACGGGCCAATGACGACGATCGCCTGCGCATTGTCGAGCGTGAAGGAGACGTCGCGCAGCACCTCGTGCGTGCCGTAGCTCTTGGCGAGCCGGTCGACGGCGAGCAGCGGGGCGGCGGCCATGGCGGTCACAGGCGCTCGCGGGCGCCAGTGCGCTCTTCGAGCCAGCCGACGAGCAGCGTCAGCGGATAGGTGAGGAGGAAGTAGATAACGGCCACCACGGTGAGGATCTCGAGCGGCCGGAAGGTCGAGGCCTGCAGCACGGTCGACTGGTAGAGCAGCTCCGGCACGGCGATCACCGAGGCGAGCGAGCTCTCCTTGAGGATGATGATCAGCGAGCTGCCGAACGGCGGCAGGATGCGCGCGAAGGCCTGCGGCAGGACGATCTCGCCCATCGTCTGCCGATAGTTCAGGCCGAGCACGAAGGCGGCCTCGCGCTGGCCGCGATCGATCGACTGGATGCCGGCGCGAAAGATCTCCGCGAGGAACGCGCCCATGTTGAAGGACAGCGTCAGGATCGCCGAGGTCAGCGCGCTCATCGAGATCCCGGTGACGATCGGCAGTGCATAGTAGACCCAGACGAGCTGGATCAGCACCGGCGTGCCGCGGGCAAAATCGATGTAGAAGCGGACGACGCCGTTCAGGATCGGCACGCGGCTCGTCCGGATCAGCGCCGCGACGAGGCCGATGGCGATCGCTCCCAGCACCGACATGATGGTGATCAGGAACGTGTAGCGGAGCCCGACAAGTAGAAATCCCATATTGTTCCAGACGGTCTGGAACTGGAATTCATAGATCACTAGCGGGCTCCGCTCTCGCTTTACCAGTCGATGGATTACTTACCGAGGATGTATTCCGGCTTCACCCACTTGGCCTTCAGCGCCGGGATGGTGCCGTTGGCGTTCATGTTGAAAATGAAGACGTTGAGGAAGTTGACGAAGTCGAGATCCTCGCGGCGCACGGCATAGGCGAGGCCGGCGAGGTCGACCGGATTGTCGAAGCCGTCGGCCGGGATGAACTTCACCCAGGGATAGGCGGCTGCGTAGGCGTTCATCTTGATGTTGTCGACCGCGGCGGCGTCGGCCCGCTTGGTCTGCACCTCGGCCATGCGGATGGCGTCGCCACCGCCTGGCAGGCTGCGGATCTGCGCATTCGGCAGGTGCTTGCGGCTCACCGTCTCGCTGAGCGCGCCCTGCTCGGCGGCCAGCGTGATCTCCGGCTTGTTGAGGTCGGCCAGCGTGTTGAGATCTGTCCGGTCCTTGTTGACCGCCCAGACAGTCCCGAGCGTGAAGTACGGCTCGGTGAAGGCGACCGCCATCGCCCGCTTGGTCGTCCGCGTCAGCGCGCTCATGATGACGTCGCACTTGCCGGACTGGAGGCTGGAGATCAGCTGGCCGAACGCCGGCACGGGGACCAGCTCGTGCTTGACCTCCATCACCTGCGCCAGCGCCTTGACCATGTCGACGTCGAAGCCGACGAGATCGTTCGAGTTCGGGTCCTTGAACATCCAAGGCGTCGCCACGGCGACGCAGACACGCAGCGTGCCTTCCTTGACGATCTTGTCGACCAGCGCCGTGCGCGTCTGCGCCGCAGCCGGACCCGGCAGAAGGGCGAGGGCCGTCAGCCCGACGCCTGCCATTGCACCCACAAGCAAACGCTTCATCGCGCCTCTCCCTTTTTTCGGACGCCGCAATCGTGCGAGTTGTCAGACAGATTGTCAACATGCTACGTGTGGCTTCATAATGAGCAATATGAAGATGAATCAGACGATTGGCGCGCCCTCGTGAGCGACGAACCCGCGAATCTGTCAGACAGAATCTACGCGCGGTTGTTTCGAGACATCGCGTCCGGGCGGTATCGCGAGGGCGAGCGCCTGCCGGCCGAGCTCGATCTGGTCAGACAACTCGGCGCATCCCGGCCGGTGGTGCGCGAAGCGCTGGCGCGGCTGCGCGCGGATCGGATCGTCGTATCGCAGCGCGGCTCCGGCAGCTACGTGGCGCGGCGGCCCGAATCGCGCATCCTCGAGTTCGGCAACGTCGAGAACATCGCCGACCTCGCCCGCGGCCTTGAATTCCGGATCGCGCTCGAGGGCGAGGCGGCACACCTTGCCGCGCTGCGCCGCAACGCCGAGGCGATCGCCGTCATCGACGCGGCGGCGGCCGAGGTGCGCGCCGGGATCGCCCGCGACGAGGCGACGAGCGAGCCGGATTTCCGCTTCCATCTCGCCGTCGCGGACGCGACCGGTAACGCCCTGTTCGGCTCGACGCTGCGCCTTTTGCGCAGCCAGATCCTGTTCGGCATGGATCTCGCGCGGCGCCTGTCGGAGCCGCGGCGGGGCGAGCGCAGCGCGGTCGTCTGCGGCGAGCACGACGCCATCGCCCGGGCGATCCGCGAGGGCGACGCGGCCGCCGCCCGGCAGGCGATGCGCGCCCATATCGATTTCGGACGCACGCGCGTGCTCGGCGAGCGGGTGCAGCTGACCGTCCGGCCGACCGAGGCCGCTGGGGGCGAATACGCATGATGACGACCCGGTCCGAGCGCGATGCGATCCGTTTCGCATCGCTGCGCGCCGATGAATTGCGGCAGGCGGCGCGCGAGGACGCGCTCGTCATCCTGCCTGTCGCCTCGACCGAGCAGCACGGCCGGCACCTGCCGGTCATGGTCGACACGCTGCTCGCCACCGAGATCGCCGAGCGCGCCGCCCTGCGGCTCGCCAGCGACGGGCGGGCGCTCGTCGCCCCTTGCGTCTGGCATGGCCTCGCCGAGCATCACATGTCGTTCGGTGGCACCTTCACGCTCGATTTCCCGACCTTCCTCGCCGTGCTGCGGTGTCTCTGCGGCTCGCTCGTTCGGCACGGCTTCCGGCGCATCGCGCTGCTCAACGGCCATGGCGGCAACGAGGCCGGGCTGCGGGTCGTCGTCGACGAACTGGCGCGCGACTTCGACGCGCCGATCGTCACGGTGACTTACTGGCGGGCAGCTGCCGAGAGCTTCTCGGCGATTCTCCATGATCAGGAGAACGTCCGCCACGCCTGCGAGGCGGAAACCTCGATGGTGCTGGCGCTGCGGCCCGATCTCGTCCGCACCGACCACCTCGCCGATGCCGTCGGCCCGGCCCGGCCGAGCGCACCGGAGGTCGCCGGCTCTGCGCTGCACCGCTGGCATGCCTTCGACGAGCGGACCGAGACCGGCGTCATCGGCAACGCCGCCCACGCCTCGGCGGACAAGGGTGAGCGGCTGCTCAAGGCTGCCGCCGAAGCCGTGGCCGCCCGTCTCGGCCACGCCGAGGTCTGGCGTACCCGCGAGCCGCTCGCCCGTGTGAGCTTCCTCACCCAGGGGGACTGAGGGCCACGGGGCCTAAAATGTAAGGTGCCGGATCGGGCTGAGACGGCGTAACCGCGGCCGAAGTTCTGCTTACTCGTCGAGGAAGTCGCCTGCGCGGTGGGTCGATCCGCGGCACAGCCTCAGCACAGCCTCGAGCAGGCCTATGCGGATCGCGGGGATGCGAAGATGCTCGCCAACTTGCCTGCCCGACAGCTCGACCGGAGCATGACGAGCACGCGGTCGGCGATCCGGGCGACGATGCCGCCGTCGTGGGGGATCCAGATCACTGGATATAGCGAGAAGAGCCGAGAGCGTCTGGTCCAGCGCAACGCAACGGCTATCGCGAGCGCGCCCCCTAGTAGGGGGGCAGGAGTTCGCCGTTCTGCTGCCTCGCACACACGGGCGTGAAGCGCCTCAGATTGCGCACCGGCTGAATTAAGGGCTCGCCCGGGTCTCCCAAAAAGTTGGCGATATTCCCATGGGCGGCACGCCGAGCCTAGGCGTGGCTATAGTTCTGGGTAGCGACATCGGCCTTCGCGAGGCACTCGAGAGAGCTGATTCCGCTTTGTATCGGGCCAAACTCAACGGCCGTGATCGTGTCGAGATCGATACTAAGCGCCCGCAGTGCTGAGACCGACTTGCACGCCGTATCGAACCGTGGAGCCAAGAGACTGCTGCACTACGAAGCCGGAAACAAGCAGGCCGCGTGGGGGGGGTGGTTGGCCGGGCTGCAGAAGGCGCACGTTCTTACGTGTCGCAACCTCCCTCGTGCGGGCGAGGTCGACAACTGATCACGCCCGGCTCAAACGAAGCCAGGCCCCTCGATGACCGGGTTCCGCGTGATGAAGTCCTCGTCGACCTCGAGGCCGAGCCCCGGTGCTTCGAGCGGGAAGACGTTGCCGTCGGCGTCGATCTCGTAGGGCTTCTGCCTGAAAGGTCCCTCGCGCAGCGGATTGTGACCCTCGCTCGATTCGAAATAGCCGGCATTGTCGATGGCCGCGAGGACGTGGATGCCGGCTGCGAGGTCGAGGCCGGTGACGCCGCCGTGCGGGTGGATCGGGATGTTCCACGCCGAGGCCATGGCGGCGATGCGCATGATCTCGGTGAAGCCGCCGGCCTTGCCGACGTCCGGCTGCAGGA
>JAEZCD010000029.1 GCA_023430145.1 Pseudomonadota bacterium
CCCCCCCCCGCGGCGCCGCCGCCCCCGGGGGCCCGGCGACGCCGGCCGCCCTCGCCGACCTCGCCACCGCCTACATGGACCTTCCGGCCGCCCGCAAGCAGGAGATTCTCGAGACCGTCGACCTGACGGCGCGGATGGAGAAGGTCTCGCGCCTGCTCGCCGAGCGCATCGAGGTGCTGCGCCTCAGCCAGGAGATCGGCCAGCAGACCAAGGCCGCCTTCGACGAGAGGCAGCGCGAGGCCGTGCTGCGCGAGCAGATGGCGACCATCCAGCGCCAGCTCGGCGAGGGCGACGGCAAGAGCCAGGAGGTGGCCGAGCTGACCGAGGCGATCGCCAAGGCCGGCATGCCGCCCGAGGTCGAGGCGCAGGCCAAGAAGGAGCTGCGCCGCTACGAGCGCATGCCCGAGGCTGCCGGCGAGGCGGGCATGATCCGCACCTATCTCGACTGGCTGATCGACCTGCCCTGGCAGCTGCCGGAGGAGAAGCCGATCGACCTCGTCGCGGCGCGCAGAATCCTCGACGAGGACCATTACGGCCTCGAGAAGATCAAGGGCCGCATCTTGGAATATCTCGCCGTGCGCAAGCTCGCCCCCCAGGGCAAGGCGCCGATCCTTTGCCTGGTGGGCCCGCCCGGCGTCGGAAAAACCTCGCTCGGCCAGTCGATCGCCCGCGCCATGGAACGCCCCTTCGTGCGCGTCAGCCTCGGCGGCGTGCACGACGAGGCCGAGATCCGCGGCCACCGGCGGACCTATATCGGCGCCCTGCCGGGCAACATCATCCAGGGCATCAAGAAGGCCGGCGCGCGCAACTGCGTGATGATGCTCGACGAGATCGACAAGATGGGCCGCGGCATCCAGGGCGACCCGTCGGCGGCGATGCTGGAGGTGCTCGACCCCGAGCAGAACGGCACTTTTCGCGACAACTATCTCGGCGTGCCGTTCGACCTCAGCCGCGTGGTGTTCATCACCACGGCGAACATGCTGGACACCATCCCCGGGCCGCTGCGCGACCGGATGGAGGTGATCAGCCTGCCGGGCTACACCGAGGAGGAGAAGCTGCAGATCGCCCGCCGCTACCTCGTCCGCCGGCAGCTCGAGGCGAACGGGCTCAAAGCCGAGCAGGTGACGATCGGCGACGAGGTGCTGCGCACCATCATCTCCGGCTACACCCGCGAGGCCGGCGTGCGCAATCTCGAACGCGAGATCGGCACCGTGCTGCGCAACGCCGCGGTCAGGATCGCCGACGGCAGCGCCGAGCACGTGACGATCGGCACGGGCGACCTCACCGGCATTCTCGGCGCGCCCCGCTTCGAGAACGAGGTGGCGATGCGCACCAGCGTGCCGGGCGTCGCGACCGGCCTCGCCTGGACGCCGGTCGGCGGCGACATCCTCTTCATCGAGGCGACGCGCGCTCCCGGCAAGGGCGCGCTGATCCTCACCGGCCAGCTCGGCGACGTGATGCGCGAGAGCGCGCAAGCCGCGCTGACCCTGGTGAAGAGCCGCGCGACCGCGCTCGGCATCGATCCGGCGCTGTTCGAGAAGAGCGACATCCACGTGCACGTGCCGGCGGGCGCCACACCGAAAGACGGACCGAGCGCCGGCGTCGCGATGTTCACCGCGCTCGTCTCGCTCCTGAAGGACCGCACCGTGCGCAGCGACACGGCGATGACCGGCGAGATTTCCCTCCGCGGCCTGGTGCTGCCGGTGGGCGGCATCAAGGAGAAGGTGGTGGCGGCGGCCGGCGCCGGGCTGAAGCGGGTGATGCTGCCGGCGCGCAACCGGCGCGACTACGACGACATCCCAAAGAGCGCGCGCGAGAAGCTCGAGTTCATCTGGCTCGAGCGGGTCGACGACGCCATCGCCAACGCGCTCGAGAGTTCGTCGGCGCGCGAGGAGGCGGCGGAGTAGAATCGCCGCTTCGGGGGCCTGCAAGAACCATCCGCTCGTCATCCTCCGCGACCAAACACGACGGCGGAGGATCCAGCCTTTCTATGACCTGCGAGGGGAAAGCTGGGTCCTCCGCCTCCGCGGAGGACGACGAGCCGGAGGGGGCGGAGGACGAACGGGAGGGGCGGACGCCGGAGCGCTACTTCGGCACCTTCACCGTGATCTCGAAGGTGGAGTACCAGGCCGCGAGGGCGGCGATGTCGGCGTCCGTCAGCTCCTTGGCGATGACGGTCATCATCTCGTCCTGACGCACGCCGGCGCGATAGGCCTCGAGCGATTTCACGAGGTACATTTCCGGCTGCCCGGCGATGTGCGGGGCGTTCGGGATCTTGGAGAGCCCGTCCTCGCCGTGGCAGACGACGCAGGTCTGCGCCTTCTCGGGGGCAGCCGCGCCGGCCGCGGAGGGCGCCGCGACGATGACGGCCGCGAGGCATGCGGCGGCCGCGGTGCGAAGGTTAGCGAGCGGTCGAATCACGGAGCTGTCCCAGAATGCTTGCGCTGAAACGGGCGCCGGATGACTCCGGCGCCCGCCGTCGATGAGGTCGAACCTGCGGACGAGGCGTCACTCCCCGTAGGAGATCCGCCAGATCGCGCCGGTCAGGTCGTCGGAGACCAGCAGCGAGCCGTCGAGCCACTGCGAGACCGCCACCGGCCGGCCGAGATACCGGCCGGTCGCCTCGTCGAGCCAGCCGGTCGCGAAGGGCACCGTCTTGTCGGCCGAGCCGTCCGGCTTCAGCGAGGTGAACATCACGCGCGCGCCCACGGGCTTGGTGCGGTTCCAGGAGCCGTGCTGGGCCGAGAAGATGCCGCCCCGATACTGCGCCGGGAACATCGTGCCGGTGTAGAAGGTCATGCCGAGATCGGCGGCATGCGCCACCATCTCCACCTCCGGGAACTTGGCGTCCGCCGGCGGCTCGCTGTCCTTGTACTCGTTGGTGCGCGTCTTGCCGCCGCCATACCACGGGAAGCCGAAGTGCTGGCCGGGCGCGGTGATGCGGTTCAGCTCGCCGGGCGGGATGTCGTCGCCCATGCCGTCGACCTGGTTGTCGGTGAACCAGAGCTGGCCGTTGGCGGGGTTGAAGGCGTGGCCGACCGAGTTGCGGATGCCGCGCGCGAACACCTCGCGGTTCTTGCCGTCGGTGTCCATGCGAATGATGCCGCCGATGCCCTGCCGCCAATAGAGGTCCGCCTTCTCTTTCGGCGGCACGTTGTAGGGCTGGCCGAGCGAGATGTAGAGCTTGCCGTCGGGGCCGACCGCGCAGACGCGGGCGCCATGGTTGAACGACACCTCGCTCGCCGGGATCAGATCCTCCGTGACGACGCCCACCGCGACATCCGGGCTCTCGTAGAAGAACTCAGCCGCCGGATAGACGAGCACGCGATTAGACTCGACAGAGTAAAGGAATCCGTCCGGCGACATGCAGACGCCGTTCGGCACCTTCTTGGGGATGGAGGGGGCGAACTCCTTCACCTCGTCGCCGACCTTGTCGCCGTCGCGATCGGTGACGGCATACATCTTCGCCTTGCGGGTGCCGACGAAGACGACGCCGATATTGTTGCCGACCGCCATGTGGCGGGCGTCCGGAACGATCGCGAACAAGCTGACCTTGAAGCCGGGAGGCACCTGGATCTTGGTGGCGATCTCGGCGAGGCGCTCGGCCTTGGCGCCGCCCTGGTCGACGAGCGGGATCTCGAGCGGTGCGCCGGTGACCTTCATGTCGCCGAGCTTCTTCAGGACGTCGTCCTGCTGGGCGAAGGCCGGAACGGCAGAGATGACGAGCGCGACCGCGCTCGACGCGCACAGACGTGCGAGTGTCATGGATTTCCTCCCCTGGAACCGCCCATTTTCGGGTCTGGCCGCGGCATACGCCGCAATTTGAGATTGCCAAGCTACAGAATGAGAAACAAGCCCCCTGCGGCAATGCAACCTCGCCGCTCCGACTAAGGACGTAGACGGCGGCCGCCGGCCGCTTTGCCGGGACGATGCGCATGCCCCACGCTCGTCGCCCTCCGCCTGCCTGCGCGCAGTGCTCCGCCCTTCGCTCGTTGTCCTCCGCCTCCCCGCTCGTCCTCCTCCGCGGAGGCGGAGGACCCAGCTCGCCGGCAGAGAGAAAGAGGCTGGATCCTCCGCCTTCGCGGAGGATGACGAGCGGATTGGCCGTCGCGGAGACGAAGGAGCCGAGAATACGGAGATGATGGCGGAGGGCGCAGCCGCCGCGCGTCAGTGCGCCTTGGCGTCGCCGCCGTGCGCGCGCGCCTTCGTCAGGTGACTGCGCTCGGCGATGAGGTCCGAGAGCGCGAGGAACACGCCGGAGACGACGAACACGCCGTGGATGATGGCGAGCCACATCAGGTCGCGGTCCGAGAAGCGGGTGATGTCCATGAACGCGCGCAGAAGCTGGATCGCCGAGATGGCGACGATCGAGCCGAGCAGCTTCAGCTTCAGCCCCGAGAAATCGACCTTGCCCATCCAGTCCGGGCGCTCGGAACGGTCGGCGAACTCGATCTTCGAGACGAAGTTCTCATAGCCGGCGAAGATCACCATCAAGACGAGGTTGCCGGCGAGCGACAGGTCGATCAGCGCCAGAACGCCGATGATGACATCGCTCTCGCTGGCGCTAAAGGCGTGCGTGACGAAGTGCCAGAGATCCTTAAGGAAGGTGATCACCAGCACGCCAAGGCTGATGACGAGGCCGAGATAGATCGGCGCCATCATCCAGCGGCTGGCGAAGAGGAGCCGCCCGAGCTGCCCCTCGAGCCGCAACATCCGCGGATGGGGCGGCGGGATTCCCTCCGGCGCCATGGAAGCCCTACTCGGCGGCGACGCCGGTCGGCAGCGGGCAGGAGACGCCGGTGCCGCCGAGGCCGCAATAGCCGGCCGGGTTCTTGGCGAGATACTGCTGGTGGTAGTCCTCGGCATAGAAGAAGGGCGGCGCCTCGGCGATCTCGGTGGTGATCGCCCCGTAGCCGCGGGCCTTCAGCGCCGCCTGGAAGCTGTCGCGGCTCGCCTCGGCGGCGGCGCGCTGCTCGGGCGAGGTGACGTAGATCGCCGAGCGGTACTGCGTGCCGACATCGTTGCCCTGGCGCATGCCCTGCGTCGGGTCGTGGCTCTCCCAGAAGACCTTCAGCAGCGTGTCGTAGGAGACCTCCTTCGGATCGTAGACGACGCGCACCACCTCGGTGTGGCCGGTACGGCCCGAGCACACCTCCTCATAGGTCGGGTTCGGCGTCATGCCGCCCTGGTAGCCGACGGCGGTGACGAGAACGCCGGGCGTCTGCCAGAAATAGCGCTCGGCGCCCCAGAAGCAGCCGAGGGCGAAATAAGCCTCCTCGGCGCCGGCCGGCAGCGGCCCCTTAAGGGGGGCGCCGTTGACGAAGTGCCGCTCGGCGGTGGCGATCGGCGACGTCCGCCCCGGCAGCGCCGTGTCGGCGGTCGGCATCTCCGACTTCCGCTTGAACAAGAACATGCGAGCCTCCTTGGCGATCAGGCTGCGAAACCGACGCTCCGCCGCGTCCGCGGGCGGCCGAGCAGGATGAGGGCGATGCCGAGCACGCCGAAGACGGCGAAGCCCGGCTGCTCGAAAATCGGCACGAGCGCCTTGTCCCACACCCAGGCCGGCAGCTCGCGCTCGGCGGCGGCCCGCGTGGCCTCGAGCGTCTCCGGGCTCAGCTGCTCCCAGGCATTGCCGAGCGGGGTGAGGACGATCTCGCTGGCGGCGATCGAGCGCGTGCCGTCGATGACGACGGCGACGAAGGCGGCGGAGAGGAGAATGACGCCGAGCGAACGGACGAGGAAACGGATCATGCGATGGCCCCGGGCTCGCCCGAGGTAAGCATCGAGGCGGCCGGGCGCAAGCCGCTTCGGCGCCCGCTGCCCGCACAGTGGGCGCCCGCGCGGCCCGCCGGCGAGCGCCTCAATCGCGGCCGAGCACCCGCTGGAAGATCGTCTCGACCTGCCGAAAATGGTGGCCGAGGTCGAACTCGGCCTCGAGCTGCTCGGCCGACAGCGCCTTGCCCACCTCGGGATCGGCCTTCAGCAGCGCCAGAAGATCGCCCTCGCCGTTCCAGCTGCGCATCGCGTTCCGCTGCACGAGGCGATAGGCGTCCTCGCGGGCGATGCCGGCCTGCGTCAGCGCCAGCATGACGCGCTGCGAATGCACGAGGCCGCCGAGCAGGTCGAGGTTCTTCTGCATGCGTTCCGGATAGACGATCAGCCGGTCGACGAGGCCGGCGAGCCGCGCCAGCGCGAAGTCGAGCGTGACGGTGGCGTCGGGCGCGATCATGCGCTCGACCGAGGAGTGCGAGATGTCGCGCTCGTGCCAGAGGGCGACGTTCTCCATCGCCGGCACCGCATAGGCGCGCACCATGCGGGCGAGGCCGCACAGATTCTCCGACAGCACCGGATTGCGCTTATGCGGCATCGCCGACGAGCCTTTCTGGCCTTCCGAGAAATACTCCTCGGCCTCCAGCACCTCGGTGCGCTGCAGGTGGCGGATCTCGGTCGCCAGCCGCTCCACGGAGGATGCGACCACCGCGAGCGTCGCAAAATACATCGCGTGCCGGTCGCGCGGGATCACCTGGGTCGAGATCGGCTCGACCGCGAGGCCCATTTTCCGCGCGACATGCGCCTCGACCCGCGGATCGACCTGGGCGAAGGTGCCGACGGCGCCGGAGATGGCGCAAGTTGCGATCTCCCGCCGCGCCTCGAGGAGCCGGGCGCGGGCGCGGCCGAACTCGGCATAGGCCTGCAGGAGCTTCAGGCCGAAGGTGGTCGGCTCGGCATGCACGCCGTGGCTGCGGCCGATGGTGGGGGTGAGCTTGTGCTCGATCGCCCGCCGCTTCAGCGCCCGCAGCACGTCGTCAATGTCGGCGATCAGAATGTCGGTGGCGCGGGCGAGCTGTACGGCGAGGCAGGTGTCGAGCACGTCCGAGGAGGTCATGCCCTGATGGACGAAGCGCGCCTCCGGGCCGACGATCTCGGCGAGGTGGGTGAGGAAGGCGATGACGTCGTGCCTCGTCTCGCGCTCGATGGCGTCGATGCGCTCGATGTCGAAGACGGCCGGGCCGCCGAGCTCCCAGACCTTCGCCGCAGCTTCGCGCGGAATAATGCCGAGCGCCGCCATGGCGTCGGCGGCATGCGCCTCGATCTCGAACCAGATGCGGAACTTCTGCTCGGGCGACCAGATCGCCGCCATTTCGGGGCGGCTGTAGCGGGGGATCATCGAAGGCTCTCCAAACGCCCTTCCGTTTAGCCGCAGGACGCCCGCGCGTCACCCGCGGAGTGGAGGGGATTTGAGGCGGCGCGGGGATCGGTGCGCGGCCGGCCACGACGGCCTCCGCGAGGACAAGCCGCTTGACGGAGTTGCACCAGGAAGATCGCGACCATTTCGCCGGCAGCGAAGATGACGGTCCCGATCTCGCCTCCTTCAGGGTGGGAAGATTGATTTGTACGTCTGAATGACGCACATTGTTAGCGAAAGCTGTACCATGTCAGGAGTGACGCCGATGCCGCGCAAACAGCGCAAGGGCGACCGAGGAACGCCCAATCGCGTCGAGCGCCTCGGCTTCCGTTTGGACCCGGAGACGAAGGGCCTCATCGAGCGGGCCGCCCATCTGTCGCGGCGCAAGGTCAGCGACTTCTGCGTGACCGCGCTCACCGACACCGCGCGCCGGACGATAGCCGAGCATGAAACGCTGGTGCTGTCCGATCGCGACCGCGCGACCTTCTTCGACGCGCTGATCAATCCGCCCGAGCCGAGCGAGCGGCTGGTCCGCGCTTTGGCCGAGCACAAGCGCCGGGTCGCTTCCTGAGCCATGGCGCAAGCCCGGCCAGATCTGGAGATCGAGGCACTCGCGGCGCATCACCACCGGGACGGCTTCTCCTGCGGCGTCGACAGCCTCGACCGCTATCTCCGGACACAGGCGAGCCAGGATGTGCGCCGCAAGGCAAACGGGGTTTTCGTCCTGGTCGAGCCTGACAGGCCGGATGTCGTACTGGGCTACTATACGCTGTGCGCCACCGGGGTGGCGCAGGGCGATGTGCCGCCCGCCGCCCGCAAGCACATCCCGCGCTATCCACTGGTCAGCGCCACCCTGGTCGGCCGGCTGGCGGTCTCGCAAGCGCGGCAGGGCGAACGCCTCGGCGCGATGCTTCTCGCCGACGCCGTGCGACGCACGCATGCGAGCGCGGCGACAATCGGTTCCTCGATGCTGGTGGTGGACGCCATCAATGAGCGCGCCGCTGCCTTCTACGAAGGAAACGGCTTCGTGCGGCTGCCTGATTCGCTTCGGCTGGTGCTGCCGATGCGCACGATCCAGCGACTGCTGGAGCCATGACCGACGCAGCCCCCGCATCGCCGAACGCGACGGCTGGCTGCGGCCGCAGCGGCGCGATTTGCGCGTCTCGGCCGGACGGCAGGTGGAGAGCGATCCGTCCATCCCATCCCGATCCGGCGGCACGGGCGTCCCCCGGCGAAGCGGACGGATCGAAAGCGCCGGAGATCGCAGCGTGGCCGACGATCGACCGCCTTCGCGAGGACGTGCTGCCTGACGGAGATGCGGCAGGGATTCCCAGCGATGTCGCCGGCGACCAACCAGTTCGATCGCACTCTGCTCTCGCGCCGGACCGCCGCCAGCGGCCATGCCGTGCTGCGCTGGTGCATCGGCAACGTCGTCCTCGACGAGGACGCCGCCGGCAACGTCAAGCCAAATAAGGCCCGGCGCACGACCGGATCGACAGCGCCGTCGCCGCGATCATGGCGCTCGCCCGCGCCGTCGCGGCCGAGACCGGGCCGAGCATCTACGACGACGCCGACGGGAGGCCGGAGGGGTTCGTCCTCATCTAGGAGCGACGAGCGTCGGACACCTCGAGGAGTTAATCTGGATACTCAGGGCCTTGATCACGAGAACGTGACCACTCCCGAGGAGCCAAATTATGTAACTCGAGTTGCAAATATGCGAACTCGAGTTACTTTGAGGAGCCGGAGCACTTCTGCCCGGGCTCCGGTCCGACGAAAACGTCGGCAGTCGCAAACCCACGGTAGGCGATCCTCAAGCGATAGGAATTTCCGAATGCTCAAGCCTACGAACGGACACATCGTCGCCGGCACCAAGCTCGACGAACATCGCTTTGTCGGCCGCGTGATGGCTGCCCAGCTATTCCAACTTGCGCCCGACCCGCGCGACACTGAGAACAAAAAGAAGGTTGATGCCTCGAAGGAAGTTCAAGATCTTCTCGACGTTCGGCTTGGCGTGCAGCGCCTCTTCGAGGGTCAGAAGAAGAAAAACGTCACCTCCTATGCAGAGTACATTGTCGGGCTGCATAGCGGTGAGGATGGAATCACGCCACCTATCACGCTATACAGCGAGAGCAAGCTTGAGCTTCAGGAAAATGAAGACGGCACGAGCTTCATCCAGATCCCTTGGGGTGAACAGCTCGTCGCGATCGATGGTGAAACCCAGTTGGCTGCACGACATGAAGCAGCCAATCTCGAGCCCGGTACCAAGTCTGAATTCGTGGCAGTCTATATTTGTCATGGTAGGGACAAGCTGTGGGCACGTCAGGCCTTCCATGACCTGAATACCCTCGGCGTCAAGCCGAATGCCGCCCTTAGCATCGGCATGGACGCTCGAGACCCGCTGACGCGCGTTTGCAGGGAGGTCGAACGCAAAGTGCCGTTCTTCACCGATCGCGTTAACAAAGTTCGACGACAGTTGCGGTCCACGGACACCGACGTGGTGACGATTACTGCCTTGCGGGGCGCCTGCGTCACTCTGGCTAAGGGCATCAACGGCGTGCAGTATGGCGCACGGCCGGTTCCTATCGACGACGCCGTGCTGCCTGCAATCGAGGCGGCAGCGGTCGACTGGTTCACCGCACTCGCCGGTGTGATCGGTCCGGCACTAGAGGATCGCGAACGCAAGCTCGCCAGCACCCCCGCCGTCATAGCCGCACTCGGTGCTATCGGTCACGGCCTTATCGGTATCTCAGATCCTGTTGATCGTAAGGCCAAGGCGCGCCAGCTCGCAAACTCGCTCGCGGGGGTCGACTGGGAGCGCGGCAAGCATTGGGAGGGCATCGCGGGCAAGTTCACCCCCAAGGGTGCGTTTGCCGTCGGCGGCGCAAAGGAGAACGCCTACGCCGTGTATTCCGCCCTTTCGGATGGCAGTGATAAAGGCTTCCGCGCGATCCGTAGCTCTGTGCCGGAAGCAGCCCAGCTGAAAGCCTCGTGATCTCTACTTACGGCCGCGGTGTATTCTCGCACGCCGCGGCCGTACGGTTCCCTGTGGTTCCGCCGTGGCTCCACCGATCGGAAACGACAAAAGCCCGCTTGCGCGAGCTCTCTGTAAATCGCTGCTTTTCCCAAAGAAATCTGAAGCGGGCGAAGAGATTCGAACCCTCGACCCCAACCATGACAAAGTTCGAACTCGCACAAGCCGTGCGGTGACTCTCTGGTGACACCGAGCTTTCCAGCCGGTCCGCCGAATTCCCCTAACTACTTGATTTTATTGGCGCGCCCGGCACGATTCGAACGTGCGACCTTTGCCTTCGGAGGGCAACGCTCTATCCAGCTGAGCTACGGGCGCGTGCGGCGGGACCCTAGCCGATCGGCCCGCGCGCCGCAACGCGGCAAAGGCGGGCGCTAGGTCGTGGACTCATAATGTTTGAGCCAGATGCGCGCTGATGCGAGCAGGACGGCGGCGAGGAAGTTGCGCGCGAGCTTGTTGTAACGTGTGGCGATGCCGCGGAAGTGTTTCAGGCGATTGA
>JAEZCD010000058.1 GCA_023430145.1 Pseudomonadota bacterium
GCATCTCTGCTCGCCGTCCGTCCGCGTGGGCCTTTCCGGTCGTCGTCCTCCGCGACGGCGGAGGACCCAGCTTTTTTCTCTCTTCAGGCTGCCGAAAGTCTGGATCCTCCGCCTTCGCGGAGGATGACGAGCGGGGACGCGGAGGATGACGAGTGGGGGACCGCGGAGGATGATGCGTCGGGTACGCGGAGGATGACGAGCGCGGATGGGACGGCCGGGCGATGGGCCTCGCCATTGACAGCGCTCGCTCCCGAGGCTGAACTTTCGAAATGCCCACGGAGAAGCAATTCTTCGTCTACATCCTCGCGAGCCGTCGCAGCGGCACGCTCTACATCGGTGTGACCAGCAATCTCGTGCGGCGTATCTGGGAACACCGAAATGGCCTCGTCGAAGGCTTCACGAAACAACACACTGTGCACCACCTCGTCTGGTTCGAAGTCCATGCCACTGCCGAATCCGCGATTCAGCGGGAGAAGCGCCTGAAGACTTGGCTGCGGGCCTGGAAGCTCCGACTCATCGAAGAGTCGAACCCGGACTGGCGCGACCTCTACGAAGAGATCGCCTCGCCCTGATACGCTCCGTGCGCCATTCTCGTCTGCAACACATCGAGCCCGTCCTCCGCCTCCCGGTCGTCGTCCTCCGCCTCCCGGTCATCGACCTCCGCCTCCCCGTCGTCGACCTCCGCGTTCCCGCTCGTCATCCTCCACGAAGGCGGAGGATCCAGCCTCTTGGCGCCTGACGAGAAGGAAGAAAGCTGGGTCCTCCGCCTTCGCGGAGGACGACGAGGGGAAAGGTCGTCGCGGAGGACGACAAGCGGACAAGGGCTGGGAGGATGGCTGAGCGAGAGAGCGGCGCGACGGTTCCCGTCATGCCGCCGTCCGATCCTTGCCCCCCGCCTCCGCCTCGTGCGCGGCGAGGATGGCGGGGATCAGGGCGCCGAATCGCGCATGCAGCTCGGGGCAGCGCGAGGTGTTGCGCATCTCCACGCCCACCCGCTCGCTGCGGATCAGGCCCGCCTCGCGCAGCACCTTGAAATGCTGCGAGAGGGTCGACTTCGGCACCGCCCGGTCGCCGATCTCGAGAAAGGCCGAGCAGGTCTGCGGGCATTGCGCCCGGGCGATCTGCGCAAAGATCTGTACCCGCACCGGGTCCGAGAGCGCGTGCAGGACGCCCTCGACGGTGATGTCGTCCGCGGCCGGATGAAACAAAGGTCGCATGCAGCCGACATAGTGTCTGCTTGACGCCTTGTCCAACTCTCCCTATCTCCGGCGCTCCGAAAGTTCGGGATAGCCGAACAAATGTACAGGCGCTTCGGCGCCGCAACGGAGACAGGACATGGGCAAACTGGCCGGCAAAGTCGCCATCGTCACCGGCGCCTCGAAGGGCATCGGCGCCGCCATCGCGAAAAGCCTCGCCACGGAAGGGGCCGCGGTCGTCGTCAACTACGCCTCCGCCAAGGAGGGCGCCGACCGCGTCGTCGCCGAGATCAAGGCGAAGGGCGGCCGGGCGGTCGCCGTGCAGGGCGACGTCGCCAAGGCGGCCGATGTCGAGCGGCTGTTCGCCGTGACCCGGGAGACGTTCGGCGCCCCGGACGTGCTCGTCAACAATGCCGGCATCTACGATTTCGCGCCGCTCGAGGCGGTGACGGAGGCCGAGTACCGCCGGCAGTTCGACACCAACGTCCTCGGCACGCTCCTGCCCACCCGGGAGGCGCTGAAGCATTTTCCGGCGAACGGCGGCAGCGTCATCAATGTCAGCTCGGTGGCGAGCGAGAGCCCGCCGCTCAACACAGTCGTCTACTCGGCCACAAAGGGCGCGGTGGACACCATCACCGTCGCGCTGTCGCGCGAGCTCGCGGGCCGAAAGATTCGTGTCAACACGATCGCGCCGGGCGCCGTCGAGACCGAGGGCACGCACGCCAAGGGCATCATCGGCAGCGACCTGCACAAGTCGATCGTGGCGTCGACGCCGCTCGGCCGCATCGGCCAGCCGGACGACGTCGCCCGCGTCGCGGTCTTCCTCGCCTCGGAGGACTCGGCCTGGCTGACCGGCGAGCGCATCACCGCCGCGGGCGGCTCGCGCTGAGGCGGCGTGGCGCCCATATGGGTGGGACGCAGGAGGCGACGGTGTCGGAAAGACTGGTGCTGGAACCGGGGCGAGAACACCCGATCACGATCGAGCCGCATCCCGGGCGGGTGGTCGTGTCCGTCGCCGGCAAAGTCGTGGCCGACACGCGCCGCGCGCTGAGCCTGCGCGAGGCGCACTACCGGCCGGTGCTCTACGTGCCGCGCGAAGACGCCGACCTCGCACTCCTCGCGCGGACGGAGCACGCGACGTACTGCCCCTACAAGGGCGATTGCGCCTATTACAGCATCCCGGCCGGCGGCGAGCGCGCGGTCAACGCGGTCTGGACCTACGAGGCGCCGTTCGCGGCAGTGGCGGCGATCGCCGGCCACCTCGCCTTCTATCCGGACCGCGTCGACGCGATCGAGGTGCGGGAGTAGGGGGCTTTTCGCCGCCCGCGCCGGCTCTCTTCGACATGCTGCGCGAAGGCCTCTCGGCAATCTCCGTCGTCATCCCGCGAAGGCGCAGGCAATCTCCGTCGTCATCCTGCGCGAAAGCGCAGGATCCAACTTTCTTCGCTGCAAGAATGGATCCTGCGCTTTCGCGCAGGATGACGAGCTGTGAAGCTCTCGCGCAGGATGACGCGGAGGGGCGCGGAGCCTGAACGCTCAGCCGAACGGCGTCGCCGAATCCCCCGCCAGCACGAGCTGCGGCACCTGGTCGAGGCGCCAGTCGCCCTCCCGCCTTTCCAGCACCAGCACCATGTCGAAGCGGTCGTCGGGCCAGGCGGGCGCCGTCACCTCGCCGTGCGTCAACAGGTCGACGATGGCGGCGATCGCCTTGTGCTCCCAGACGACGAGCACGGCACCCGTGTCGGCCTCGAGCGCGGCGGCGAGCGCGGCCTCGTCGCCGGTGGTGTAGCTGTCGTCGATGTCGATGCCCAAAAGCTCGGCGAGCGGCGTCGCCGTCTCGTGCGAGCGCTTGCTGCGGCCCCCGGCGCCGCTCGCGGCGAAGATTCTCTTCGGCGGCTCGATCCCCTGACGCGAGGCGGCGCCGTGGAGCGGGGCGAAGAAGCGGGCGAGCGCGCCGGCCCGCTGCCAGCCGCGGACGACGAGGTCGCGATCGTCGTGCCGGCCGTGCGCGCCGACGCCTTCGGCCTCGTTCTCCGGCTTCTCGGCGTGGCGGATGAGCATGATCTTCGACGGCGGCATCGCGGGCCGGCTCTCCTCGGGTGTCTGCCCGCGACCATGCAGCCGCGAAAGCAATCGCAAAGCATTTCCGGGGTTGAATGGCCCGCGGCGCGGTTTCTTCCTCTTTCGGCCTCAATCGCCTTCGAGCCTGGGGAGGTCCGCCCTCGGGCAGGAAGTTCGGCGGCGTCAGCGTTGGAGTATCAGCATGCCTGCAATCGGCAATCCCGCAATTCCGCTCGCGGCCGTTCTGGCTGCGCTCGCCCTCCCGGTCGCCGCCTCGGCGGCGGACTATGGCGGCGGCTACGAGCAGCCCTACGAGCAGCCGGCCTACGAGGAACAACAGACCGCGCCGCCCGCCTACCCGCAGGCCGTCTATCCGCCGGCGCAGCGCTACGAGCCGGTCTATGCGCCGCCCGGCGCGATATTCGTCGAGCCGCCGCCGGTCTATGTGGCGCCGCCCGTCTACTACGCCCGGCCCGTTGTGGTGGCGCCGATCGTGCGGCCCTATCCGGTGATCGGCGCCTATCCTGCCACCCGGCCCTATTATGTCGGCCGGCCCTATCGCGGCTATTGGGGGCCGCGCCGCTGGTAGCGGCGGACGGATCCTCGCCGCGAGGCGCCGCCGTCAGCCGCGCCCGCGGCGGCTCATCCCGGGCAGCACCATGCGCTCGACCCAGTTGCGAATCTCGGCCTGCCGGCGCTGCGGCTCGATCACGTCGGCGTCGAGCCCGAGCCGCCAGGCGATGTCTTTCCGCGCCGGGTCGGCATCGAGCGCCCGCAGGTCGGCGACGTGCGCCTGCAGCTCGTCGAGGTCGCGGAAGAAGCCGTCGTCGACCAGCGTCTTGCCGTAGCGCGAGATGATTCGAGCCATCTCGGCGAGCGTGAATTCGGGGTGGTACTGCACGCCCCAGAAGGTGCCCTGGCCGGCCCGGATCTCGGCCGCCTGGACGGCCGAGAAGGCGTTGGTCGCCGTCACCACCATGCCCTCGGGGCGCACGCCGACCTCGTCGGTGTGCACGGCCGGCGCGTCCCAGGCGGGCCCCTTGCCGGCGTGCAGATCGTGCCCGCGGCCGGCCTCGGTGAGCACGATCTTCCGCGCGACGCCGATCTCCCGGCCCTTGTCCGAGCGCACCACCGTGCCGCCGGCGGCCACCGTCGCCACTTGCAGCCCCCAACAGGAGCCGAAGAAGGGCACGCCGGCCTCGAAGACGGCGCGCGCCAGCTCGATCTGGCGCAGCGATTCCGGCTCGCCGAGATAGATGTTGAGCGCCGAGCCGGTGATGGCGACGCCGTCATAGCCGGCGATTCCGGCCGCATCCGGCAGGTTGGCGCCGTGGTCGGTCGGAAAGCAGATGTCGACCACCGTGCCGCCGGGGGCGAGGCGCCGCAGCACCTCGGCATAGGCGTCGCTGTAGGTCGAGCCGTTGTGCTTGGCCTGCCGGGCGCGCGCCTCGGCGGTGTTGCCCTCGACGACGAGAAGCCGCGGCGGCATTACTGCACCGAAAGGTCGCCGCGGATGGCGGCGGTGATGACGCGCTCGAAGTCGGCGGCCCGCATCGGCCGCGGATTGCTGCCGGCCGTGGGGTCGCGCTCGGCATGCTCTGCGAGCTCCGGCACGCGGCTCTCCTCGACGCCGAGCTCGGCAAGCGTGTGCGGCACGCCGAGCTCCTCGCGGAAGTCGATCAGCCAGGCCAGCACGCTGTCGAAATCGGCCGGCGAAAGGTCGAGAATGCGGGCGACGAGCGCCATGCGATCCTCGATCGCCGGGCGGTTGAAGGCGAGCACGTAAGGCAGCACGACGCCGTTCGTGAGCCCGTGATGGGTGTCGTAGAAGGCGCCGACCGGGTGCGAGATCGAGTGCACCGCGCCGAGCCCCTTCTGGAAGGCGGCGGCGCCCATCGAGGCGGCGGCCAGCATGCGCGAGCGCGCCTCGAGATCGCCGCCGTGGCGGTAGGCGCGCGGCAGGTAGCACTCGATGAGGCGGATGCCTTCCAGCGCGATGCCGTCCGCCATCGGGTGGAAGCCCGGCGCGCAATACGCCTCGATGCAGTGCGCGAGCGCATCGAAGCCGGTGCCGACCGTCAGCGCCGGCGGCAGGCCGACGGTCAGCTCCGGGTCCTCGATCACCACCTTCGGCAGCATCAGCGGGTGAAAGACGATCTTCTTCTCGTGCGTCGTCTCGTTGGTGATGACGCCGGCACGGCCGACCTCCGAGCCGGTGCCGGCGGTGGTCGGCACGGCGACGATCGGCGCGATGCCGGCCACCTCGGCGCGCGTCCACCAGTCGCCGATGTCCTCGAAATCCCAGAGAGGCCGCGTCTGCCCGGCCATGAAGGCGACGCACTTGCCGACGTCGAGCCCCGAGCCGCCGCCGAGGGCTATGACGCCGTCATGGCCGCCCGCGCGGTATGCCGACAGGCCGGCTTCGACATTGGCTTCGGTCGGATTGCCCTTGACGTCGGCGAAGACGGAGGAGGGCAGGCCCGCGGCGGCGAGGACCCCGCGGGCACGCTGCACGATGGGGCTGTCGGCGAGGCCGCGGTCGGTGACGATCAGCGGCCGGGCGATGCCGGCCGACCGGCAGGCCTCGGCGAGCTCGCCGATGCGGCCGGGGCCGGCGAGAACGCGCGTCGGATAATTCCAGGAGCCGGTGAGAACCGCCGTCATGCTGCGCCTCGGGAATGTCTGTCGGCGCATTCCCTTAGCATCTTCCAAGCGCTCGCCCGAAGGGCGGAGCGGGATGGCGCGCTGTCTTTTGCACGCATCCGTGCGGGCGAGGAGACCGCGACCGGCGTTGCGACCGCTGCCGCTGCGGCGTCCGCCCGGAAGGCCGTCCGCCCGTGCCTAGGGGAACATGTAGCGGAAGCCGACGCGGAATTCGTGCGCCGCGATATCCTCGAACTTCACCGGGTTCTTGCCGCTGCCGATCGGGATGTTCTTCGTGCGGCCGTCGCCGAGCGAGAGGTAGCGGTAGTTGACGTCGATCGCCACCGACTCGGTGACCGCGAAGGCGAGACCCGCGGTCGCCGCCCAGGCGAAGTTCCACTCGTTGTCACCCTTCCACTTGCCGCGCGAGCCGTTCGGGTTCTTGAAGTGGTAGTTGCTGATCTCGACGTTCGAGGCGCCGACGCCGCCGCCGATATAGGGGGTGATGCTGTTCCAGGTGCCGAAGTCGATATAGCCGTTGACGAGGGCGGTGAAGGCCGAGACGTCGGCATATTCCTTCGAATAGGTCTTCTTGCCGCCGCAGGTCTTGCAGGGCGCCCGGCCCTCGAACTCGGACGGGAATTCGTAGTCGAAGGTCACGTCGCCGCGGAACCAGGGGCTGAACTTGTAGCCGACGCCGCCGCCGATCACCGCCGTGCCGTCGATCGATTCATGTGAGAAACTGCCGACCTTGGCCTTCGGGTCGTTGAAGCTCACATTCGGATCGCTGTAGAACTTGTAGCCGACGTCGCCGCGTATGTACCAGGGTGACACCGGCACGACTTCGGGCGCCACGGGCAGATCGGCTGCGATGGCGCTCCCCGACAGGAGAGCGAAGAGTACGGACGCTACGCACGTACTACGCCTGGAAGTCGCCATCACCAGGTCCCCCGAATCAGTGCAACGTGCACCGACTGAGCTTGTCCAGAAGATGGACTCGGTCAACGGGGATTGCTCGTTCTTGGCGAGATTTACTTTCAACGCGCCGCGCTGAGATGGCCGGCAGTGCAATCGGGCAACGCTTTCGCGGGCGCCGCTGACCGCGGGACGGCAGGGCTCCGCTCGTCCCCGCGCAAGCGGGGACCCAGTCCTACGTGAGCATCAGCTGGATCCCCGCTTGCGCGGGGATGAGCGGAGGATGGGATGCACGGCGCAGCGTCCTCACGCTCCCCTGAGCCGCCCCAGCGCCTCGGAAAGCTTCTCGCGGCGGGCGGCGGCGGCCTCCTTGCGCTCGCGCTGCTCCTCGACGACCTCTTCCGGCGCCCGCTCGACGAAGGAGGGATTGCCGAGCTTTTGCTCGATCTTGACGATCTCCTGGCCGAGTTTTTCGATCTCCTTCGATAGCCGCGCCTCTGCCGCCGGCACGTCGATGACATCCCCCAGCGCCAGCGCCGCCACCGTGCCGCGGACGATGATCTGAGCGGATCCGGCCGGCGCGGCGTCGGCATGGGTGATCCCCGACAGCCGCGCGAGCCGCTGCAGCACGCCGGCGTTGCGCTCGGCTGCGGCCCGCGCGCCTACATCGGCGCCGACGATGACGAGCGGCACTTGCGCGCCCGGCGGCACGTTCAGGTCGGAGCGCAGCGAGCGGATCTCCGACACGAGGTCGACGACGAAGCCGATCTCGGCCTCCGCCGCCGCATCCGCCTCCGCGCTCGCCGGCCAGGGCGACAGCGCCAGGATCTGCTCACGCCCGGCCTCGCCCGCCGTCTCGCTCCACAGCGCCTCGGTGACGAACGGCATGAAGGGGTGTAGCAGTTTCAGGCTCTCGCCGAGCACGAAGGCCGTCGTCGTCCGCGTCTCGTCTTTCACTGCCCCGTCCGGCCCTTGCAGCGCCGGCTTGGCCAGTTCCACATACCAGTCGCAGAAGACGTTCCAGATGAAGCGGTAGACGGCCGCGGCCGCATCGTTGAAGCGGTAGGCCTCGATATAGGCGCTCGTCTCACCGACCGCCTTGCCGAGCTCGCCGAGGATCCAGCGGTTCAGCGTCGACTGCACCCGTGCGGGGTCGAAGCCCGGCACGGGGCGGCACTCGTTCATCTCCGCGAAGCGGGAGGCGTTCCAGAGCTTGGTCGCGAAATTGCGGTAACCCTCGATGCGCGCCGTCGTCGGCTTCACGTCGCGGCCGGGCGTCGCCAGCGCCGCCATGGTGAAGCGGAGCGCGTCGGCGCCGTATTCCTCGATGAGGTCGAGCGGGTCGACGACGTTGCCCTTCGACTTCGACATCTTCGCGCCCTTCTCGTCGCGAACGATGCCGTGGATGTAGACGTCGCGGAACGGCACCTCGTGCATGAAGTGCAGGCCCATCATCATCATCCGGGCGACCCAGAAGAAGATGATGTCGAAGCCCGTGACGAGCGCGCTCGTCGGGTAGTAGCGGGCGAGCTCCGGCGTCTTGTCCGGCCAGCCGAGCGTCGAGAAGGGCCACAGCGCCGAGGAGAACCAGGTGTCGAGCACGTCCTCGTCGCGGCGGAGCATGGTGCGCACGCCGTAGTGCCGCTCGGCGGCGGCGAGCGCCAGCTCCTCCTCCTCCTCGACGAAGACCTCGCCGTCCGGCCCGGGCCCGGCCGGGGGAAGGACGAGCAGCCGGTGAGAGGCCCGGACCAGGAGCTCGGCGTCGTGCGACACCACCAGGAGCGCGGTGCTCGCATCTCGCTCGGCCAGCGCCGCGGCCAGGACGCGACGCCCGTGGGCGTCGAGCCCCGCCTCCGGCTGGTCGAGGACCTCGGTACGCCGGGTCGCGGCGCCGAGGGCCCACGTCACCGCGCGCCGTTCACCGGTGCTGTGCTGACGCAGGGTGCGCGACGGGTCGACCGCGGCAAGCCGTCCCGCCTGGTCCAGCGCCGCGGCGGGGTCGCCCCCGTGTGCGCGGCACCAGGCCGTCGCC
>JAEZCD010000069.1 GCA_023430145.1 Pseudomonadota bacterium
GTCAAGGGCGCCGCGCGACCGGTGGCGTTCGTGCCGCTGCCGAGGCCGAACCCGCGCCGTTGAGCGCCCGCCCGGCCGGGCCGCCGATCGCCCTCACGCTGCTGACCGGCTTTCTCGGCGCCGGCAAGACGACGCTGCTGAACCGCCTCCTGCGCGACCCGGCGCTCGGCGACACCGTCGTGCTCGTCAACGAGATCGGCGAGATCGGCCTCGACCATCTGTTCGTCGGCATGCTCGGCGAGACCGCGGTGACGCTCGCCTCGGGTTGCGTCTGCTGCTCGATGCGCGGCGAGCTCGAGACCAGCCTCGAGCAGCTGCTGCGCGATCGCGACAATGGCCGCATGCCGCCGTTCCGGCGCCTCGTGCTGGAGACGACCGGCCTCGCCGACCCAGTGCCGCTGCTGCAGGGGGTGATGGCGCATCCCTATCTCGTGCTGCGCTACGCGATCGACGGCGTGCTGACGGTCGTGGACGCCGTCAACGGCGCCGACACCCTGGACCGCTTCGAGGAGGCGCGGCGGCAGGTGGCGCTCGCCGACCGCATCGTGCTGTCGAAGGCGGACCTCGCCTTCCCGGCCGACACCGACGCGCTGCGGCGGCGCCTCGCTTCGATGAACCCGGTGGCGCCGATCCTGCCCGCCGACGCGCCGGCCGACATCCTGCTGCCGCCGGCCGCCGACGCAGTGCAGCGCCTCGCCGCCCAGCTCGCCGGCTTTCCCGAAGCGCCGCACGACGATCGCCTGCGCACGATCTCGGTGGCGAGCGAGGCGGCGCTGTCGCCGCACGCCTTCGACCTGTTCGTAGAGCTGCTGCGGGGGGCGCACGGGCCGAAGCTGTTGCGGGTGAAGGGGCTCGTCCGGCTCACCGACGACCCGTCGCGGCCGGTGCTGATCCATGGCGCCCAGCACGTCTTCCATCCGCCGCTGCGGCTGCCGGCCTGGCCCGACGCGGACGAGCGCTCGCGCATGGTGATCGTCGGCGACGGGCTGCCGGAGGGGCTCGTCGAAAAACTCTACCTCGCCTTCGCGGGCGCATCCGCGCCGGACACGCCCGACGCCGCCGCGCTCACCGACAATCCGCTGGCGCCGAAGCCGGGCGGTCTGCTGGGAGGCTGACGCATCACCTTCTTCCTTCTCGCGAGGGGAGAAGAGCCTGCCCCGGACCCGATCCAGGAGCCGATCCGGGGTGGCCGCGACGCGGCCGGATGAGGGGGCGGTCGTTCTGATGCTCCGTAGCGCCGCACCCGTCGCCTTCGGCGGCGACACTCTCTCCCTCCCGGGCCCACTGGGAGAGGGAAGGGCAGGCGTGGCGCTGGACTCCGCGCCTCCGGGGCGCCAAAACCTGCCCCGGCAGGAGGAACGGCATGCGCGCGCTGGAAGGAAAGATCGCCCTCGTCACCGGCTCGACGAGCGGCATCGGGCTCGGCATCGCCGAAGCCTTCGCGGAAGCCGGTGCGGCGGTCGTCATCAACGGCTTCGGCGACGCCGACGAGATCGAGGCCACCCGCCGGCGCCTCGCCGACATGCACCGCGTCGCCGTCCGCCACCACCCGGCCGACATGACGCGGCCGCAGGAGATCGCCGACCTCGTCCGCGACACCGAGAGCCGGCTCGGGCGCATCGACATCCTCGTCAACAATGCCGGCATCCAGCACACCGCGCCGGTCGAGGAGTTCCCGCCCGAGCGCTGGGACGCGGTGATCGCCATCAACCTGTCGGCCGCCTTCCACGCCATCCGGGTGGCGCTGCCCGGCATGCGGGCCCGCAATTCCGGCCGCATCATCAACATCGCCTCCGCGCACGGCCTCGTCGCCAGCCCCAACAAGGCGGCCTATGTGGCCGCCAAGCACGGCCTCGTCGGCCTGACGAAGGTCGTGGCGCTCGAGACGGCGACGACCGGCATCACCTGCAACGCCATCTGTCCCGGCTGGGTGCTGACGCCGCTCGTCGAGAAGCAGATCGACGCCTGGGCCGAGCGCGAGGAGATCTCCGTCGCCGAGGCGCGGATCGCCCTCCTTTCCGAGAAGCAGCCGAGCCGCGCCTTCGTCACGCCGAAAGAGATCGGCGGCATCGCGCTGTTCCTGTGCTCGGAGGCGGCGGCGCAGATTCGCGGCGCCACGCTCTCGGTCGACGGCGGCTGGACGGCGCAGTAGCGCGGCGCCGCGGTGTTCCTCGGCCCTGCCGAGGGCGCCGCGACGGGTCGCCCACGGCTCGATGATCCATTAGGGTCGGCCGGCCGTGCGCCCGACCCGAGGATCAGCCATGCATGCCGCGTCCGTTCTCCGAGCCGCCCCGACCCGTCTTGTGGCGGCGGCGCTGATCGCCGCGCTCGCCCATCCCGGTTCCGGCGCCGCGCAGGCGGCCGATCCCGGCATGGAGAAGCGCGTCGCCGACCTCGTGCCCGGCCTCGAGGCCTATGTCGGCGCGAACATGAAGGCGTTCGACGTGCCGGGAGCGGCGATCGGCATCGTCGTCGGCGACAAGCTGGTCTATGGCAAGGGCTTCGGCGTCCGCAAGAAAGGCGGCGCGCCGGTCGATGAAAGGACCGTCTTCCAGATCGGCTCGACCACGAAGGCGTTCCTGGCGACCACCATCGCCATCGCCGTCGACCGCGGCAAGCTCGCCTGGGACGACCGCGTCGTCGACCTCCACCCGGGCTTCCAGATGAAGGACCCCTGGGTTACGCGCGAGTTCCGCGTCTTCGACCTTTTGGCCCAGCGCTCCGGCCTGCCGCCCTATGCCAACGACGTGCTGTCGTTCCTCGGCTACGACGAGGCGGCGATGATCGGCTCGCTGCGCCATGTCGAGCCGGTGTCGAGCTTCCGCACCACCTTCGCCTATACCAACATCACCCACCTGTTGGCCGGGCGCATCGTCGCCGCGCGCGAGGGCGCCGCCGACTGGAACGCGCTCCTGAAGAAGGAGCTGCTGGAGCCGCTCGGCATGGACGAGACGAGCTGGACGGCGGCGGCGATCGCCGCCGCGCCGAACCACGCCGAAGGCTACATGTTCGACCCGGGCGGCAGCGTCGCGGTGCCGTTCACGCAGGGCTTCCCCTACGACCTCGGCGGCGCCGGCGACATCAACTCGTCCGTCGAGGACATGCAGCATTGGCTGCGGCTGCAGGTCGGCGACGGCGTGTTCGAGGGGCGCCGACTCGTCTCCTCGGAGAGTCTCGCCTTCACGCGGACGCCGAAGGTGGCGCGCGACCAGAAAGCCTCCTACGCCTATGGCTGGGTCACCTACGCGACGCCGAACGGCACCCTCGTCTGGCACAATGGCGGCACGAACGGCTTCGGCGCCTTCGTCGGCCTGCAGCTCGACCGCAAGGTCGGCCTCGTGATCCTCAGCAACCAGGGCAATGTCGGGTTCCCGGACGCGGTCGGCCTGTGGGCGATGGACCGGCTGATGGGCAATCCCGAAGTCGATTATGCCGCCCTGCTGCTGACGAGCGCCAAGGCGAAGAACGCCGAGGACACCAAGCTCTGGGCCAAGCCTGCCGCGCCGCGCCCGTTCCCGCCGCTGGCGCCGCTGGCCGGCAGCTATTCGAGCCCTGTCTTCGGCAAGGCGGAGCTGCGCGTCGACGGCGACGGCCTCGTCATGCGCCTCGCCGCGGTCGGCGCCGAGCTGAAGCTCGAGCCGTGGGACGGCGGCATCATGACGGCGCGGCTGCTGCCGGACGGAAAATTCGCCGCGGTCGTCGCCAGCAGCGGCCCCAATCCATTCGCCTTCGTCGAGCCGCAGATGGACGGCAAGGGCCAGCTTTCGATCCTGCGCCTGTCCTTCGACGACGGCCAGGCCTACGAGTTCCGGCGCGAGTGATCTCTGGCCGTCTTCCACAGCCGCGCCGGATCCCTCGCCGGATCCCGGGGGTCGTCGCCAAGGCTTCGCCGCCGCTCGCCCGCACCCCGCATCCGTCGACGGGCGAGGGGTTCGGCACGTCCGTGCCGCGGGAGGCGTCAATGCCGCGGTCCCTCAGGCGATGACCGGGCCACGTCGCGGAGCTGGCGACCAGGATGCGCGCTAAGCTCTCGCGCCTTCGAGTGACACCGGCTCCAGGCGCTCGCCGTCGGCGCCGAAGAGGTGCGTCTTCTCCCGGTCGAGGCGCAGGCCGATCTTCTCGCCCGGCACGAGGCGATGCTGGCCCGGGAGCACGGCGAGCAGCGGGCGGCCGTCGGCGAGATCGGTGTGGACGATGGTTTCCGAGCCGAGCGCCTCGACGAGCCGCACGGTCGCCGGCACGCCCTCGTCCGGCGCGCCGACGCCGATGTGCTGCGGCCTTATGCCGAGCGTCACCTCCGCGCCGGGCTTCGCCGCCACCCCGCCGCCGTAAGCGATCGTCGCTCCGTTGCCGCCGAGCGGCAGCATGATCCCGCCGCTCTCGCCGGGCGCCGCCGGCGCGTCGAGAAAATTCATCCGTGGGGCGCCGATGAAGCCGGCGACGAAGCGGTTGGCCGGCCGGTTGTAGAGCTCGAGCGGCGTGCCGACCTGCTCGATGCGGCCTGCCCTCAGCACGACGATGCGGTCGGCGAGCGTCATCGCCTCGACCTGGTCGTGCGTGACGTAGATCATCGTCGTCTTCAGCCGCTGGTGGAGGGCCGCGAGCTCGGCGCGCGTCGAGATGCGCAGCTCGGCGTCGAGATTCGACAGCGGCTCGTCGAGCAGGAAGGCGGTCGGGTTGCGGACGATGGCGCGGCCGATGGCGACGCGCTGCCGCTGGCCGCCGGAAAGCTGGCCGGGGCGCCGCTCGAGCAGGCCGCCGATCTCCAGCATGCGGGCGGCTTCGGTGATCCGGGCCTCGATCTCCGGCCGCGGCATTTTTGCGTTCTCGAGCCCGAAGGCGAGGTTTTGCCGCACGCTCATGTGCGGATAGAGCGCGTAGGACTGGAACACCATGGCGAGGCCCCGGTCCGCGGCCGGCACGGTGTTGACGAGCTTTCCGTCGATGCGGATCTCGCCGGTGGTCGGCCGGTCGAGCCCGGCGATCTGGCGGAGCAGGGTCGACTTGCCGCAGCCGGACGGGCCGACGAAGACCATCAGCTCGCCGTCGACGATGTCGAGGTCGATGTCCTTGAGGATGTCGACCGGGCCGTAGGACTTGCAGAGCTTGGTCAGCGTGATGCGGCTCATGCTGCTCCTCCGTGGCGGCTTGCCTCCCCCTGCAAGGGGGAGGTCGAGACGGCGAAGCCGTCCGGGTGGGGGTCTCGTCCGTCGAAGAAGACCCCCTCTCGGCTCGCTCCGCGAGTCCGGTCTCCCCCTTGCAGGGGGAGAAGAAGGTCGCGCCCGCCGAGGCGGGAGCCCACCCCTCCCCGCCTCATTTCAGGCCGGTGCCGGCGATGCCGGTGGTGATGAAGCGCTGCAGGAAGACGAAGACCAGCACGACCGGGATCATCGTCACCACCGTCATGGCGAGGATGAAGTGCCACTGCACGTTCAGCTCGCCGGCATAGACGTTGAGCCCGACCTGCAGCGTGTAGAGCTCCTTTCGGCTGAGCGCGATCAGCGGCCACAAAAAGTCGTTCCAGCGCCAGACGACCGAGAAGATGGCCAGCACGGCGAGCGCGGGCGCCGCCAGCGGCAGCACGATGCGCCAATAGATCTGCCACTCGGACGCCTTGTCCATGCGCGCCGCGTCGATCAGCTCGTCGGGAATCGTCAGCATGTACTGGCGCAGCAGGAAGACGCCGGTCGGCGTCGCCACCGTCGGCAGGATGACGCCCCAGAGATTGTTGACGAGGCCGAGCGCGCTGATGATCGAGTAGAGCGGCACCATGATGACGCCGAGCGGCACCATCAGAGTGGCGAGGATCAGGAGCATGATCACGCTCTGGCCGCGGAACTGGTACTTGCTGAGCGCGAAGGCGGCCATCGAGTTGACGACGAGGGTGATCAGCGTCGCCATCGTCGTCACGAACACGGAGTTCCAGAGGTAGCGCAGGAAGTCGAAGTGGATGAAGGGCTCGGTATAGTTGCCGAGCGCGAAGTCGATCGTCTCGAGAGGCTTGCGCTTGGAAATGTCGACGCGGACGATGTTTTGCGGCGCCGCCGGATCGACCATCTGCGCCACGAGGCCGATGCGGCGCACCTCGGCGAGCGTCTTCGTCGCGCCGTCGTCGAGGGTCACCGTGTAGAGCGGCAGCGGCTTCTCGTAGCCTACGACGGTCGCCTGCTGCGTGACGTAGGGCAAGAGCGTCGGCGGGAAGGCGGCGAGCGCCGCCGGCGTCTTGAACGAGGACAGGGTCAGCCACACCGCCGGGCCGAACATCAGGATCAGGCCGCCGATCAGCCACACCCAGGTGACGATGTCGGTCCAATGCCAGCCCGTGCCGCCGCGCCGGCGGAGGAGGAACTGCGAGACCGTGCCCATCAGCGTCGCCCCCGCTTTTCGCCCGAGCGCGAGGCGGCGAGCTGCATCAGCGTCAGCACGACGAGCACCGCGCCCATCAGGATCGAGGCGGCCGCCGCGAGCCCTGGATTGCGGAGCTGCGACGCGAAGCCCGTCTCGAAGATGTACTGGATGAGATACATGGTGCTGGTGCCCGGCCCGCCGCCGGTCAGCACATAGACCTCGTCGAACACCTGCACCGCCTTGATCAGCGCGAGCACGAGCACCACGAGCAGGTTCGGCATCAGGAGCGGCAGGGTGATGCGCCAGAAGACGCGCGCCGGCCGCGTGCCGTCCATCTCGGCCGCCTCGTAGAGATCCTTCGGGATCGCCTGCAAGCCGGCGAGCAGGATCAGCGCGTAGAAGCCGACATGCGCCCAGATCGAGACGCCGACCGCGGCCACGAAGGCCCAGAAGCGGTCGGTGAGCCAGGTGTAGGGCTCGGCGCCGGTCGTCTCGTAGAGCATCAGGTTGAGCAGGCCCTGCCGCTGCAGGATCCAGCGCCAGATGAGGCCGGTGACGACAGGCGACAGCAGGACGGGGAAGAAGAACACCGCGCGCCAGAAACTGCGGTTGTTCAGCTCGCGGTTCAGCACCAGCGCCGTGACGAGGGCGACGCCGATCAGCATCGGCACCTGGACGAGGACGAAGCCGGCGGTGTTGCGGACGGCGATCCAGAACCTGTCCTCGGCGCAGCTGTTCGGGTCGAGATAGTCGGCGCAGGTCAGGAGGTGCCGGTATTGCTCGCCGCCGACGAAAGTCCGGCTGTCGAGGAAGATCGCCGTGCCGCCGGTCATCGAGTAGACGAAGTTGATGACCAGCGGCAGCAGCACGAAGATGGTGAAGATCGCCATGTTCGGCAGCAGGAAGAAGGCGGCCATGCCGGTGAGCCCGGTCGCCTTCTGCAGCGCGCGCAGCGGCGCGTCGACGAGTCCCATGACGAGCCGCAGGGGCGCGGACACGATGTCCGCGAGCCCGGACGCGGGCGTGGTACGTGAGGTCTCGATCGTCGCCACTGTCGCCTCCCTGGCTGGCGCGACGGCCTACTTGGCCTGCTTGACCTTGGCGGCGATGTCCTCGTCGATGCGCTTATAGGTGTCCTCGAGCGACAGCTCGCCGGCGATCGCCTGGCTGACGCGGCCGACGAGCGCGCTGTAATAGGCGTCCGACCAGCGCCAGCCGGGCAGCTTCAGCGCGTTCGGCGAGGTGGTGCCGGAGGCGGCGACGAAGCTGTTCAGCGCCGCCTTGACCTGAGGATTGTCGGTCTTGAAGTCGAGGCCCTTGGCGAGCACCGCCTTGTTGGCGGGAATGAACAGCGTGCGCTCGGCGAACTCGCGGGCGATCGGCTCGCTCGCCAGATAGTCCATCACCTTGCCGACGTCCTGCGGGTTCTTGGTGTACTTCACCGCGACGAGGCCGGCGCCGCCCGGCATGCCGGTGCAGGTGGCCGATCCGCACGGGCTGCCGGTCGCCACCCAGTCGAAGCCGTTGCCGATCTTGGTCGCGAAGTTCGGGATCTGCCAGGAGCCGGAATAGTAGTAGACGATCTGCGCGTTGATGAAGTCTTCCGCGGCCGCGCGGTAGGTGGTGCCGGCGGCCGAGACCCACACCTCCTTCGCCGCGGTTCCGTCCTTGTTCCAGCCGACGAACTTGGCGATGAAGTCCTTTGCGCCCTGGTCGAGCGGCGCCGGCATGCCGTCGGCGGCGATGTAGTTGGCGCCGAACGAGATGTTCGGCCCGGTCAGGCGATGGCCGGAGCGGTCGAGCGCCAGCGGATAGGGCACCTTCTGGCTCTCCGCGACCTTCTTGGCCGCCGCCGCCCATTCGTCCCATGTGGCCTTGGGGCCGGGGAGCGGCACCTTCGCCTGCTCGAACAGGGTCTTGTTGGCAAAACCGCCGGTCAGCGTGACCTGCGTCATGAAGCCGGTGATGGCGTTCGAGCCGTCGGGACGCATCCAGTCGGCCTGCGCGCCGTAATTGTCGCGCCAGTATTGCGGGTCCTTGATGTAGGGCGTGAGATCCAGCCAGTGCCGCGCCTGCACTTTCAGATCGGTGACGCGGGCGATGTCGGGGCCGCCGCGCGCCTCGAGCTGCACCGGCAGCTGCTCGCGGATGCTCGAATAGGAGACGTTGTCGATCGTCACCTTGATGTCTGGATTGTCCTTCATGAAGCGACTCATGAGGTCGGTCAGCACCTGGCCCTCGACGCCGTCCGAGTACCACATGATGCGCACGTCGCCGGCCAGCGCCGCGGTGCTCGACAGCAGCCCCGCGGTCAGGGCGGCCAGCATGAACTTCGTTCTCGCCATGTCTTCCTCCCACGATGGACGGTCGTCGCCGTCCGGTTTGTCGTCCGCCGCATCGCGTGCGGCATGCCTTTCAAGTCGCCTCCGCGTCAGTCGAGGCGGATCGCCTCTCCCCTGACCGTCCACGTCGCCGGGTCGAGCACGCGGCCCTCGGCGGAGATCTTGCCGTCCGGGAAAAAGGTCACCCGGCCGTAGTCGGGATCGTCGATCGCGAGCACGCCGTCGCCGGTGTCGACCATGCTCAGCCGGCCGAAAGTCTCGCCGAAGCGCTCCGGCGTGCCGTGGCGTTCGCTATCGCCGAGGCGCACGATCCAGGATCCCTTGTGGCCGGGAAGGCGCAGCTCGTTGCCGGCGGTAGGGCCGCTCGCGACGGGGACGAGGGGGCCGCTGCCCTTCAGCAGCACAAAACCGTCGCCGCCGCGCGCCACGGCGATCTCGCCCTCGACGCGGCTGAAGTCGAAAGCCGATCGCGGGAACCAGGCGTGCGAAAAGTCTGGTTGCTCGGCGGCGGCATCGAACAGCATTATCGCCAGATCGCGATACTGGTGGACGCGCGGCAGCGTGCCCGAGCCGCCCCAGTAGGACGGGCGGCCGTAGCCGGAATGGATCGTCTCGCCGGGATGGTTGATCCAGATCTGCGCATCCGGATCGCCGCCGAGCCGCAGGTGCAGCACGGTCTCCTGATAGCCCCACTCGTTCCAGCGGTAGCGGGCGGCAGTGCCCATCGCATGGTCGCGCGTCTTGTGGTGGTAGAGCCGGGCGAAGCGGTCCTGCCCTTGCGCAAAGCACCACTCCTGGGCGCCGTCGCCGCGCCAGACGGCCACCTCGGCGAGCTCGGCGGGAATTTTCAGGCCGTGGTCGCGGAGGCAGACGGCGAGCTGCGGCAGCGCGTGGAAGCGCTTGCCGTAATTGCCGACGCCCCAGAGAAGGCGGGCGATGCCGGACAGCTCCAGCGAGCGCCCGGCGCGCAGCGTGTGCTCGTAGGAGCGGCCTTGCGCGCCCGTCAGCACGCCCCGGTGTGCGGAGCGGGCGACGATCTCGACGAGGCGCAGGATGGCCGCGCGCGCCCGTTCCCGGACATCGGCATCGGGCGCGAGCGCCATCAGCGCCGTCAGTCCCTTGAGGTCGATCGGAAAATACGGCGCCGAGTTGAACTCGGCCATCTCCCAGGCCTCGAAATGATCCAGCCAGGCGCGCACGCGCGCCAGCCCGATCGCCGACTGCTCGGCGCCGAGGCGTGGCGAACGGACGAAGCGCGCCTCCGGCAAAAGATGGCCGGCGAGGTAGGCGGCGGTGTGGAAGAGCAGCGCGTGGTTCTCGGAAAAATACCACTGCACGTCGTTGCCGGGCTCGTCCATCCAGTAGCGGTAGGAGAGGATCGCCCGGTCGATGCGCGCCAGGACATCGGGCGCTATGGCGTCGCCGAACCGCTGCCGGCACCAGATGAGCGGCACGAGGATGAAGTCGGCGCAGTCGTGGCAGTCCTCGATCGCCGGCAGCATCTCGGCGATCATCCGGTCGGTCTCGGCGCCCGCCCGGCCGGAGGCGAGGCGCGCCAGGGCGCGTACGGTGTCGGCTTCCGCGTGCTCGGAGATTTCCGCGAGCGCCTCCTCGATCCGCGCAGCGAGCGCGGCGGGTGCGGTTCCCTGCCGCGCGGCATGGCAGATCTCGACACCGAACACCCGAGAGGCGGTGAAGCCGCCGACCGTGAGCGCGACGTGGAAATGCCGGAAGTCGGCCGGCAGCGCCTCGGCATCGGCGATGACGAGCCGCGTCGCGCCGGCGTCGAGACGCCTACGCAGCGTCAGGCTCTCCGAGGACATGAAGTCGCCGGCGATCGTCACCGACACGTCCGCGGCGTCCGGCAGTGGCGCATCGGCGACGAGCGCCACCTCGCCGCCGGTATAGGCGGGCTTTTCGAAATGCAGATGCTCGAGAAAATCCTCGATCGCGTAGGCGACGTCGGCCTCGACCGCGACCGGCAGACCCTGCATCGCCGCCGGGCCGTTGACATAGTCGAGCTGGAAAAAGTAGCGCGCGTCGCGCTCGGCGAGGTCGTCGAACCAGACCGAGATCTCGTTCACGCCCGCCTCGAGGTCGACGGCGAAGTCGCGCTTGGCCTCGAGGTTGCGGACATAGTCGCCGATCCAGCCGATCTCGCGCCCGTTGACCAACAGAATCGCGCCGCCGCAGGTGCCGAGCCGCAGCGTCGCCCGGCCCGCGGTCTCGGCGAGAATATGCGTCGCGGCCCAGGTGCCGAGCACCGTCGGCCGGAACCAGAATCCCGAAAGGTCCACGCGGGGCGCACCGAAGGGGAGCCAGTTGCGGGCCGGCGTGAATGTCCCGGAGGGCTGCGGGCGCTTGCCGCGGCGCTCCTCGGCGAAGATCGTCCGGCAGGGATATTCGTGCGGGATGAAGTTCTTGTGCTTGGTGAGGAAGAAGAACGGATCCATCTCCCCCAGCATCGGCTGGTCCGGCACGTCGAAGCGCTCCTCGACGGTGTCGCCGAGCCGCCAATAGACGATGGGATCGCCCGGCCGCAGCGGCCGCAGGAGATGCCGCGCGCGGACGATGTCGGCGGTCGCGCTCATCTCAGCCTCGCGACCGGCACGGGATCGACGTCGTTGTAGGCCTGGTTCTCGCCCGTCATGCCCCAGACGAAGGCGTAAGGGCCGGTGCCGGCGCCCATGTGGATCGACCAGGCCGGCGACAGCACCGCGTCGCCGTCGGCGACGAGGAGGTGGCGTGTCTCCTCCGGCCGGCCCATCAGGTGCACGACGCGGTCATCGGGCGCGAGATCGAAATAGAGGTAGGCCTCCATGCGCCGCTCATGCAGGTGCGGTGGCATGGTGTTCCAGACGCTGCCCGGCGCGAGGTCGGTGATGCCCATCAGCAGCAGGCAGGACGGCGCGACCTCGGGATGGATGTACATCCTGAGCTGCCGCTTGTTGGCGCGCCGCTCCTCGCCGAGATCGAGGGGCTTGGACTCGGCCCTCGTGACGAGCCGGTGCGGGATGTCGCGGCCGGCCGGCACCGAGTTCATGTAGAACCGCGCCGGATTTTTCGGATCGTCGCTCGACAGCGTCAGCCCGCGGGCGCCGCGGCCGACATAGAGGACGTCGCGGTTGGCGAGCGAAAACGCGCTTCCGTCGACGATCACGCGGCCGGGCGCGCCGAGATTGGCGATGCCCATCTCGCGCGCCGAGAGGAAGAATTCGGTGCCGACCTCGGCGCCGTCGCCGAACGACAGCGGCGCTTCGGTGGGGCAGGCGCCGCCGAGCACCATGCGGTCGACATGGGTGTAGACGAAGCCGATCTCGCCGGGGCGGAAGAGGCTTTCGGCGAGAAACTCGCGCCGCAGGCGGGCGGTGTCGTAGCCGGCGATGTCGGCGGGGCCGGCGCCGTACATGTGGCGCATCGTCATGCCACTGCCTCCAGGGCGTCGATGTGGTTCAGGCCCTCGACGAGGCACAGCATCGCCAGCGCCTGGCCGTAGCCGGTCGGGCGCAGCGGAATGTCCCGGTAGAACTGCAGGTCGTGCCCCATGCGGGTGCCGTAGGAGACGTTTTGCACCGTGCCGTCCGGCCCGATGCTCCTCAGCACCGCCTCGAGCGCGCGGAGGCCCGCGGCGCGGCTGCCGGCGGGGCCGACGCCGAGCCGCGCCGCCTTCATGAGGCCGTAGGCGAAGCCGGCGGTGGCGGAGATCTCCTCGTAGGAGGAGGGATCGTCGAGCAGGGTGTGCCAGGCGCCCGAGGGCGCCTGCAGCTCGAGCAGCGCGGCGATCTGCCGGTCGAGCAGGTGGTAGAGGAAGCCGCGCGCCGGCTCGGCGACGGTCGCGAGATCCATCAGCTCGAGGATGCCGACCGTGATCCACGCATTGCCGCGCGCCCAGCGCGCCCGTGCAAAATTGTTGCAGCCCGCGAAAGTCCAGCCGTGGAACCAGAGCCCGGTCTCGCGGTCGGCGAGATAGTGGGCATGGACCAGGAACTGCCGCACCGCCTCCTCGACGAGGTCGCGGCGGTCGGCGGCCTCGCCGTAGCTCGCCAGGAACAGCGCCGCCATGAACAGCGTGTCGTCCCACAGCTCGTCGTCGTTGATCTTGTCGGAGACGTCGTGCTGAAAACCGCCGCCGGGCGTTCGCGGCGCTTCGCGGACGAGGCGCTCCGCCCAATCCTCCAGGACAGGCGCCCAGCGCGGGTCCCGCGTCTGCCGCCAAAGCATCGACAGCGCCAGCATCGGCGCGGAGGTGTTGATGTTCAGCTTCGGCAGGCCGCGCGCGAGGTTTCGCGCATACCAGCCCTCGACCACCTGCCGCAAAGAATCCTCGCCGGTGAACTGCCACAGCCGCACGAGGCCGTAGAGGCCGACGCCCTGCGGCCATTCCCAGGCATCGAAGCTGACATAGTCGCCGGCCGTGCCGTCGAGATTGGGCTCGTGGAACGACCCGTCGTCGCGCAGGCTGGTGATGCCGGCGACCAGGAGGTCGAGACGCTGGCGTAGCGTTTCGCCGGCACGTGGCACGCTTTTCCTCCCCGAGCGCCTGTTGTTGACGATTGCGTCCCACGAAAAGAGAATTTGCGCAATCTGAAAACTTTTTGCAGAATGAGTTGATGCGCAGCCAGGGAAAACGGGGCAAGCCGAGCCGCCGCGTGCGGCTCGAGGACGTGGCGCGGCAGTGCGGGGTGTCGGTCAGCACCGCCTCCCGCGCCCTCGCCGGCGGCAAGGGCGTGCGTGCAGAAATGCGCGGCCGCATCCTGGAAGCCGCCAAGAGCCTCAACTACGCGGTGCCGACCTCGGTCGCCGAGCGCAAAGTGATCCTCGCCGCGAGCAGCGCGGCGATGGTCGACTATGTCCGCAACCAGTTCACCTTCTACGTCCTGGAGGGCCTCAATGCGCGCGCCCGCACGCTGGGCGTCGAGATTCTGACCCGGCCGATCTCGAGCCCGGCCGAAGAGATCCGCCTGCTCGAGGAGGCACGCGACGACGCCGAGGTGGTCGGCTGCCTGTTCCTGACCATCGACGACGAGGAAATGCTGACGCTGACGAGCCGGTTCGGCAAGCCGATCGTGCTCGTCAACGGCGACGATCCGGCCATGCGCCTTTCCAGCGTCACGCCGTGCAACCGCTCCGCCGCCCGCCTCGCCACCGAGCATCTGCTGGGGCTCGGCCACCGCGACATCCTGTTCCTGATGCGCCGCGGGCGCCGCACCATCGAGCGGCGGTTCGAAGGCTGGCAGGACGCGATGGGGGCCCGCGGCTTCGGCAATCTCGCCGGGCTCGTGCTCGAGGCCGAGGACTGGCTGCCCGAGCTCGGCGCCGCGGCGATCGAGCGGCGGGTGAGGGAGGGCGGCCTCGACTTCACCGCCGTTCTCGCCGCCGGCGACAGCCTCGCGGTCGGCGCCGCGCTCGGGCTCGAGCGGCTCGGCCTGACGGTGCCCGGCGACGTCTCGATCGTCGGCATGGACGACCTGCCGCAGGCGGCTTTCCACAGCCCGCCGCTCACCACCATGCACATCCCGATGCGCGAGATCGGCGCCGCCGCGCTCGACCTGTTGATCGACGATCTCGGCGGCCTGCCGATGCCGCCGCGCCGCGTCGAGCTCGCCTGCCGGCTGATCGAGCGCCAGTCGACGGCTGCTCCGCGGGGTGGCTGAGCGCGGAGCGGGCGATAGGCTCAGGGTTTCGGGGGCGGCAGCCGCTCGCGCAGGGCGGCGTGCGCGAGCGCTGTGACGGCGACGAGGAAGATTCCTATGCCGCAGCAGACGTAGACGATCGTGAAGATCTTGCCGAGGACCGTCTTAGGAGCGAGATCGCCGTATCCCACCGTGGCGATCGTCACCACCGAGAAGTAGACCGAGTCGAGCAGGGACCACCCCTCGACCTGCCAGTAGAAGGCCGTCGCGATCAGGATCAAGGTGAGCGCGATCAGCAGAACGCCTTGGACTTCGGGTTCCTTGATAGCGAAAACCAGTCCGCGAAGCAGCGCCCGAAGATTGTCGAATGGCCGCATGAACGGTGGTCCTCCGCATCCAAGCGAGCCTATGTCGCTGCGGATGCGCGTGGAAGACCCGTTCGCGGCTCGCGGCCGGCGGCTGCGCTCGGACCTAGCCCACGGGGAGCCGAACGAGTTCCGCCGGCCCGTGAGGACCGGCGGTCAGCGGCGAGGCCGTGAGAGGGGGGCGGGATCTCAGTAGCCGTAGCCGCCGTAGGAATAGCTGTTGTAGTAGTGGCGCTTGGGCGCATAGTAGTTGTTGTAGTAGCGCTTCGGCGCGACATAGACGT
>JAEZCD010000072.1 GCA_023430145.1 Pseudomonadota bacterium
GGCCCGGATGCGCTGCGCGGCCTCGGCGCCCTGCGCGCGCAGCTCGGCCGCCTCGCGGGCGCGCTCGGTCTGCATGCGCTGGAAGATCGCCTGGCTGTTCTGCTCGGGCAGATCGGCGCGGCGGATCTTCACGTCGACCACGGCGAGGCCGAAGTTCTGCGCCTCGCGGTTCACCTGCTCGCGGATGCGCCCCATGAGCCCGGGCCGGTCGTCGCGCACCACCTGCACGAAGGTCGACTCGCCGAGCACGCGCCGCAGCGCCGAGTTCATGATCGTCGCCAGCCGGTTGTTGGCGCCCTCGATCGTGCCCACCGACTGGTAGAAGCGCAGCGGGTCGGTGACCTTGTAGCGGGCGAAGGCATCGACCACGAGCCGCTTCTGGTCGGCCGCGATGACCTCTTGGGTCGGCATGTCGAGGTCGAGGATGCGCTTGTCGATGCGGATCACCGAATCGATGAAGGGCGCCTTCATGTGCAGCCCGGGCTGGCTGACGATGCGGATCGGCTCGCCGAACCGCAGCACGAGCGCCTGCTGCGTCTGGTAGACGGAGAAGAAGGCCGTGTAGGCGAGGATCGCCGCGACGACCGCGAGCGCGATGAAGGCGCCGCCGAAGAGACTGCGGTTCACTGCACACCTCCACGCGCCGGCGCGACGGCGGGACGGCGGGCCGCCTGTCCCTGTCCTCCGGACTGCAGCTCGTTCAGCGGCAGATAGGGCACGACACCCTGGCCGGCCTCGCGGTCGATGATGATCTTGTCGGCGCCGCCGTAGACGCGCTCCATGGTCTCGAGGAAGATGCGCTTGCGGGTGACGTCGGGCGCCTTGCGGTACTCGTCCAGCACCTGGGTGAATCGCGCCGTCTGGCCCTGCGCCTCGGCGACGCTCCGCTGCTTGTAGGCCTCCGCTCCCTGAATGATCTGCGCCGCCTGGCCGCGCGCCTCCGGAACGACCCGGTTCGCGTAGGACCGCGCCTCGTTCTGCAGCCGCTCCTGGTCGGCACGCGCCGCCTGCACGTCGCGGAAGGAGTCGATCACCTGGCTCGGGGGGTCGACCTTCTGCAGCTGCACCTGGGTGATTGTGACGCCGGCTGCATACTCGTTGAGCGTGCGCTGCATCAGCTCCTGAACGGCCCCCTCGGTGACCTGGCGGGCGCCGGTGAGGATCGGCTGGATGTCGGACCTGCCGATCACCTCGCGCATCGCGCTCTCGGCCACCGCCTTGATCGTCTGCTCCTGGTTCTGGATGTTGAAAAGGTAGTCGCCGGCATTGGCGATCACCCAGAAGACCGAGAAGTCGATGTCGACGATGTTCTCGTCGCCGGTCAGCATCAGGCTTTCCTCGGGAATGTCGCGCATGCCGCCGGCGCGGGTCTCGATCAGCTGCATGCCGATGTCGATGCGGTTGACGCGCGTCACTCTCGGCGTCAGCACGCTCTCGATCGGGTATGGCAGGTGGTAATTGAGGCCCGGCTGGGTAGTCTCCACGAAGCGGCCGAAGCGCAGAACCACGCCCTGCTCGTCCGGCTCGACGCGGTAGAAGCCCGACAGCAGCCAGGCGACGATGCCGACGGCGATGAGCAGCATGAGGCCGCGACCGCCGAGGCCGCCGCCGGGAAGAACGGTCTTGAGCCGGTCCTGGCTGCGGCGCAGAAGCTCCTCGAGATCAGGTGGGGTCGGCCCCGAGCTCTGCGGTCCCGAGCCCCAGGGACCCGGATTGTTGCGCCAAGGTCCCCCGCTCTGATTACTCCAGGGCATCTACAGTCCTTCTCGACGGAGAAAATCCGGTCGCACGCGATATAGGCACGGGCTCGGCGGTGCGAAAGGCGTCGCGCCTTATATGGGAGCCTCCGCCGCCGTTCAATGCGGACCGCCAACGCAAGCGCGTGACCGGTCAGCGGACGCGGACCCAGTCGACGAAGGCGAAGGCGTGGTCGTCCTCCGCACCGGCGGGATGCCGCTCGCGGGAGATTTCGCGGAAGGCCGCGGTGTCGACCGGCGGGAAGAAGGCGTCGCCCTGCGGCCGCGCCTCGACCTCGGTGACGTGCAGGCGCTCGGCGCGAGGCAGCAGCAGCCGATAGATCTCGGCGCCGCCGACGCACATCAGCGCGTCCGAGCCCATCTCGGCGGCGATCCGGTCGCCGACGGCGAGCGCCTCCTCGAGCGTGTGGGCGACCTCGACCCCGTCCGCGGCGAAGTTCTGGTCGCGGGTGAGCACGATCGTCCGCCGGCCGGGCAGCGGCCTGCCGATCGAGGCGAAGGTTTTTCGGCCCATCAGGATCGGCCTGCCCATTGTCAGGGAGCGGAAATGCCGGAGATCGGTGCGAAGCCGCCACGGCATGTCGTTGCCACGGCCGATCACCCCGTTCTCGGCGACGGCGACGACGATGGCGAGCACGGCCTTCACCGGCGGTCCGCCCCGGCCAGCGCCGCGAGCGCCTCGCCGGACAGGCGGCAGCGCGTCCAGTCGTCCATCAGCACCGCGCCGAGGCGCTTGTAGACATCGATCGAGGGCGTGTTCCAGTCGAGCACCGACCATTCGAAGCGCGGCAGGTTCTCGGCGACGCAGCGGGCGGCGAGCCGCGCCATCAGCGCCTTGCCGACCCCGCGGCCGCGATGCTCCGGCCGCACGAAAAGGTCCTCGAGATAGATGCCGTGCCGCCCGCGGAAGGTGGAGAAGCTGTAGAACCAGAGGGCGAAGCCGACCGGCTCCCCGTCGAGCTCGGCGATCTCGCAGAACACGCGCGGCGCCGGGCCGAACAGCGCGGCGTCGATCAGCTCCTCGGTGGCGTCGACCTCGTGTGCGAGCTTCTCGTAGACCGCGAGCTCGCCGATGAGGTCGAGCACGAGGGCGGCATCGCCGGGGCGGGCGGGACGGATGTGGAGGCTCGTGTTGCGCGCCCCGCCACGCGAGGCATCCTCCGACACCGACACCACCGGAAACTCCTGCCTTTCGCGCGCTGACCGCTGCGGCCGCGGGCCAGAAGCGCGCCGATACAGAGTATTCTCCGGAAAGGAAAGCGCCCTCCGCCCCATAGGGGGACAAGCCTTTCCCGAGTGGCGCCATGCCGTGATAGAATGGACCTTGATCCTGAAAGGCTTGGCGAATGGCTACCCAAAAGCTCAGCATCGACCTGCCCGACGATATCGCCAGGCTCGTGCGCGAGCAGGTGAGTTCGGGCGGCTTCGCCTCAGAGAGCGAACTGATCATCAGCGCACTTCGCGCCTGGGACGCCCGGCGGCAAGAGCGCGAAGAACGCCTTGCGTCGATCCGCGCCTCCATCGCGAGGGCGGCCGCGGACCCGGGGAGGCTGTCCGATGACGAGATCACGCGCCATTTCGACGAGCGCCTGGTGGAGGCGGAGCGCAAACGAGCGGTATGAACGTCGGGCTCGTCTACAGCCGAAGAGCGCTGGCCGACCTCGACGACATCTTCGACCACATCGCATCCGACAATCCCAGGCGGGCGAGATCCTACGTCGACGAGATCCAAGGGGTCTGTCGGAGACTCCAAAGGATGCCGATGAAAGGAATCGGCAGACCGGATCTCGGTCCAGGAATTCGGGCACTGCCTCTCTGGCGCCGTATCGTCATCATCTACACGACGAAGAACGATCGAGTAGAGATCCTGCGCGTCTTCTCGGCCGGGCGGGACTACGAGGCGATCATGCGCGGCGATTGAATGCCCCTACACCGCCACCGGCGCCCTGATCGCCGGGTGCGGGTCGTAGCCCTCGACCGCCACGTCCTCGAAGCGAAAATCGAACAGCGAGCGCACCGCGGGGTTCAGCCGCAGCGTCGGCAGCGGCCGCGGCTGCCGCGTGAGCTGCAGGCGCGCCTGCTCGAGGTGGTTGCGATAGAGGTGCACGTCGCCGAACGAGTGCACGAAGTCGCCGATGGCGAGCCCGGTCGCCTGCGCCACCATGTGCGTCAGGAGCGCATAGGAGGCGATGTTGAACGGCACGCCGAGAAAGGCGTCGCCCGAGCGTTGGTAGAGGTGGCAGGAGAGCCGCCCCTCGGCGACGCCGAACTGGAACAGGCAGTGGCAGGGGGCGAGCGCCATGCGCGGCAGCTCGGCCGGGTTCCAGGCCGAGACGACGAGCCGCCGCGAGGAAGGGTTGCGGCGGATCTCCTCCACCACCCAGGCCATCTGGTCGATCGTCGTGCCGTCGGCGCCTTCCCAGCTCCGCCACTGCTTGCCGTAGATCGGCCCGAGCTCGCCGGCGGCGTCCGCCCATTCGTCCCAGATCGTGACGCCGTTCTCGTGCAGATAGGCGACGTTGGTCTGCCCGCGCAGAAACCAGATCAGCTCGTGCACGATCGATTTCATGTGCACGCGCTTCGTCGTGACGAGCGGGAAGCCGGCCGAGAGGTCGAATCGGAGCTGAGCGCCGAACAGGGAGAGCGTCCCGGTGCCGGTGCGGTCGTCCTTGGCCACCCCCTCGTCGAGGATGCGGCGGAGAAGATCGAGATAGGGCTGCAAGGCGGCCTCCTGGGCGGATACTCTACCCGCCGGCTCGGTCAACGGAAACGCACGGCGCCCGCTTGCGCACAGAGATCGGGGGCGGGCCCGCCGCCCACCCCTTCCGAAATCCGCCGCGCTGCCCTATATTCCGGGTGCCGGCGCAAGCCGGCTATGGCGATAAACGGACTCCGTAATAAGCCTTTCGGACCCGGGGGCAGTACCCGGCGCCTCCACCAGAGCCCATGGTCAGTGGCCTGTGGCGGGGGCGAAACAGGATCGACGAGGGTGTAAAGGGTGCTCCTTTGCCCGGCATGGTACCGCCGTTATCGGACCGAACCTATAGTTGCCAACGACAACTATGCTCCGGTTGCTCAGGCCGCGTAAGCGGTTTGACTGCCGAAATTGAAGTCCTGGTAGGCTAGCACTTATCAGGCGGGGTTCGGAGGCACCTGGCAACAGAAGCCTCCACTTCCATTCGACCGGCGGCTCGCGCCCGCCTCGTCCGGGCAGCCATGGCATCCGATCATATCCGCTACGACCTCCTGACCCAGGATGCCTTGCGCGGCGTGATCCGCCACGTGCTCGCCGACGTCGCCCGCGACGGCGTTCCCGGCGACCACCATTTCTACGTCACCTTCAAGACCGGAGCGCGCGGCGTGCGCGTCTCGCAGCGGCTGCGGCAGACCTATCCGGACGAGATGACGATCGTCCTCCAGCACCAGTTCTGGGACCTCGTCGTCACCGAGCAGACCTTCGAGGTCGGCCTCGCCTTCGGCGGCATCCCCGAGCGCCTGCTGGTGCCGTTCGACGCCATCACCGGCTTCTTCGATCCGTCCGTCCAGTTCGGGGTTAAGTTCGAGGTCGAGACCGAGGGGCAGGCCGAGGACGAGGCGCCGCGCCGCCAGCCGCCCGGCGCCGGCTCGGAGCCGGAGGTGCGGCCGCCCGCCGCCTCGCGGATTCCACCCGGCGTCGAGGAGGAGCCGAAGGAGCCTTCCGAGGAGCCCACCGAAGGCGGTGCCGCGGTTGTCCGGCTCGACGCCTTCCGCAAGAAGACGTGACCTGGGAAAATTCCGCCTCCACGACGATCCCGGAGAGCACGACGAGAGGCTTCTCCTCGTCATTGCGAGCGCAGCGAAGCAATCCTGCTTTTCGTCAGCACCGGGCAGCGGCGGGTCCGCAACCGCATCCACTCTCCCTGCGTCATCCTGCGCGAAAGCGCAGGATCCATTTTGCGGCGGGACCAGAGAGGAGGATGGATCCTGCGCTTTCGCGCAGGATGACGAGCGGTCACGTCGATAACGGGCGGAGGCGCGGGAGAACGAACGGAGGCGGAGGATGTCGTGCCGATAGCCTCTTCGCGACCCGTGACGGCGCCCCGATCAGCGTGCTAGAGCCGCCCACGAAAAGCCCAGGGGAAGACATGAGCACGACCCGCACCGAGACCGATTCCTTCGGCCCGATCGAGGTGCCCGCCGACCGCTATTGGGGCGCGCAGACGCAGCGCTCGCTGCAGAACTTCAAGATCGGCGGCGAGCGCATGCCGGTGCCGCTGATCCGCGCGCTCGGCGTCATCAAGAAGGCCGCGGCCCTCACCAACATTCAGCTCGGCCGGCTCGATAGGACGATCGGCGAGGCGATCTGCGCCGCCGCACAGGAGGTGATCGACGGCAGGCACGACGGCGAGTTCCCGCTCGTCGTCTGGCAGACCGGGTCGGGCACGCAGACGAACATGAACGCCAACGAGGTGATCTCGAACCGGGCGATCGAGATGCTCGGCGGCAAGATGGGCTCGAAGAAGCCGGTCCACCCGAACGACGACGTCAATTCCGGCCAGTCCTCGAACGACACCTTCCCGACGGCGATGCACATCGCCGCGGCGACCGAGATCGCCTACCGTCTGATGCCCGCCCTGTCGCACCTCTACGGGGCGCTGAAGGCGAAATCGGACGAGTTCGCGCATATCGTCAAGATCGGCCGCACGCACACCCAGGACGCCACCCCGCTGACGCTCGGCCAGGAGTTCGGCGGATACGCCGCGCAGGTCGACCACAGCCTCGAGCGCATCAAGCAGACGCTCTACGGCCTCTACCAGCTCGCGCAGGGCGGCACCGCCGTCGGCACCGGCCTCAACACCCATCCGGACTTCGCGGTGATTTTCGCCGAGAAGGTCGCGGAGATCACCCACCTGCCCTTCGTCACCGCCGAGAACAAGTTCGAGGCGCTCGCCGCGCACGACGACTATGTCTTCGCCCACGGCGCGCTCAACACGGCGGCCGTCGGCCTGTTCAAGATCGCCAACGACATCCGCCTGCTCGGCTCGGGCCCGCGCTCGGGACTCGGGGAGCTGATCCTGCCGGAGAACGAGCCCGGCTCCTCGATCATGCCCGGCAAGGTGAACCCGACGCAGGCCGAGGCACTGACCATGGTGTGCGTAAAGGTGTTCGGAAACAACGCGGCCATGACCATCGGCGGCAGCCAGGGCCATTTCGAGCTGAACGTCTACAAGCCGGTGATGGCCTACGCGATGCTGCAGTCGATCCAGATCCTAGCCGACGCGGCACAGAGTTTTACCGACAACTGCGTCGTCGGCATCAAGGCCGACGAGAAGCGCATCGCCGAGCTGGTCGACCGGTCGCTGATGCTCGTCACGGCGCTGACGCCGAAGATCGGCTACGACAACGCCGCCAAGGTCGCCAAGACCGCGCACAAGAACGGCACCACGCTGCGCGAGGAGGCGCTGAAGGCCGGCCTCGTCACCGAGGCCGAGTTCGACGAGATCATGCGGCCCGAGCTGATGACGCGCCCGGGCTGATGGCCGAGATCGTCAACCTCCGCCGGGCGAAGAAGGCGAAGGCGCGCGAGGCGGCCGACAAGCAGGCGGCCGAGAACCGTGCTCTGTTCGGCCGCACGAAGGCGGAGAGGGAGCGCACCGAGATCTTGCGCGCGAAGGCGCGGCGCGAGATCGACGGGCATCGGCGCGAGGAAGACTGAGCATGGCGGCCACCGCCCCTCCCTACCCTTTGCCGGCGTCGAGCGCCGAAGCGGCGGGCTTTGCCGCCGATCTCGGCGAGAAGCTCGATGCCGGCGTCCGCTCGGGCCTGTTGCGCGGCCTGCACGCGGTGCTGGTCGCGCGGGAGGGCGAGATCGTGCTCGAGCGCTACTGGGACGGGCGAGACGAGGCCTGGGGACGGCCGCTCGGGCATGTCGAATTCGGCCCGGACACGCTGCACGATCTACGCTCGGTGACGAAGAGTGTCGTCGCCCTGCTTTACGGCGTCGCGCTCGGTCGCGGGCTCGTGCCGCCACCCGAGGCACCGCTGCTCGCGCAGTTTCCCGAATATTCCGACCTCGCCGCCGATCCGGAGCGGCGGCGCCTGACGGTCGAGCACGTGCTGACGATGACGCTCGGTACCGACTGGGACGAGAATCTGCCCTACAGCGATCCCGCCAACAGCGAGATCGCCATGGAGATGGCGCCGGATCGCATCCGCTACGTGCTCGAGCGGCCGATCCTTCGCGAGCCCGGCACGCAGTGGACCTATTGCGGCGGCGCGACCGCCCTGCTCGGCAGGCTGATCGAGCGCGGCAGCGGCATGAACCTCCCCGAGTTCGCGCGCCAAAACCTGTTCGCGCCGCTCGGCATCGAGCGCTTCGAATGGGCGGCGGGGGCAGACGGGATTCATTCGGCGGCCTCCGGCCTGCGGCTCACGGCCCGCGACCTCGCCAGGATCGGCGATCTCGTCCTCGCCGGCGGGGCGCGGGACGGCCGCGAGATCGTTCCGGGCGACTGGATCGAGAGCCTGTCGCGGCCCGCCATCGCCACCGGCGACGGCCTCGACTATGGCCGCCACTGGTTCCTCGGCGCCGACCGTGCGCCAGCCTTCGGCGCTGCGCCGAAGCCTTGGAGCGGCGCCTTCGGCAATGGCGGCCAGCGGCTGATGCTGATGCCCGAGGCGGGGCTGGCGATGGTCCTGTTCGCCGGCAACTACAACGCGCCCGACGCGTGGGTGGCGCCGATGCGGATCTGGCGCGAGATCGTGCTCGCCAATCTCATCGATGCCTGACGAGCCTCGGACCGCCGACGGCCGTGTGCGAAAACGGTCGATCGTCCTCAACGGCCATGGCACCAGCATCAGCTTGGAAGACGCGTTCTGGGACGGCGCGCGGGAGCTTGCCGCCGCACGCGGCATGGGTTTTCGAGAGCTGCTCGAGGAGATCGACGCGGCCCGCGGCGAGGCAAACCTGTCGTCGGCGATCCGCGTCGCGGTGCTGGCGCATTTCCGGGAGCAGGCACGTTGCGGTTGAGCCCCGCGCGGTCATTGCGAGCGAAGCGAAGCAATCCAGGCCTTCTTCGCCGCCCGAAGGCTGGATTGCTTCGTCGCTGACGCTTCTCGCAATGACCGAGAGGCCGTCATTCCGGCGCGTCGCTGCGCGCCTCGCGATGATAAGCGGCGCTCACCCGTCCTCCCTGCGCCCGACGAAGTAGTCGCGCAGATAGGCGTGCAGCTCCGGCTTGTCGCTCGCCCAGCGCCAGGCGCCGTTGCCGTCGTGCGCGATGTCGTGCCGCGGGTCGTAGCCGAAGCCGCGCAGCGGCGCGTGGCGCTCAGTGCCGGCGCGCCGATACTGCATCTCGCCGTGCCAGAGGTTCATCACCTCGACGTCGACGACGCCGAGCCGTCCCGCCACCGCATCGGCCCACGGCTCCGCCCATTCGCGATAGTGACGGTACCAGAGATCGCTCATCTCGAAGACGTTCGCCGCGGTGTCGAAGCAGCGGAGGGAGGCGCCCGCGAGCAGCCGGTCGCCGCCGCCTGTGATGCTGGCGTCGTAGAGGCCGTGGCGGGCGAGCAGGCTGCGGCGCGCCGCCCAGGCGAAGCCCGGCGAGGAATACTTCCGGCGGTCGCCGGACCCGCGGGCGAGGCTCTCCTCCGGCGACGCCCCGCTCGCGAGCTTGGCCATGACCGAGATCCGCGTGACCTCCGTCGCCGCCTTCGCGGGCACGCCGGGGCGCCAATCGCGCGAGAGGTAGTGGACGCGGCTGAAGGGCTGCACGAGAACGCACTCGTCGAGCTTTTGGTCGAGACGCTCCGTCCAGCTCTCGTCCTCGAAGAAGATATCGCAGTCGAGCCAGGCGACGCGGTCGCATTCGGGCGGCAGTGCGGCGATGGCGAGGTTGAGCAGGCGCTCCTTCTGCCACAACACGTCCCGCCCGGGGATCTGCACGAGGATGTCGGCGTCGCCGGCGCCGAGCTCGGGCGCCCGATAGGCGAGCTCGACCGTCAGCAAGGGGAGCGCGAGCCGCTCGCGGAAGATACGGTAATTGTCGAGCCGCCGCCGGTAGGGAACGGGATTGTAGTAGGAGGTGACGGCCCAGAGGCGGCCGCGGCGGTTGTGATCGCTGACCGTCATCTCGCACGACCTCGGGGAAAGCGGCGGCTTCGCCCGACCCGCGGGGCGTTCGGACAGCTATGCGATGGCGACCGAGCCGGCGCAACCCTTGCAGCGGCTCGGAGAACGTGCAGGCCTAGCCGTCCTCCCGGCGCCCGACGAAGTAGTCGCGTAGATAGGCGTGCAGCGCCGGCTTGTCGCTCGCCCAGCGCCACGCGCCCTCCTCGCCGAGGGCGATGTCGGAAAATGGGTCATAGTCGAAGTCGCGCAGCGCCTCGTGCCGCAGCCTGCTGCCGCGGTTCGCCATCTCGCCGTGCCAGAGGTTCGAGATCTCACCCTCGATCAGGCCGACACGTCCGGCGAGCTCGCTTGAGAAGGGCTCGGCCCAGGCCTTGTAGTGCCGCCGCCGCACCTCGCTCATCATGAACAGATCGGCCGCCGCATCGGCGCAGTCGAATGCGGCGCTCGCGAACAGCCGGTCGCCGGTGCCGACGATCGCGGCATCGTAGAGGCCGTGCCGCTGCACGATCTCGCGCCGCGCCGCCCAGGCGAATCCGGTCGAGAAGGTTTTTCGGCGGTCACCGAGCTGCTTGGCGAGAACCTCCGGCCGCGGGACGCCGCTTTCGATGGCGGCGACCACCGAGGTTCGGGTGAATTCCGTCGCAGCTTCCGACGCCATGCCGGGCACCCAGTCGCGGCCGAGATAGCGGACGAGGCTGAACGGCTGCACGACGACGCACTCCTCGAGCTTTCGGTCGAGACGCTCGGCCCAGCTCCCGTCCGCGAAGACGACGTCGCAGTCGAGCCAGGCGACGCGGTCGCATTCCGGCGGCAGTGCGGCGACGGCGAGGTTGAGCAGCCGCTCCTTCTGCCACATCACGTCGCGCCCGGGGATCTGTACGAGGATGTCGGCGTCGCCGGGGGCGAGCTCGGGCGCGCGATAGGCGAGCTCGACCGTCAGCAGGGGGAGCGCGAGCCGCTCGCGGAAGATGCGGTAGTTGTCGAGCCGTCGCCGGTAGGGAACCGGATTGTAGTAGGAGGTGACGGCCCAGAGCCGGCCGCGGTCACGGCGGTCGTCATGACTGGCCATGGTCTCAGACCATCCTCGAGATCGGCAGATCGCCCGGCCGGCAGGCGCGAGCCATGTGATAGCGACCTTGGCCGCGCAAGTCGCGGTGCTGGCGCATTTTCCGGGAGCCTGCGCGAGAAAGCCGGGCGGCGGGTCGGCCGGCGATATCGCGCGGATGGATCACCGCGCCGTCCGGGGTATCGCGGCTTCGATGCGCCTGAACTCGGCCAGCGCCTGACCGACCACTTGGTCCATGTTGTAGTATCGATAGGTCGCAAGCCTTCCGACGAAGTGCGTTCCCGTCTGCGCGCGACCGAGCGTTTCGTAGCGTTTGTAGAGTTCCGCATTCTGCGGTCGCGGCACCGGATAATAGGGATCGCCGGTCGCACTCGGATATTCGATCGTGATGCTTGTGCTCGGGTGCGGCTGTCCGGTGAGATGCTTGTGCTCGGTCACCCGCGTATAGGGCTCCTCGCCCGGATAGTTCACGATACCGACGGGCTGATGCCACTCGTAGCCCATCGTGCGATGCTCGAACCGCAGCGATCGATACGGCAGGCGGCCGAACCGGAAGTCGAAGAACTCGTCGATCCGGCCGGTGAAGATCATCCGGCGCCAGGCGACGTCGGGCGGCAGGTCCGAGAGCGCCATGCCGAGCCGGATCTCGATCCGGGGATGGTCGAGCATGCGCGCGAACATCGCCGTATAGCCATCGGCCGGCATCACCTGGAAAGTATCGGTGAAATATCGATCGTCCGTGTTGGTGCGGGTCGGCACCCGGGCCGTGACGGACTTGTCCAGATCGGCAGGATCCAAGCCCCACTGCTTGCTCGTATAGCCGCGAAAGAACATCTCGTACAGCTCTCGCCCGACTGTGGCGAGGACGACGTCTTCCGAAGTTCTTATCTCCCCGATCGGCTCTGCCCGGCGGGCCAGGAACTCGGCGGCCTCTTCGTCCGAGGAGAGACCCGCACCGAAGAGCTGATTGAGCGTGTTCCGGTTTATGGGAATGGGCAGCAGCCGTCCCCCGATGGCGGCGAGCGTGTGGTGCTCGTAGGGGCGCCAGGCGGTGAACTGCGACAGGTAGTCGAGAACCGCGCGCGAATTGGTATGGAAAATGTGGGGGCCGTAGGCGTGGATCAGAACGCCGGCCGCGTCGTAGCGGTCGTGGGCGTTGCCGCCGATATGCGGGCGGCGGTCGATGACGAGAACGGAGTCGCCGCGGATGCGCGCGAGGCGCTCGGCCAGCACGCTCCCGGCAAACCCGGCGCCGACGACGAGCCAGTCATACACGAGCGGCCCCTCGCGCGGCGTCGCAGCGTCGCGCCATCCTAGGCCGCGGACTCCGCCGAAGACTCGGCCGGCCGCGGTGACGGCTCCCCGGCCTCGTGCGGGCGGGAACCTCTCTCCTCGCGTCGTTCGAGCGCGGCATCGCGCGCTGCCTCGCCGCGCCGCGCGCGCGTGGCCTCTATATCGGCATAGCCGCCGCGGCGTCGCCTGGCCCTGAACGGCACGCGCAGGGACGGCCTTCCGCCGGCCTCCCAGAGATCGTGCGCTGCGTCCTGCTGCCACGGATTCCGCTCCGAGACGCCCGGCGGGATAGGCTCGCGGAGATTGCGGTACACATCCGCCAGCTTGGCGCGATAGTAGACGGTCGGCCGGCCCGTATGCGCGGTCTGCAGCCCCGCGTTCTGGATCGCCCGGAAGACGACGCGGTCACAGAGCGCGTGCGCGAAGTCGGGCATCAGCACCCATGCCGTCACCATCCTGAATGCCGGCCGCGCGAAGAACATGCAGTTCGTGTCGACGAAGGTCTCGCCGTCGCAGCTGAGGCACTCGGCCATGATCGGCCCGTCGATCCGGCAGAGATAGCGCGTGCTCGAGCAGAAGGCGGCGCCCGTCTGCCGGTGGAGGTCGACGAGGGATTCGATGTGGTCGGGGGCGAAGCTGTTGTCGGAGTCGAGATAGGCGATGGCGTCGAAGCCGGAGCCGATCGCCTCGATCGAGCCGATGGCGCGCGGCGTGTCGCCGCCATGGCCGTGGTTGACCGGCAGCGCGATGTGGCGCAGCCCCGGCCAGGCGGCCACCTCCGGATGCGGGTAGCCGTCCGCCACCATGATGTGCGTGCAGGCGTGCGTCTGCGCACGAACGCTGTCGTGGCACTCCCGCAGCCAGTCCAGCGGCTCGCGGAAATAAGGAGAAACCACGGCGACGCGCATGCGAGATCTCCGAAACTCGGTCGCGACCCGATAGCCTACGATCGGACCGGACGCAAAAAATCCTATCCGAGTCGACCCCAACCTCGGCCGCCGCTCTGTACGCCCCGGCGACGCGCAGCCCCCCTCGCCTCGAGACCGACACGTGCTGGCGGGTGACATAGGTTCCGCGCCCCTATAATGCGGGCCGACCTCGGATCCCGGCTGAAACGGAGACCTCGATGAGCGCGGCGGAGACGACCATGGACGCTCCCCTCTTCGCCGACCGGCGCGTCGGCGACCTCGAGGTCGTCACGCTGCGCGACGGCCATCGCACCTTTCCGGTTAAGGAGGGCGAGTTCATCGTCAATGCCTCGATGGCGGACATCAACGCCGCGCTCGTCGAGGCCGGCATGCCGCCCGACCGGATGACGATCGTCTTCAACCCGGTGGCGATCCGCGCCGGCGGCGAGTGGCTGCTGTTCGACACCGGCAACGGGCCGCAGCCGCCCGGCGCAACCACCGGCCTCCTCATGCAGAGCCTTCACGCCGCCGGCATCGCCCCCGAAGCGATCGGCCGCGTCGTCGTCTCGCACTTCCACGCCGACCACATCAACGGCCTGCTCGCCGCCGACGGCGCCGCCGCCTTCCCCAATGCTCAGATCCTGGTGCCCGAGCGCGAATGGACGTTCTGGAACGACGCGGCCGAGCGTGAGCGGGCCGCGCCCGGCCGCATGCAGGAACTGTTCGCCAACGTCGCCCGCGTGTTCGCGAAGCTGCGCGAGCGCGTCCGCACCTTCGCGGGCGGCGAGGAGGTGGCGCCCGGCATCACCGCCGTCGACACGCCCGGCCACTCGATCGGTCACACCTCGTTCATGATCGAGTCTCGCGGCGAGCGGCTGTTCCTGCAGAGCGACGTCAGCAACCACCCCGCACTCTTCATCCGTCATCCGGACTGGCGGGCGCGCTTCGACCAGTTCCCCGATCAGGCCGTGGCGACACGGCGGAAGATTTACGAAATGCTGGTCGGCGAAGGGCTCCTGATCCAGGGCTTCCACTTCCCCTTCCCGAGCCGAGGCCATGCCGAGCCCGCCGGCGAAGGTTTTCGCATCGTGCCGGTGGAGTGACCGCCTCTCCCTTCTCTGGGAGAAGGAAGAAATCCCCGCCGGTCTCGGTCCAGCAACGGAGAAGGCGAGCGAGCCGCCTACTGCGTGTCGATCAAGGGATCCTCGAGCAGCTCCTTCGCATGCGCGACATCCGGCAGTGCGAAGAGGAAGTCCTGCGGCGGCTGGCCCTCGCGGCTCGAATACCAGGCGATGGCGAAGACGGCCTCCTTGTAGCTGTCGCGCAGGCGCTCGGTGAGAGTGCGCGCGTCCCACTTGTCCGCGTTCGGGCCGGTGCCCTTGTTGCCGAAACTCTGTCCGAACTCGGACAGGCCGAACGGCTTTCCGGTGCCGACGAGGTCCTTGTAATACTGCAGCCCGCGGCTCGAGCCGGCGAGGTCGAGCTCCTCGTCGTAGACGTCGATGGAGACGATATCGACGAGCTTTCCGCCGGGATAATAGGTCAGCGGCGGCGCCACCTCGTCGTAGTTCACCTGGTTGGTGCCGAACACGAAGAGCAGGTTTCTCAAGCCCCGGCGCACGGTCAGCTCCTCGACGAGATCGGCCCACACCGCCTTCCAGGCTTTCTGCCGCGCCTTCAGGGCGCCGCCCTTGGCGCCGTTGTGCCCCCACCAGAAGAAGGTGCCGTTCTGCTCGTGCAGCGGCCGGAACAGCACCGGCACGTTGGCATCGTCGAACTGCTTCAGGACGTCCGCGGCGCGGTCGAGCTGCACCTGCCAGGCCTTTCCGGTCGCCGTCTTGTCGTCGACGAGATCCTGCAGGTCGGCGGTCGAGATCGGCGTGCCGAAGTCGCCGCCCTTCACGGGCAGCGCCGGATGCCAGACGAGGGTGACGATGTTGCCGCGCTTGCCATGCGCGATCAGCTCCTTCAGCGCGTTCTGGTTGGGGAAGAAGTTGCCGTAGCGCATGAGGTCGCTGACCTCGCCGCCCATGATCAGCGGCAGCGGCAGCTTCGCCTTCTCGAGCTGCAGCCAGTCGCCGTACCAGGCATTCGGATCGGACTTCTTGCCGTATTCCCAGGTGAGGAGCTGCTGGCCGATGGCGACGCGGTTCTTCTTTCTGCCGGGGCGCTCGTAGAGCTCGGCGAGCAGGGCCCGCGCCGCCTTGGACGCGTTCGGCGCCACCGGCCCGGGCTTCGCCTGAGCCGCCGCCTCCTGCGCCGAAGCGGGCTGCCCGAGCCAGACAAGCGAGATTGCCATGGCGGCCAGGATCGCCCGGCTCAGGGAAGGCATCGCCTCGTTCATCGCAGCAACTCCTCGGGCGCGGCACGCCGTCGCGCCGGCGCCAGTCTGTCACCAAACGGTACCGGCGGCGAGGCGAGATCGCATGCCGCGCGCCCAGCCATGCGCGAGCTGTGCCTTGCCCTTCCGGGCGGCATCGCTAAAAAGCCCCCTCCCCCGGAGCTCCTCCAAAAGCCATGTCCGCCTGCGGCCTCGATTTTGGCACGTCCAACACCACGCTCGGCGTGGCCCCGCGCGACGGGCCGCCGGCGCTCGTGCCGCTCGAGCAGGAGCACCGCACCTTGCCGAGCGCGATCTTCTTCGGCCGCGACGGCGCGGTGCTGATCGGCCGCTCGGCGATCGAGGCCTATGTCGACGGCATAGAGGGGCGGCTGATGCGGAGCCTGAAATCGGCGCTCGGCTCGGCGCTGCTCGACGAGCCGACGCAGATCGGCCGCGTCCGCGCCCCCTTCCGCGAAGTGCTGCGAAAATTCCTCTTCGGTGTGAAGCGGCGCGCCGAGGAGAAGCTGGGCCGCGAGCTGACCTCGGTGGTGCACGGGCGCCCGGTGCATTTCGTCGACAACGACCCCGACGGCGACCGGCGGGCGGAGACCGCGCTCGGCGAGATCGCCCGCGACATCGGCTTCCGCGAGGTCGCCTTCCAATACGAGCCGATCGCCGCCGCGCTCGACTATGAGCAGCGGATTCTTGGCGAGGAGCTGGCGCTGATCGCCGACATCGGCGGCGGCACCTCCGATTTCTCCATCGTCCGGCTCGGCCAGGACCGGCGCGCGAAGGCCGACCGCTCGGCCGACATCCTGGCCAATGACGGCGTTCGCGTCGGCGGGACCGATTTCGACCGCGTGCTCAGCCTGCGCTCGGTGATGCCGCTGCTCGGCCTCGGCACGCCGATGAAGCGGCGCGAGCTCGACGTGCCGTCGCGCTATTTCCACGACCTCGCCACCTGGCACAGCATCAACCGCGTCTACGAGCCGAAGATCCTCGCCGAGATCCGCCAGGTGCGCCGCGAGGCGGCCGAGCCCGAGCGGGTCGACCGGCTGATCCGCGTCGTCGAGCAGCGCCGCGGCCACGAGCTGGCGGCCACCGTCGAGGAGGCCAAGATCGGCCTCGCCGAGGCGCCGCAGGCAAAAATCCCGCTCGACTGGATGGCGCCGGGCGAGGCCGTCGCGCTCAGCCGCGAGGACCTTTCCCGCGGAACCGCGGACCTCGCGGAAAGGATCGCCGCGCGTATCGGCGTCTGCCTGCGTCTCGCCGGCGTCGGGCCGGAGGCGATCGACGCGCTGTTCCTCACCGGCGGCTCGACGCGGCTCGCGCATGTGCGCGCCGCGATCGTCGAAGCGCTGCCCGAGGCGAGGCCGATCGACGGCGACACGTTCGGCTCGGTCGGTCTCGGCCTCGCCATCGAGGCCGGGCGCCGGTTCGGGTGAGCGACGGACGCACTGCTCGTCATCCTCCGCGAAGGGGGAGGATCCAGCCTCTCTGGCGCCGGTTCGAAGAGAAGAAGGCTGGGTCCTCCGCCTTCGCGGAGGACGACGAGCATATTCTGTGACGCCGTAACCTACGCGTCGGCGCCCGCGAAAATCTCCTTCTTGATGATCGCGTGCACGCCCCAATTGCCGTCCACCACCTGGGTGATGCCGAAGTCGACGCCGATCGACATCAAGGACACCGCCTCGTCCTCCGTCAGGCCCTTGGTGGTCATCAGGAAGCTGCGCATCTTGCGGAACGCATCGCGCAGCGCGAGGTCGATCGAGGACTTGCTGTAGATCTCCGACTGCGCCTTCTCGCCGAGCTCGGCGAGGTAGTTGGGGTAGCTGAAGCCGTGGATCAGCCACTCGTTCTGCGTCTCGAGCATCGGATATTCGAGCATCTCCAGCGGCGTGCCGGCGAGATCGGCCTTCTTGTGCAGGATGAGCTGGAACGTCCCGGTCAGCGAGCATTCGATCGCCGTGCCGCAGAGCTCCGAATCGCCCTGCGAGGCGTGCGAATCGCCGACCGACATCAGCGCGCCCTCGACCGCGACCGGGTAGTACATCGTCGCGCCCTTGCCGATGCGCCAGTTGTCGATGTTGCCGCCCGTGTAGCTCGGCGGGATGGAGTCGACCATGTCGGCCTCCTTCGGAGCGAGCCCGATGACGCCGAAATGCGGCCTGATCGGCACCCGGACGCCCTTCAGCACGCCCGGGTTCTTGGTGATGGTCGAGTGGTCGACGGGCACGCCGGGATAGTCGATCGTCTTGTGCACGACGCCGAACGGATCGGTCTGCGGCGTCCAGCGGTAGTTGTAGAGCGCCTTGGCCCAGTTGCGCTCGCCGGTGGCGTCGATCTCGTAGATGGTGACGACCTCGCGGCCCTTCGGCTCGCTGATCTGGTCCTTGTAGTGAAAGCCCCACCAGGCGGCGGCATTGCTGCCGAACGCCTTTCCGGCATGCGCCGGATTGGCCGACGGGCGCGGGATGACGTCGACGATCCGCACCTCGAGCACGTCGCCCGGCTCGGCGCCGCGGACATAGACGGGGCCGGTGCAGATATGCACGCCGAGGCCCTCGCCGGCGCCGCGCCCGAACAGCGAGGCGTCCATCGGACCGGCGCCGCGCCGGTCGACCTTCTTCAGCTCCTTGGTCCAGTAGAAGACGCTCTCGGCGCCGGGATCTCCCTTGATCATCAGCTCGGCGTCGTCATTGGCGTGATGCGTCAGCGCCTCGATGGTGACGAGATCACCGGAGTCGATCTCCACGCGTGGCTTGAGGCTCTTGCTGAAATAGCCCCAGTGCACGGTCTGGTCGTTGGCCGGCAGGTAGTGGTAGGCGCGCTTGGCCGGCTGCTTGGCCGCCGAGGCCTGAGCGAGCGCCGGCGTCACCAGCGTCGAGGCTCCGGCGCCGAGCAGCGCGGCGCTGCCGGTCGCGGCGAAGGCGCTTTTCAGGAAGCTGCGACGCTCGAGGCCGAGCGCCTCCATCATCTTCGCCCGGTGCTTGTCGAAGTCCGGGCAGTTCGCGTCGTCGCCTGCGCACATCTCGGTTCGCTCCGTTCGTGGGTTTCGCGTGGCGGGATGCTGGCACGGCGCGGCGCGCGCCCGAAGCGGTTCGAGGGCTCCGGAGGGCGTCGACGCAAGGCCGAAGCGGGCCGTGGCGCGGATCGATCGGTGAACGATTCCAGCCGGTTACGGCGCCTCGTGGGGAGCGCCGCGGCGGCTCGGGCGGTGCCTGCCGGCAAGTTTTCGGGCGCGCTGAGACAAGAACTCGTCGGCGGCTCACGCGCGGGCTGATAAAGTCCGCCAGTCCGGTGCGCGCAGCCGCGCTGGCCCGCGCCTTGCATCGGAATCGGCCCGCATGGCCGAGGGAGGTGCCGCATGGCCGTCCTGACCGACCCCGTCTCGACCGATGCCTACCCGACCGCCGCCCGCCGGTCCGCCTGGGCGGGCGCGCTCGCGGACCTGTCGCTCGCGCCGGAGATCGCCGCCGGCGCGGCGCATTCGGGCGAGATCTGCACCAAGCGCTCGGCAACGGGCGCTCGGCTCGTCCGCCTGCGGTCGACCCCGCAGCGGCTCATCCGCATCGAGGGCGAACGGGGCGCAGAGCCCATCCTCGTCATCCTGCATCAGACGGGCGAAGGCGCCTTCGAGGCAGGGCGGCGACGATCGGCATTCGCCGACGGCGATGCTTCCGTAAGCGACATGTCCGCGCCCTGGGCGCTCGACCTCTGCCGTGATTTCGAGCTGCTGATGCTCGAAGTGCCGCGCGAACGGTTCCTGACACGGATCGGCCGCGGCGGCCCGGGCCTGCCGTTCGTTCTCGGCGCGACCGCCGCGGCGAACGCGCTGCGATCTCTCCTCGGCGCGCTGCTCGGCGATTTCGAGGCGCTCGGCCCGGCCGACCTCGCTTCGGCGGAGTCGGCGCTCGTCGAGCTCGGAGCCGGCGCGCTGCTCGCCGAGGCGAGGCGCCCGGCCGAGCCGGTGTCCCAGGTGCAAGCGGCCCATTTCCGCCGCGTGTCGGCGGTGATCGAGACGAGCCTCGCCAATTCGGAGCTGTCGATCGGCGACATCGCCGAGCAGGCCGGTCTGTCGTTGCGCTACCTGCAGCGCCTGTTCGAGGTCCAGTCGACGACGTTCTCGGACCATCTGCGGCATCGCAGGCTCGAGCGCGCCCGCGTGGACCTCGCCGATCCGCGTCTTGCGGACCGCAGCATCGCCGACATCGCCTTCGGCTGGGGATTCCGGGACCAGGCGCATTTCAGCCGGGCGTTCAGCGCCGCCTTCGGCGCCTCGCCGCGGGCCTTCCGAACCCAGCGGCTGCGCAGCGCGCCCGACGCCTACCCGTTCCGGGGCCGCCCGCAACTGCGGACGGCGTCGGCCGCGGTCGACCTCCGTCCGGAATGCGAGGCCGCCGAGGTCGGCGCGCGCCAGGCCTGCGCCTGCGCCGCCTGCGCGAGCCGGTCACCGGATCCGAGGGCCGCGTCGCGGCACCACCTGCCGGTCGGCAAGGATACGGTGCATTGGGGCTTTCTCAGCCGCGAGCTGCCGCCGGTGCTGCGCGTCCGCTCGGGCGATACCGTCACCGTCGAGACGCTCACCCAGCACGCGCTCGACGATCGCGACCGCATGGTCACCGGCGATCCCGGCGCCGAGAGCGTCTTCCACTGGACGGCGGCCGGCAAGAACGTCGACCGGCGCGGCGCCGGCCCGATGAACGCCTCGATCTTCGGCCGCGGCGCCGGCGAGGGTTTTGGCGTGCACATCTGCACCGGGCCGATCTTCGTCGAGGGCGCCGAGCCCGGCGACGTGCTCGAAGTGCAGATTCTCGACATCCGGCCGCGGCCGAGCCGCAATCCGCGCTATGCCGGCCGCGCTTTCGGCAGCAATGCCGCCGCCTGGTGGGGCTACCAGTACAAGGACCTGCTCGACGCCTCCGACAGGCACGAGACGGTGACGATCTACGAGGTCGAGCCGGACGGGCGCTTCGCCCGCGCGCTCTACAGCTACCGCTGGGCGCCGCAGACCGACCCGTTCGGCGTCGAGCACGCGATCATGGACTATCCGGGCGTACCGGTGGACGAGACCCGCATCGAGAAGACATTCGGCGTGCTCGCCGGCGTCCGCGTGCCGCTGCGCCCACATTTCGGCTTCATGGGGGTCGCGCCGCGCGAGACCGGCATCGTCGACTCGATCCCGCCCGGCTATTTCGGTGGCAATCTCGACAATTGGCGCGCCGCACGCGGCACGACGCTCTATCTGCCGGTGGCGGTGACGGGTGCCCTGTTCTCGGTCGGCGACGGCCATCTAGCGCAGGGGGACGGCGAGATCGACGGCACCGGCCTCGAGGCCTCGCTCACCGGCGACTTCCGCTTCGTGCTGCACAAGCGGGGTGCGTGCGCGGCGCCGCTGCGCGGCCTCACCGGGCCGCTGCTGGAGACGCCGGAGGCCTGGGTGCTGCAGGGCCTCAGCTACCAGAACTACCTGCGCGAGCTCGGCCGCAACGCGCAGACCGAGGTCTACAAGCGCTCCTCGACGGATCTGGCGCTGCGCAGCGCCTTCCGCGCGACGCGGCGCTTCCTGATGGAGACCTACGGCCTCGCCGAGGACGAGGCCATCTCGCTGATGTCGGTGGCGGTGGATTTCGGCGTGACGCAGGTCGCCGACGGCAATTGGGGCGTGCACGCCTGCGTGCCGAAGGCGATGTTCGAGTAGCTCGCGAAGCCCGCGGCGCCGGGCGTTCGCGCCCGGCCTGCGGCGCGGCTATAACCTGCCCATGAGCTCCGATTCCGTCACCATCGCCTCGCCGCAGCTGTCGGCGGAGATCGCCCCGCTCGGCGCCGAGCTGCAGGCGCTGCGCGACGCGGAGGGCCGCGACCTCCTCTGGAACGGCGACCCGGCCTTCTGGACCGGCCGCGCGCCGATCCTCTTTCCCACTGTCGGCACCCTGCCCGACGACCGCTACCGCCTCGGCGACAAGACCTACACGCTGCCGCGGCACGGTTTCGCGCGGCACAAGACCTTCGAGGTCGCCGAGCGCGGCGCCGACCGCGCCACTTTCCGTCTCGAGGCCGATGCCGAGACGCGTGCCGTCTATCCGTTCGAGTTCCGGCTCGATCTGGTCTTCGCCATCGAGGGCGCCCGGCTCGCCATGACCGGCGTGCTGACCAATACCGGCGAAGAACCGCTGCCGGCCGGCTTCGGCTTCCATCCCGCCTTCCGCTGGCCCCTGCCCTGTGGCGAGCCGCGCGCCGCGCACGAGATCGTCTTCGAGGCCGACGAGCCGGCACCGATCCGCCGCCTCGGCAGGAACAGCCTCGTCTCGCCCGAGCCGGTGTCGACGCCGGTTCGCGGCCGCGTCCTGGCGCTCGAGGACGGGCTCTTCGTCAACGACGCCATCATCATGACCGACCCGGTGAGCCGGCATCTCACCTATGGGGCGCCGAACGGGCCGAGGCTCGCCATCGACTATGCCGACTTCCCGCAGCTCGGCATCTGGACCAAGCCGGGCGCCGGCTATGTCTGCATCGAGCCGTGGCAGAGCTTCGCCACCTATTCGGACTTTTCCGGCGAGCTCTGGGACAAGCCGGGCATCGTCCGCCTCGAGCCCGGCGAGCGCCGCCGCTGGACCATGGGGGTCGCGCTGGAAGGGGCGCGCTGAGCGCAGCTCGCCAGACGGCGGAGACCGCACGCAGTCGCCGAATCGTACTGCTTCAGGAAATTTTACCAGACCGTGTAGAGCGCGGCCGCTTGTTGATGCCCTTTAATATGAACTTTCATGCTTGGCGTCAGGCATCCTAGTTCAGCTTGTCGAAGAAATCGAACTGATCTGGCCCGCCCTTCTTCGGGATTGCCTCCGGGAAGGCCCTGTAAAACGAACGCTCGAACTCGACCTTATCCCGAGACGCATTCCCTATGCCAATTGTTTGCCACAGGTGTTGACTTAGCGCTGGAAGGCCAATCTCATCACTCAGAAACTGATGTAGCTTGTACTTTCGAGTTCCACCCGTATATACGACTGGGTTAGCTTCATCCAGCAAATCTAGGATTGCTCCTTTACTATTCGCGAGCGGATGATAAACGTATTTTCGCGTAAACCAGCCGAAGAACTGAGGGTGCCTGAAAGATTTAGGGTCGCGCCTCTTAAGACCATAGATTTTATAGATCATGTCAGCGAACTGGTTAGGAAACTCAAGTTCCCATTGCCGAAACTCTCGGGAAACAAATTCTTTCCAAAGCCGGAGGTACTCTTCCTTTTTAATATCCTCAATGTACCCAGTTGCGGCATCGACAAGAGCGATGATACCTAGCTTCGCCGCAGATCGGACGATTATCTCGGCCTGAATGGCTAGAAACTTTTGGGAAGGGGCAAGCGCCTTGTCATTTCTGGCTTGGATCAGCGCATCACAGACCTCAATCAAGGTTGTCGCTTCGTAGCCGTCTGCCGTGCCGCCTTGATTGTCCTCTGAATCTGTGTCTAAGTATCTGAAAACAATCGGGTTCTCGATCTTTTTCCAGAGATCGTCGCTGATTGCGGATCGTACTCCTTTCCGGGTGACCGTCCGGAGGAAGGCGTTCCCTCCCTCGGATTTAAGGTTCAGAGCTTTGGCAATTGCGGCCTTGGCGATCAAGCGCCGCCCATCGTGCAGCCGGTAAACCTCAATCTCCACGTCACCAATAGGCATAAGCCCGCGATGACTTGCTCGCGGGAGATTGCTCGGATCGTGAAGCTTCGCCCACCGCCTCTGCGCGGCGTGGATGGCGATCTCACGCCGCTTTTCTGGGGATAGCTGACGTGCCCGCGCTCGGCCGCCCTTGCTCTGCGGGGAGTCTTGCATCGAATCACCTCATGCTTGCTGCATATGGTGAAATTTATGCTTGCTAGGGATAAAATAGCAAGCACCAGCGCCGGGCCGCGTGGAATGTGCTTGCTAGTTGCCCCATCGCTTATCCGCAGCCTTCCCGCGATTTCCGCCCCTCGCGCTGGCGTCGTGCTCGCCGCGCGGGCGGCACCGCCCTTCGACATAGCGCCTGCGCCGCCTTGTCTTCACCGTCGTCGATCGGGGCGCCCTCCTCGATCTCGCCCGTGGCGATGCGCATCACATGGAGGGCGTTGCCGATCACGTCGGGGGGCGCTTCTCGCCTTTAGGTCCGCGAGGCATCGGATTCTCTTTGCGCTTCGCGGCATTGGTTATCGATCCGCTCTCGCACGCCCTCTTGATCGAGCAGATACCGAGCGCGGGAATATCCTTCCTCTCGCAGCACCCACTCTATCGAGAGCCAGCCGCTGTGTTTCCCGGAGCGGATCAACTGATCGACCCGTCGCCACATTCGCTCTTCCTTCTGACGGCTCGCGGGCATGTCGCTCCTTCCCATACTTCCCGGTACGCATATAGGAGCGATGCCGGCCGGACGCCGGATTTCAAGCCGAGACGTGACGGTTTCTTGACTCCGGGCCTTTCAAACCGGCGGCGAATGCCCTAATATGCACCTGTGCTCAAAATGAGCATAAGGGGTCTCCCGAGCCCTCCTCGGGGCGGTTCCTTCCCGACATTATGCTCATACTGAGCATAGGAGCTCGCCATGGTTGCCGCTCTGTCCCGGTCGATCGCGGACCGCGCCCCCTCCCCGCGCCTGACGGCGGCCGAGCGCTTCGGCATCCTGCCGATGCCGAGCCTCGACTTCACCCCGGAAGTCGAGCGCGCGACCGCCCATCTCTACGACAAGGTCCGCGCCGTCATCCCGCCGGTCGAGTGGCCGTTCTTCGCCCCTTACGTGAAGGCGATCAACGAGCTGAAGGTTGTGCGCAACGCCGTCATCCTCGCCCACAACTACCAGACGCCGGAAATCTACAATTGCGTGGCCGACGTCGTCGGCGACAGCTTTCAGCTGGCGCGCGAGGCGACCAAGACCAAGGCCGACGTGATCGTCCAGTGCGGCGTCCACTTCATGGCCGAGACGTCGAAGATCCTGAACCCCGAAAAAGTGGTGCTGATCCCCGACAGCCGCGCCGGCTGCTCCCTCGCCTCCTCGATCACCGCCGCGGACGTCCGTCTCCTGCGCGACCGCTATCCGGGCGTGCCGGTGGTCGTCTACGTCAACACCTCGGCCGAGGTGAAGGCCGAGGCGGACATCTGCTGCACCTCCTCGAACGCGGTCGAGGTGGTGGAATCGCTCGGCACCGACCGCGTGCTGTTCCTGCCGGACAAATATCTCGCGAGCTGGGTGGCGACGCAGACCAAGGTAAAAATCATCGCCTGGCACGGCGCCTGCGAGGTGCACGAGCGGTTCACCGGCGAGGAGCTGCGCCGCTACCGCGAGGCCGACCCGTCGGTGACGATTCTGGCGCATCCCGAATGCCCGCCGGACGTGATCGCCGAGGCCGACTTCGCCGGCTCGACCGCGAAGATGGCCGACTTCGTGAAAGAGCGCCGGCCGAAGCGGGTCGTCATGGTGACCGAGTGCTCGATGGCCGACAACGTCGCCGCCGAGGCGCCGGGCGTGGAGTTCGTGCGCCCCTGCAACCTCTGCCCGCACATGAAGCGCATCACCCTGCCGAAGATTCTGGACAGCCTCGTCTTCATGCAGGAGGAGGTGCTGGTC
>JAEZCD010000074.1 GCA_023430145.1 Pseudomonadota bacterium
CTGTAGGGCTCCTTGCTCGCGAGCTGCTCCCAGCGCCGCTCGAGCACCGGCGCGAGCCCCGCGGACAGCCGAGTCCGCAGGCTTTCGCGGGCGCTGCGCACGGCGTCGGGATCGACGTCGGTGCCGAGCTCGCGGGCGAGGTCGGCTTCGCTCGGCAGGGTGACGAGCTGGGCCGCGAAGGCCGGCTCCAGCGCCACGTCGGCGAAACCGGCGCCGATCGCCTCGACTAGGCGCTCGTCCGGCTCGAGCGTGTCGCCCGCCCGCACCGCGGCGATCGCGCGGAGCAGGTATCGCGTCGCATAGGTCTGCATCGCCTGCCAGCGGCCGAACGGATCGGTGTCGCGGGCGGCGAGGAAGAGCAGGTCGGCCTCGTCGAGGTTCGATTTCAGCTTCACCGGCGCCGAGAAGCCGCGCAGCAGCGACGGCACCGCGTGGCCGCCGACGCCCGCGAAGGTGACGGTGTCGGCCGGGCCGGCGAGCGTGAAGACGCCGTTCTCGATCGGCGCGCCGGCGTCGAGCGGCAGCTCGGTGCCGTCCTCGCCGATCAGCGCCAGCGACACCGGGATCGGCATCGGCACCTTCGCCGGCTGGCCGGGCGTCGGCGGCACGGTCTGCTTGAAGTCGATCGTCAGCGTCTTCGCGCCCGCATCGCGGGTGACCGTCGCCTCGAGCTCCGGCGTGCCGGCCTGCTCGTACCAGAGCATGAACTGCGAGAGGTCGCGGCCTGCGGCATCGGCGAAGCAGGCGATGAACTCCTCGATCGTCGCCGCGCGCCCGTCGTGGCGCTCGAAATAGAGGTCCATGCCGCGCCGGAAGGCGTCGGCGCCGATCAGCACCTTCAGCATGCGGATGATCTCGGCGCCCTTCTCGTAGACGGTCGCCGTGTAGAAGTTGTTGATCTCGTGGTAGAGCTGCGGCCGCACCGGATGCGCGAGCGGGCCGGAATCCTCTGAGAACTGCGCCGAGCGCAGGAGTCGTACATCGGCGATGCGCTTCACCGCCCGCGAGCGCTCGTCGGACGAGAACTCCTGGTCGCGGAAGACGGTGAGCCCTTCCTTCAAGCAGAGCTGGAACCAGTCGCGGCAGGTGATCCGGTTGCCGGTCCAGTTGTGAAAATACTCGTGCGCAATGACCGCCTCGATACCGGCATAGTCGGCGTCGGTGGCGGTGTGCGGGCTCGCCAGCACGTAGCGGTCGTTGAAGACGTTGAGCCCCTTGTTCTCCATCGCCCCCATGTTGAAGTCGGACACGGCGACGATCATGAAGATGTCGAGATCGTATTCGCGGCCGAAGGCGGTCTCGTCCCAGCGCATCGAGCGCTTCAGGGCGTCCATGGCGTAGGTCGCGCGCGGCTCCTTGCCGTGCTCGACATAGATTTTTAGCGCCACCTCGCGCCCGGACATGGTGCGGAAAGAGTCTTCGACGACGCCGAGATCGCCGGCCACCAGCGCGAACAGGTAGGACGGCTTTGGGAACGGGTCGTGCCAGACGGCGAAATGGCGGTCCGTGCCGGGCAGGGGACCCGCCTCGACGAGGTTGCCGTTCGACAAGAGGACCGGCGCCTGGTCCTTCGGCGCCTCGATGCGCGTCGTGTAGATGGCGAGCACGTCGGGCCGGTCGAGGAAATAGGTGATGCGCCGAAAGCCCTCCGCCTCGCACTGCGTGCACCAATTGCCGCTCGTCCGGTAGAGGCCCATCAGCTTGGTGTTGGCGGCCGGATCGAGCTTTGTTGCGATGGTCAGCTCGAACGGGCGGTCGGGCGGCGCGTGCAGGGTCAGGCGCTGCGGATCGGCGGCGTAGGAATTGTCGCCGAGCGGCTCGCCGTCGAGGGAAATGGCGTCGAGCACGAGCTCGTCGCCGTCGAGCACGAGCGGCTCGCCCGGCCGCTCTACCGGATTTGGCCGAACGGCGAGCTTGGCGACCACCCGCGTTCCCGCCGGATCGAGCTCGAAGGAGAGGTCGACGCGGTCGATCAAAAAATCGGGCGGCCGATAGTCGGCGAGGCGGATCGGGCGGGGCTCTTCGGCGCGCATGGGGCTTTCCGGGAGGAAGGGTTGCCGCCGCTTCTATGTGCTTCTCGTGGCGAGGGGAAGGCGGGAGGTCAGGGCGCCGTCTCCGCCGGCTCGGCATGGCCGACGATGCGCACCACGTCCGGATATTCGCCCCGGATCCGGCGCTCGATCTCGTCGACGGCGTCGTGCACGGCGCGGACCGGCAGCGCCGGGTCGGCTCGGCCGTGGAAGACGACGACGAGCCCGTCCTCCGTCGCCCGGGCGCGGACGTCGTGGACGGCCCGCAGGACGCCGCCTGCCTCGGCCGCCTTCACCAGCGCCCCGGCGATGGCGATCCGCAGCTCCGGCGCCACTGCGGCGCCCGAATGCTCGCTCGCATCGAGCGGCTCGATATGCGTCTCGACCTCGACCTCGCTGCCGAGCTCGGCCTCGACCGCCGCCTCGAGCCGGTCGGCGAGGGCGTGCGCCTGCGCGAGCGGCATGGCGCCGTCGACTTCGAGGTCGAGCGCTACGGCGAGGCGGTCGTCGAGATGGTGCACGGTGACGTGGTGCACCATGAGGCCGAGCCTGCCGGCGCAGACGCGGACGCGCTCCAGCACCGTCTCATCGTCGAGCGCCGCGGGACCCGCGACGATGGTCAGCTCCGCACGCGGGTGCTCGGCGAGGATCGCCTCGGCGACGCGCGCCTTCAGCGCCGGGATCTCTTCCAGCGCCAGCGTCCGCGGCACGGCGACGTGCAGGTCGACGAAGAGGGTGGCGCCGGCCGGCCGCACCTTCGCCTCGGTGACGCGGACGATCCCGGGCTGCGCCGCGGCGAGCGCCGCTATCGCATCGGCGACGCCCGCCGGTGCGGCATCGACCAGCACGTCGACGGTGCGCGAGGCGAGGCGCCAGCCGGCGACGGCGATGAAGCCGGCGACGGCCAGCGCCGCGATCGCGTCGGCCTGCGGATAGCCGAGCGCCACCCCGGCGAGGCCGACGAGCACCGTCGCCGAGGCGATCATGTCGGAGGTGAAGTGCAGCGCGTCCGCCTCGAGCGCGGCGCTGTGCGTTCGGCGGGCGACGCGCATCAGCGCGCGGGAGCGCCAGAAGTCGATGCCGATGGCGGCGACGAGCACGGCGACGGCGGCGAGGCTCGCGTCGACCTCCGCGTGCTCGCCGAGAAGGCGGCGGACCGCCTCGACGGCGATGAAGCCGGCGGTGAGGAACAGGAGCACGGTCTCGGCGAGCGCGGCCACGTTCTCGAACTTGGCGTGCCCGAACGGGTGCCCCTCGTCGGCCGGCCGGTCGGCCGCCCGCACCGCCCACCAGGTGATCGCGGTGGCGAAGGAATCGAGCAGGCTGTGCGCCGCCTCGGCGAGCACGCCGAGGCTGCCGGTGAGGAGGCCGACGACGAGCTTTGCCGCGGCGAGCCCGGTGCTGGCGAGCAGCGAGACCGCGGCGACGCGCTGTTTCTCGCTCACGGGCGGCTCCTGAACTCGCTCGGCGTTTCTCGATCTCTCGTGCCCTCTCGATGGTTCACGCTCACTCCTCCCGCCTCGGCGTGATAATCGGGGGCGGCGGCGCCCGGTCAACCGACGGCCGCACAGGACAGCGATGCGCGCATGACGGAGATCTTCTTCTATCACCTGCAGCGGGCGCCGCTGGAGAAGGCGTTGCCGCAGCTGCTCGAGAAATGCCTCGAGCGGAAGTGGCGCGTCGCCGTGCAGGTCGAGAGCGCCGAGCGGCTCGCTGCGCTTGACGAGGCGCTCTGGACCTATGCCGACGAATCCTTCCTGGCCCACGGCACGCTCGCCGAGGGCGACGCCGCCGATCACCCGATCGTGCTCCTGCCGGGACCCGACAATCCGAATGATGCCGCAGTTCGCGTGCTCGTCGACGGCGCGCCGCCGCCCGATCTCGCCGGCTACGGGCGGGTGCTGCTGCTGTTCGATGGCAACGATCCGGAGGCGGTCGACACCGCCCGCCGGCAATGGTCGGAGCTGAAGGGGCAGGGGCACGCGCTCACCTATTGGCAGCAGGACGAGCGCGGCGGCTGGCAGCGCAAGTCCTGACCCTCGAGGCTCCCTCCATGCGTCTCCTCTCCGCCGCTCTGCTCGCCCTCCTCCTGGCTGGCCCGCCGCTGCCGAGCCTCGCCCAGGAGGCGTCGTCTCCGGCGCAGTCGGAAGCGGCTTCGCGGCGGCAGGCCGAAGCCTCGCGGCCGAGCGAGGATCGCCCGCTGCTGCCGGCAGCCGTCTCCCGCAAGGCCAGCATCGCGCTCGGCGGGCGAACGCTCGACTACACGGTGGAGGCGGGCAGCACCGTGCTGCGCGACGGCGACGGCAAGCGCAAGGCGGAGGTGTTCAGCGTCGGCTATGCGCTCGACGGCGCCGACCCCAAGGAGCGGCCGATCACCTTCGCCGTCAATGGCGGCCCGGGGGCCGGCTCCGCCTTCCTGCATCTCGGCGTCATCGGCCCGAAGCGCCTGCCGCTCGGCGGGGATGACCTGCGCCCCTCGGCGCCGCCGGTGCTGATCGACAATCCCGACACCTGGCTCGACTTCACCGACCTCGTCTTCCTCGACCCGGTCGGCACCGGCTGGAGCCGGGCGGCGCCCGGCGTCGATGCGGCCAAGGAGTTCTGGACCGTCGGCTCCGACATCAGCTCGATCGCCGAGACGATCCGCCTCTATCTCGACGCGCATGGCCGGCGGACGTCGCCGGTCTACATCCTCGGCGAGAGCTATGGCGGCTTCCGCGCGCCGAAAATCGCCGACGCGCTGCAGCGGACCAAGGGCGTCGGCGTCGCCGGCCTCGTCCTGTTGTCGCCGGTGCTGGACTTCGCCGTGCGCGGCGACGGCCAGTCCTCGCCGATCCCGTGGATGACGCGGCTGCCCTCGATCGTCGCCGCCCGTCTCGAGCAGAGCGGCCCGGTGACGCGCGAGATGCTCGCCGAGGCCGAGCGGTACGCCGCCACCGACTACCTCGTCGATCTCGTGCGCGGGCCGAAGGATGCGGCTGCGGTCGAGCGCATGGCCGACCGGCTCTCGGCCCTCACCGGCATCGACCGGGATACGGTGAAGCGCGTCGCCGGGCGGATCGGCATGGACACCATCGTCCGCGAGGCACGGCGCACCACCGGCCGCGTCATCAGCCTCTACGACGCCGGCGTCAGCGGCATCGATCCCTATCCGAATGCGCAGCGCTCGCGCTATCGCGACCCGGTGCTCGACGCCATGCTGGCGCCGCTCGCCGGCGCCATGGCCGACTATGTCGGCCGCCAGCTCGGCTACGCGGTGGAGCGGCCCTACGAGGTGTTGAGCCGAGAGGTGAACCGGCGCTGGGACTTCGACGTCGGCCGCGAGCCGCCGGAGGCGGTCGACGAGCTGCGGCAGGCGCTCGCCGCCGACAAGAAGCTCCGCGTGCTCGTCGCGCACGGCCTGACCGATCTCGTGACGCCCTATTTCGAGAGCCAGTTCGTGCTCGACCAGATGCCGGCAATCGGCAATCCCGAGCGGGTGAAGCTCGCCGTCTATCCCGGCGGGCACATGTTCTACACCCGCCCCGAGGCGCGCTCGGCCTTCCGCGCCGACGCCAAAGCGCTCTTCGAGCGGCCGCCGACCGATTGAGGGCGTCGGGCGCTCGACGCTCGCGAGAACGTCTCCGCTCGTCATCCGCCGCGAAGGCGGAGGATCCAGGCTCCATCGGCCGCGACGATGCGAGCCAAAGATGGGTCCTCCGCCTTCGCGGAGGACGACGAGGGGCATGCGGAGGACGACGCGGAGGAGGCGTAGGACCGCGCGGAGCCGGCTACGGGCAGAGCGTCAGCACGAGCTTGGTGGTGCCCTTGCAGGCGCGGTTGCCCTTCACGTCGTCATAGGCATAGCCGTAGACCTGATTGTTGCAGGCGCTCTCGATGAACTGGATGTAGGCGTTGTTCGGCGCCGGGCCGCTGCGACAGCCGGGCGAGGTGCCCGGGTCGAGCGAGGGGATCGGGTTCTTGTTCGGCGGGTCGATCGTCTGGCAGCAGTAGAAGCCGGCCTGCGGGCTGTTGGTCCTGTAGTTGTAGGCACCCCAGCTCTTGGCGAAGGTGAGCTTGCCGCACGGCGAGAAGCAGCCGACGACTTCCTTCGTGTTCGGGTTGATGACCCGAAGATCCTGGTTCTTCAGGTCGGGGAAGGCGCCTCTGGTGCTGAGGTCGACACTGGTCGGGCACGCGGTGCGGTAGTCCATCGCCGGACAGGCGGCGTTCTTGCAGTCCGGGCCTGTATCGTCGCTGTTCAGCTTCACCGAATAGGGCAGCGTGAAGCCGTCGACCTGGCTGAGGTCGAAGTGGGTGATGTCGTTGACGCCGCCGCAGCCGCCGCCGAGGCAGCCCCAGGTGACCTCGATCTTGGAGTCGACCGGCGCCGAGCAGCCGGGACCGCCGGGGCACGGCGGCTCGGTCTGGCCGACCTTGCAATTGTTGCCCGAGCCGTCGCAGCCGGTCTTCGGCCAGAAGCGCGTCGACTGCACGCCCTTGAGCGGGATGCTGTAATTGTAGCTGTCCTGCGAGGCGATCTGCTGGATCAGCGGCGTATTGGGGACCTGGTGCACCTGGTCCTGCTGGATCCAGATGGTGAACGGGCAATTGTTGACGACCTTCAGCGAGTTCGGCGTCTGTGCGGCAGCGGCCGTCGCCGTAGCGACGAGCGCCAGCGCCGCGGCGAAGGTTCTCAGCGACTTCATGGCGGCTTCCTCCCTGGACTCCCGCACCCCAGCGCGAGCTTGGCGCGCCGGGGCAGGGGGCGCAAGCCCGCTTGGCAGGCCCGCACACCGAGCCTAGAGTCGTCGGCACGGGGACGAAATGCCAAGTATCGGGGAACCAATGCCGACTTTCGAGGAAGCGCTGGCACGGCTGGAGGCAGAACTGGCCGATGTGGAAAAAGCAGCGAAGGCGTTTTCCGGAGCCATCAAGAAGCTCAGCGCGGCGACGCGGAGCGGCAACGTCAATGAAATCCGCAAGTCGCTAAGCAGTCTGCCGAGTGCGACGACAGTCGCCGGGGAGGCTGCAGGAAGGCCCGTCCGCCGCCGAGGCCGAGGAAGCGGCCGAACCCGGTGAGTGAGGCGCTAGGGCCATCGCATTTGATCGCAGCGTTCGTCGTCATTGCGAGCGAAGCGAAGCAATCCAGACTTTGCGGTGCCGGTAGACTGGATCGCTTCGTCGCCGACGCTCCTCGCGATGACGGTGGGTCGGGGGCGTGCCCGAAGCCGTGGGCGATCGCTGGTGAGTGACGCCGACTCGGCCGAGCCCGATGTCACCGCCGGATTCGACTGGCCGGCGGCGTTCTTTTCCTACCAGCTCACCGGCATCGAGCGTCTCCTCGCCGCCGACGCGCTGCTGCTCGCCGACGAGATGGGCCTCGGCAAGACCATCCAGGCGATCGCCGCGCTGCGCATCCTGTTCGCCCGCGGCGAGATCGCGAGCGCGCTGCTCGTCGCGCCGGCCGGGCTCGTGCTGCAGTGGCGCCGCCAGTTCCGCGCCTGGGCGCCGGAGCTCCGCCTGTCCACCGTCCTCGGGCCGGCGGAGGAGCGCGGCGCGGCCTGGCGGCGAGCGGCGCAGATCCATCTCGTCGGCTACGAGGCGCTGCGCTCGGACCTGCGGATGCCGCCCCCGTTCGGACCGGGCCGGCGGTCCTGGGACGTCGTCGTCCTCGACGAGGCACAGAAGATCAAGAACGCGCAGTCCGAGGTCGCGCTCGCGGTGAAGGCGCTGAAGCGCCGGCGCTCTTGGGCGCTCAGCGGCACGCCGCTCGAGAACCGGCTCGACGACCTGCTTTCCATCCTCGACTTCGTCGCCCCCGGCCGCTTCGACGCCCGCTCTATGGCGGTCGGCCTTCGGCGCCTCCTCGCCGAGGTGCAATTGCGGCGGCGGCGGAGCGAGGTCTTGGCCGACCTGCCGCCAAAACTCGCCTCGACGGTGCCGCTCGAGCTTCATCCCAAGCAGCGCGCCACCTATGAGCGCGCCGCCGAGCAGGGGCTCGTCAAGCTTTCCGCGCTCGGCCGCGACCTGCGGATCACGCACGTCCTGGAGCTGATTCTCCGGCTGAAGCAGATCTGCAATTTCTGCCCGGAGAGCGGCGCCTCCGCCAAGCTCGAGGACATGCGCGATCGGCTCGAGCAGACGGTTGCCACGGGCGAGAAGGCGCTGGTCTTCTCGCAGTTCGTCGAGGAGCCGTTCGGCGCCCGCCGGCTCGTGCGCGAGCTCGGCCGTTTCGAGCCTCTGCTGCTGACGGGGAACCTCGATGCGCTCGAACGCTCCGCCCTCGTCGCCGAGTTCGAGCGCAGCCCGCGCCGGCGGGTCCTCGTGCTCTCCCTGCGCGCAGGCGGCGTTGGCCTGAACCTCGTCAAGGCGTCGCGCGTGTTCCACTACGACCGCTGGTGGAACCCGGCGGTCGAGGCGCAGGCCGAGGACCGGGCGCATCGCATTGGCCAGCAGCTGCCGGTGCATGTCTATGCCTACGTGGCGAGCGCCACGATCGAGGAGCGCATCGAGGAGATTCTCGCCGAGAAGCGCATGCTGTTCCGCGATCTGGTCGAAGGCGTCGACACCGAGGCACTGAGGCGGCTCGATCTCGACACCCTGCTCGCGGCGGTGCGCGACCGCGCCGCCTGACTCACCCCGTCGCTGCGACGCTCTCCTCGTATTCGGCGCTGGCGGCGAGCCAGGCTTCCTCGGCTTCGGCGAGAGCTCGCACCGCCTCGGCGCGGCGCTTGGCGAGCTCGGCGCCCTTCTTCGGATCGTTGAAGGCGCCGTTGCCAAGTTCCTTGTCGAGGCGCGCGATCTCCTTCTCGAGGCTCGCCATGCGCTTCTCGTGGCCCTCGATCTGCCGGCGGAGCGGCGCCAGCTCGCTGCGCCGTGCCGCCGCCGCACGCCGCGCCTCGCCGCGGTCCGGCGCCGCCGTGCCGTTCGCCGTCTGGGCGGGCGTCTTGTCTCTCGCGAGGATGAGCCGCTGGTACTCGTCGAGGTCGCCCTCGAACGGCTTCACCGTGCCGTCGGCGACCAGCCACAGCCGGTCGGCCGTGGCATCGAGCAAGTGCCGGTCGTGGCTGATCAGGATGACCGCCCCCGGATAGTCGGCGAGCGCCTGCACCAGCGCCTCGCGGCTGTCGATGTCGAGATGGTTGGTCGGCTCGTCGAGGATCAGGAGGTGCGGCCCCTCGAAGACGGCGAGGCCGAAGGCGAGCCGCGCCTTCTCGCCGCCCGACAGGTTCTTGGCCGGAATGTCGGCCTTGTCGGCCGAGAAGCCGATCTGCGCGGTCCGCGCGCGAACCTGCGCCTCCGTCGCCTCCGGCATCTTCTCGCGCACATGCCGATAGGGGGAGTCTTCCGGCGAGAGGTCTTCCAGCTGGTGCTGGGCGAAGAAGCCGACGCCGAGCTTGTCCCAGCGCCGCAGCGACCCCGAGAGCGGCTTCAGCCGGCCGGAGATGAGCTTCGCCAGCGTCGACTTGCCGTTGCCGTTCTGGCCGAGCAGGGCGATGCGGTCGTCGTTGGAGATGCGTAGCGACAGGCGGCGCAGGATCGGCGTCTCGTCGTAGCCGACCGCCACCTCGTCCATGGCGACGATCGGCGGCGCGAGCTGTTTTTGCGGCGCCGGGATGAAGAAGGGCTGCACGGCCTGCTCGATGGCGGCGGTGCTGGGCTCCATCTTGGCGAGCCGCTTGAGGCGGGATTGCGCCTGGACGGCCTTGCTCGCCTTGGCGCGGAAACGGTCGACGAAGGCCTGCAGGCGGCGCCGCTCATCGTCCTGCTTCCGCTTCAGCTTGAGGTCGAGCACCAGTTTTTCGCGCCGCTGCCGCTCGAAGCTGTCGTAATTGCCGCGCCAGAGGGTCAGCTTGCCGGCGTCCAGATGCAGGATGTGGTCGACGGCGGAGTTCAAGAGGTCGCGGTCGTGGCTGATGGTCAGCACGCTGCGCGGATATTTTGCGAGATAGTCCTGCAGCCAGAGCGTGCCTTCCAGATCGAGATGATTTGTGGGCTCGTCGAGCAGCAACAGATCCGGCTCGGAGAACAGCACCGCCGCGAGCGCCACCCGCATCCGCCAGCCGCCCGAGAAGTCGGAGCACGGCCGCAGCTGCTGCTCGGCCGAGAAGCCGAGGCCGGCGAGGATGCGCGCGGCGCGCGACGGGGCGCCATAGGCGTCGATGTCGGCGAGCCGCGTCTGGATGTCGGCGATGCGGCCGGGATCGGTGGCGGTCTCGGCCTCCGCCAGGAGGGACGCGCGCTCGGTGTCGGCGGCGAGCACGGTCTCGACGAGGCTCTGCGGGCCGCCCGGCGCCTCCTGGGCGACGCGGCCGAGCCGGGCGCCGCGCGGCAGGAAGACGCTGCCGCCATCGGGCGAGAGATCGCCGGCGAGCACGCGGAAGAAGGTCGTCTTGCCGGTTCCGTTGCGGCCGACGATGCCCACACGCGCGCCCTCGGGAATGGCGACGGTCGCGCGGTCGAGCAGCACGCGGCCGCCGATCCGCTGGGTGAGATCGTTGACGTGGATCATGCCGCCTTGTGGCGTGCCGCGCAAAAGACGGCAAGCGGTCTTCGCCTCCGTCCGCCGTTCCGGGCGACGGCCGCCCCGGATGCCGGTTTCCACAGGAACCCGGCGGCGATTGCCGCGTTTTGCACCCGATGCTGCAAGATTGTGCACCTGCAGCCGAATCGAGGAGCCAATTCGATGCTGGGCTGGGCGTTGACCTTCCTGATCATAGCGCTGGTCGCGGCGCTTTTCGGCTTTGGCGGCATCGCCGCTGCGGCGACGGACATCGCGGTCATCATCTTCTATGTCGCCGTGATCCTGTTCCTGATCTCCCTCGTGTGGGGACTTTTCGCACGCGGCCGCAGCACCGTCTGACGGCCTCACCGAGAAAGCTGAATCCCGGCCGGTGGCCGTCGGCAAAACCCGTTGACGCGCCCGCCGGCCTCATGCGAAACGCGGCCGCAGCGTGGCGATGAGGGGCTCGTGGGCCTCGTCATCGCCTCCTTGCGGTCGCTTTGGGACCAAATTCCCGGTCTAGTGCTTGCATTCCGAAGGGGGGACGCGCTCCGCATGGGGCCGCCGCGACGCCGATCGCTCCTTCGCTCCGACACATCGACCGTTCCATCGAGGGGGTTTTCACCACCATGACGACGCCGTTTTCTGCCGCCCTGTCCATTGCCGCCGTACTCGCGCTGTCCGGCGCCGCCGTCGCCGACGAGTCCGTCTATCTCGGCAAGTTCGAGGGCGGCTGGAGCGGCACCGGCCAGGTGCGGCTGATGGCCGGCGCACCGATGGTGACGGTGACCTGCACGCTCGCCGGCGACGCCGTCGGCCAGACGCTCGAACTGAAAGGCAAGTGCGGCGGCGGCATGATCAACACCTCGGTCTCCGCCAGCATGAAGTTCGATCCGCGGCACGGCGGCTATGTAGGCACCTGGAGAACCTCCGGCACCAATGCCGGTCTCGTCGGCAAGCGCCTCGGCAACCGGATCCACCTTGCGGTGCGCGAGTCGGGCGAGCCCGGCCGGCGGCTCACCCTGTCGGTCCAGGGACGCCGGATGAACTTCACCATGCATCGCACGGACGACCGGGCGAAGGTGATGACGCTGGCGCTGAACCGGAGCTGAGCCTTCTCGATAGGGCCTCGCAGCCGCGCGGGATTGCCGGCGGCGGCGAGGATGCCTTCGCCCCCCGGCGAGGTGTCGCATGCCACCGGCGGCGAAGAAGGCGAGCGAGAGCGCTTGCCGCCGCGGCGCCGAGCCTTTAGATAACCGCCACCAGCCGAGCCGGCGCCCTCCGAGGGGCGCCGCGGCGTTTCCGCCGGCTCGTTGGGGGATAGTTCAACGGTAGAACAGCGGACTCTGACTCCGTTAATCTAGGTTCGAATCCTAGTCCCCCAGCCAAGCGGCTCGCTCGCGGATTTCCCGAACGCCGGGACGACCGGATGGCCGGTTCGCCGCCCGGTTTGCTCTCCTTCGGCGAACGCCTTTATCGGGAAGCTTCGCGGTCGATCGAGGTGCCACCCGGCGTGCGGCGCTCGGCTGCTCGCGCCGCTGTTCGGGCGGGCCCTCTCGTTCGTCCTCGCCGAGTAACACTCCGAGCGTCCGGGAGCGAACGGGCTGTATTCTGACGTCCATGTGAACGTCGACCCTGTTCGGCCTGGAGCCGGCCGGCCATGGAATTCTTGTTTCGGGCAAGTAGCGTGGCTACCCTGCCGGCCGTACCTGCCTAGTAAACGATCCCGATGGCGCGGCCTGACATAGGGAGAGCACGAGATGCAGCGTTTCATTGCCTGTGCATGCGCCGCGTCGATCAATGCTGCCGCCGTCGCCGTGCTGCTCGCGGCGGCTGCGGCCCCTGCCGGCGCCGAAAGCCGGAGCGGGGCCGCCAGGAAGGCATACACATCGACCTACCTCGCCGGTTACGAGACGACCACCGGTTCGCTGAAGACGGCGTCCGTGCGGTTCAAGGTTCCCAAGGTCGTCTGCCCGGACGGCGATGCCCGCGGCATCAGCCTCGGCCTCGGCAACGAGGATGTCCCGGGTTCTCCGACGCTCGCGGCCTACGTCCTGGTGATGTGCCTGTTCGGCGCGCCCGCCTACGAGCCCTGGATCGTCGTCGGCTCGGAGCAGAACTTCGCCGACAATCTCGCTTTCCAGCCGGGCCATGAAATCATCGCCACGGTCACGCAGACGCCGAACCAGATCACCGCCAAGCTCAAGAACAAGACCACAGGTGCATCCATCTCCGCGTCGGGAACGCCGCTCCCGGACACCAAGGTGCTCTTCGGCGCCCTCTCCGTGTTCCAAGCCGGTGGAAGCAATCCATTGCCGGTCCCCGATTTCGGAAAGGCTACTCTTCGCAAGCCGAAGTTCTATGGCTATCGCCTGAAAAGAAAAGTCGCTTAGAAGGTAACGCGCGTCGACGGCGGCTTGAAGATCGATACCGGCAACCTGAAGTCCGACGGCACGTTCAACCTAAAGTTCGTCGATAACTGAAAGGGACTTAGACCGTGGCCCGGGCCGGGAGGGCTCAAGGGCGCCAAGCTCTTGCGGTCCGCAGCGCCGCCGGGCCGGCTCCTTCGGATGATCGGCTGCGGCGTTCGCTCCGCCGGCGACCGAGGGCCGAACGCTCATGATGGCGAGGCCTGCGCCATCGCCGCCAGCCCCACCCAGCCGTGGTAGCCGACATAGAGGCCGACGGCGATGATCAGCACGCCCGAGGCGTAGGGCGCGCGGCGGGCCAGCGTCGAGAACCAGGTCCAGCGCTGCGTCGCGTGGCGGACGCTGAGGGCGGCCGTCGCGCCGACGGCGACGAGCGTGATCGCAAGGCCGATCGAGAAGCAGAGCACGAGCGCGAAGCCGAGCGTGAGCTCCTGCAGCTGCAGGCAGAGCAAGAGGACGGTGATCGCCGCGGGGCAGGGGATCAGCCCACCGGTGAGGCCGAAGAGGACGATCTGCCAGGTCGTCACCTTGCGGTCGGCGAAACGGCGGCGGATGTCGTTGGCATGGGCGAGCTCGTGCGCGTCCTGAAAGCCGCCCGTCGCCATCTCGAGCCCCCGCATCTCCTCGTGCAGGTGGTCGTGGCCTTCTCCCTCGAGGAAGGACAGGTCGTAATCATGGGTGTGGCCGCGATGCCCGAGGCGCATCCGGGCCATGAACTCGTGCGGCTCGGGAACCTCGTCGGCCGATTCGAGGAAGCCGTCGCGCTGCAGAAAGCGGAACGTCTGGCGCGCCCCGTCCGGCCGCTCGGTCTCGATGACCACGTCGCGGGCGTTCCACGTCTCGCCGCGCTCCGTCCGCACACGCCAGCGCGGCGGCACGCCGTCCTCGAAGATCTCGACGGCGACGAGGCCGTGACCGGTGTCGATGCGGCGGACGTCGCCGCCCCCGTGATCCGGCTCGACGGTCATGATTTCGCTGTCGCTGCCATGGTCGCCGCCATGCGCGTGGACGTGCCGCCGCTCCGCGGGATGCGCGTGAGCGTGGGCGTGCCCATGGCCATGGCCATGGTCGTGGGCATGTCCGTGTGCGCCGTGGGCGTGATGGTGGCCGTGCTCGTGCCCGGCGGCGGCGAGGGCCGCCTTCTGATCCTCCCGCGTTCGCCAAAGCATCCAAAGCGCCATGGCGATGATGATGACGGCCGAGACGAGCTGCAGATACGGCTCGAAGCTCTCCGCCGCGACGCCCTGCCAGAGATACATGCCGCCGAAGGCGATGCCCCACACGACCAGCGTGTGCGAGACCGTCGCGGCGAGGCCGAGCAGGACGGCCTGCGTGACCGTGCCGCGTATGGCGACGATGAAGGCGGCCATCATGGTTTTCGAGTGCCCCGGCTCGAGGCCGTGCAGCGCGCCGAGCAGGATGGCGCTCGGCACGAACAGCCAGGCGTGCGCCGCGCCCTGCTGGATCAGCTCTGCGAACGGGGTCATGGAAAAGGTGCCTTCAGAGGTATTTCGTGATCTCCTTGAACTCGTCGATCGAGCGCCGCTGATCGCGCTGCAGGGGCGCCGCGACCAAATCGAGGCAGTGATCGAGATGGTCCTGGATCAGGGTCTTCTTCGCCTGGCGGACGGCGCTCTCGACCGCGTGCAGCTGCTGGGCAATGTCGAGGCACGGGCGCCCGGCCTCGATCATCTCGATGATGCTCTTGAGGTGGCCGTCGGCCCGCTTCAGCCGCTTGACGATGGCCGGATGGCTTTCGTGAACGTGTTCCGTCATGCCGTCCTCCTATCCCCCCGGAGGGGATAAAGCAATGGTCACGGGCGCGACATTCCGCCGGTCTTGTCGGCGCCGCGGCGCGGACGCGGTTCCCCTCGCTAGGACGATCGGCGAGCGGTGACCCCGGCGAGCTGCGCCAAAGCCCCGAGCCGGAGGCAGGACCCAGCGCCTCGAGCCGGTGAAGGATGCTGCGGGCGGTGTCGACGCCGAAGGCGACGAGCATGCTGGCTGGATCGGAGCCGCAGCGTCGTTCGGCCCCGTTGAGTGCCAGCCATCCCTGCTTGCCGCTGAGCCCCTCCTTGAAGTGGCGCAGGCCCTGGTCTCCTTCGGCTCCACCGAGGTCGAGCCAGCGGTTGCCGGCCCCGCGCAGCGCGTTGACCATCCACCAACGTAACGCGTATCCGGCTCGCAGTTTCAGCGCCGCGTCGCTGCTCGCGCCATAGATGACGAAGACCCGCTCGCCGGCTCCGACGGCGATCGTTGCCGCGACCGGCTCGCCCTTCTCGAACGCCATGAACATGCGCAGTCGGAACTCGGGCGGCGCCGTGGCGACGATCTGCGAAAGCATCTCGATGTTGTGACGGTCGGAATAGCGCTTGCGCTCCCACATGGCCGCGTAAAGCTCCATGAAGCGTCCGAGCGTGGCCTTGGGATCGACTTCCTCGATCTCGAGCTCGGAAGAAGCCTTACGCAGATTGGAGCGCCAGTCCTTGCCGAGACTGCCGAGTTGCTCCGCCTCGGACAGCGTGAGGTCCACGAAGTAGCGGTCGGGATCGGGGTCGAACCGGCCGGTCCGGTAGCCGGCCGCAGCGAGGCAATAGTCCCACTCCGCTTCGTATTCGGGGTCCGGCGGCGGAAACAGCCGAACGAGAAGCCGACGTCTCACCGCGAACTCGTCCCGGATCGCCGCGAGCATGCCGGTGAGCGTGTGCACGGACGCGGGCACGCCTGCCGGCCGCCACAAGGGCCCGAACTTGATGAAGGCGATCCCGCGGGGAACGAGAGGTGTGACCGCCAGCGCGGCGAGCGCTGCGCCGGCAATCTCGCCCGTGCCTCGGTGGCGGGCGACGAGACCGCACAGCCGGCTGCGCCCGACGCGCGGCGCCAGGTAGGCGACGCTCTGCTCGACGCTGAAGTCGGCGAATCGGGCTGCGATACGGTCCCAGCCCTCGAGCTGGTCGCCCACGAGGGTGGCCGTGTCGAGCGCCGGGGGCGCGCGGTCGGTCGAGGAGGGGAGGTTCACCAGCCGAACGCCTTGGGGGGATAATATGAGCGTAACTATCCCTATCGGGAGGATGGATAGACCATTCAGTGCAACGACCGATGTCAAGCTCGGGGCCCGGCGCGCCGGAGAACGGCGCGGTCTTCCTCGGAACGCCCGGCGGCGGGATGCCCGCAGCCAAGCCAGCACGAGATCTACTCGCGGGTCGGCGAGCGCATGCGGCTGGGCCCGGCTCGTCTACCGCGCCAGCAGCTGCTCGACGGCGTCGGAGATCTTCACCGCTCCGCGGAACGGCCCGCGGGCGGCGAGCGTGCGGGAGAAGGCCTGCGCCTTGGCTCTCAGCTCGGCCTGCCGAGCCAGCGACCTCGCGGCGTCGGCAATGCGCTGCGGCGTCAAGGGCGTTCGCCTCGACGGAGCGGCGGCGATGCCGAGGCGCAAGGCCGCCTGCGCATAATATCCCTGCTCGGGATAGGTCGGCAGCAGGAACTGGGGGCGGCCGACCGCCATGGCGACCTCCATGGCTCCCGGGCCCGCGTGATGAATGAACAGCGCCGCACGGGACAGCTCCTCGGGGAGATTCCTCGGCTCGGTATAGATCGTCAGTCCCCGCGCCTGGAACGCGCGCACCCGCTCGAGCGGCACGTCGCGCAGGAAAACCGAGCCGCGCAACCCGGATTCGATCAACCCCTCCAGCATCACGTCGATGTCGCGCGGGTGCGCGAGGTAGGCGAAATAGTCGACGCTCGGCTCGGCATCGGTAGGCGGCGGCAACGGCCGCAGCGGACCGCAGCGGTTCTCGTCGGTCCGCTGGGCGTCCAGCTTGTCGAGCTCCGGCAGCGTCGTGATGAACATCCGCTTCGCCGACAGGATGTCGGCGAGCGAGTTCACGGCAGGGCGGGACCGGTCCTTCTGAACCGCGTTGACGGAGTCGAGGATGGCCGGCGGCAAAGCGATGTCGCTGCCGTCACCGGCGGGAACGAACGTGCCGTTGCCGACGATGACGGTGACGATGTCCGTGCCGCGCGCGGCCAGGCATGCCGTCGGCGAGGTGTCCGCGACGAGGACGTCGGGCTTGGTGACGGCGAGGATGCTGTCCCAGATGTCGACCTTCAGCTGCAGTCGGGACGCGTCGGAGAAGTCGGCGTCGACGATCAGGTCCAGCGGCTTGTTTTGCGGCGTGCTGTGCTCGACGGCGCGCGGCAGCCGGGGAATGGGCAGGAACGGCACCCCGTGTGGCTTCAGGATCACGTGCGAGGATTGCACTTCGCGGACGAAGAGGAAGCACTCGTGCCCGCGCGATCGCAGCTCGAGCGCGATCGGCAGCAGACGCTGAAGGTGGCCGAAGCCCTGTCCGAACTCCCAGGCCAGAAGGACTCGCGCCACCCCAAAACTCCCTCGTCGATGTCGTGCCGCCTCTCCTATGGGGAGCGGCATGCCGGTGTCGAGACCCGAAGTGGGGGGAGGGGGGCGGGGCCGGCGTGCAGAACGCGTCCGCAGCGAACCGGGCGCCTTGACAGCGTTCGCGCGCGCTGGCGAATAGCTCGCTCACTCTTCCAGTCGAGGAAGCGGCTTGTTCCAACCCGATCCGCTGGTCGCGCAACGCAGCGCTTCGAATGTCGCCGGGAAACTCGGCGGTGAGAGCCCCGCCGTCGACGGGAGCGCGGAACCGGATTCCTTCGTTCTCTACCGCATCGTCGGCAACGACCTCGTGCCGCGCCACGAGACGGGCCAAACGCGCAACAATGTCCGCTTCATCCTCGAGAGGGAGCCGGAGCTCGCGCACTGCGAGAAGCGCTGGGTGGTCAATCGCATCGTCGACCCAGAGGAAGAGGCGGCGGTCCTCGCACTCCTCGATCGGCACCGGCAGCCCTATCTGCACATTCCCTTCGTGGCGGAGGAGTATCGCCGGGTCGGGTGGGACCTCGACGCGTTCGCGGATGGGCTTCTGGCGGATCGCGAGTTCCTGGATCTCGGGGATCGGGAGCCGGAGCGCGCCTATGTCGCGCTCTGCCGGCTGAAGAACAATTACATCATGAACAACAACGGCGCCCGCAACGCCGCCCTGGCGGACGGACGCCGGCGGGCGAAGTGGGTGCTGCCCTGGGACGGCAACTGCTTCCTCACCGCGGTGGCGTGGGAGAAGATCGTCACCGCCGTCGCAGCCGGCGGGGGCTCGAAGTATTTCGTCGTGCCGATGCAGAGGCTGCTCGACAATGCCGATGTCCTGCGCCCCGATTTCGAGGCGACGCCGCTCGAGGAGCCGCAGCTGATTTTCAGGCGCGATGCGCCCGACGAGTTCAATGGCGAGATCCCCTGGGACCGCAGGCCGAAAGTGGAGCTCCTCTGGCGTCTCGGTGTTCCCGGGCCTTGGGACCAGTGGACCGATGATCCCTGGGACCGCCCGCGCAGACCGAGGTCGCCCGACGTGGAGCAGGTCGGTTCGGCGGGGTGGGTCGCTCGCCTGTTCTCGGGCGTGCAGAACCTCGAGGAATCCGGCAAGAATGGCATGATGAGGCGCGGCGTGGCCCGCCGTGAGGCGATCCTCAATGCGGTCTTCGATACCAGCCGGCGTGTCCGCGGTGCTGCCGCGGATCCTTGCGGCCTCGCCTTCTATTCCACCGCCGCGCTCGATGCGGCGCGAGACGGCCTGCACGGCGGCGACATGCCGGGGCGCATTGCCGCCGAGATCGTCGCGGAAGCCGAGCGTACGCTCGGCGTCGGCCCCTGGTCGGTGCTCGACAAGTCCCTGGTCGCGCCGAGCGGCGATCGGCACGACTACTGCTCCCCGGCTCCCTATTGGTGGCCCGACCCGCAGCAGCCGGACGGAATGCCCTATGTGTACCGGGACGGCATGAGAGCGCCGGCGGCCGAGCTTTTCTCGCCCGAGAGTGGACAATTCGACCGCTCGCGGCTGCTGCTCATGTTCGACGGCACCACCAGCCTCGCGCTCGGCTGGTACCTGACCGGACGGCAGGATTTCGCCGCCCACGGCGCAGCCCTCGTCCGCGCCTGGTTCATCGATCCGGCGACGCGCATGAGCCCGCATCTGCGGTACGCCCAGGTGAGGCTCGGCCACAATGGCAATGCCGGCAATCGATACGGCATCATCGAGTTCAAGGACGTCTATTACTTTCTCGATGCGGTCCGGCTGCTCGAGCGGTCGGGCGCCTTCACCGAGGACGAGCGGGTGCGCCTGCGGCTCTGGTTCTATTCCTATCTGCTCTGGCTGTGGAACAGCGATCAGGGGAAGGAGGAGAGGGCGGCGAAGAACAATCACGGCACCTATTACGACCTGCAGGTCGCCGCGATTCAGAGCTTTCTCGGCGACTCGGGCGGCCTCGGCCGGAGCTTTCTGCGGGCGATGACTAGGATCCGGCAGCAGTTCACGGTAGGCGGGCAGCAGCCGTTCGAGGCCGATCGGTCGATCACCAAGCATTACGTCTATTTCAATCTGCAGGGATGGCTGAATTTTTTCCGGATTCTGGAAGGGAGTGGCTTCTGCGAGGTCGATTGTTCGAACGAACCCTATCCGCGGCTCGCGGCCGCCTTGGCCGAGGTGTCGCGTCTGGCCGATCAGGCGTGGCCGCACCGGCAGGACATCCCGTTCGACGACGCGCGCCTGCATCCGCTGCTCGCGGCCGCCGCGCGGCTCGGCCTGATCGCCGAGGGTGCTCCGACTGCGACCGGCGGGAGAGCCCGCTTCGATCCGCTCTCGGGCGTCGCCCCCTTTTGGCAGCTCGCACTTCGATGACGGCGTCGATCCGAAGCCCTCGCGGCCGGTGGCACGCTCGCGGCGGTAAAGGCTGACCGGGCGTCCCGACTGTCTGCTGTCCTGCCGGCTCGACGGCTGAAGGGGTCCCCCGACCGGCTTACGCCCGCGCCGCCGGTGCGATCCGGGCGCGAAGCGCGAGCAGGCCGAAGAGGGCCATCGCCGTGAACCCGGCGCCGGCGAGGAACGTGCCCTGCGGGCCGACGATGTCCCAGAGGGCGCCGGCGACGAGGCTCGCGACGAGCAGCGCGCCGCCCGCGATGAGGTTGAACATGCCGAAGGCCGTCCCGCGCAGCTCGGGCGGCGCGGTGTCGGCGACGAGGGCGGCGAGCAGTCCCTGGGTGAATCCCATGTGCAGCCCCCAGAGGATCACACCGAGGCCGAGGCCGGCGAGGCCGGTCGCGAAGGCGAGCACGAGGTCGGCGAGGACGAGGAGCCCGAAGCCGATGACGAGAAGGGTCACGCGGTCTGCGCGATCGGAGAGCACGCCCGCCGGATAGGCCGAGAGGGCATAGGCGACGTTCATCACCACGAGCACGAGCGGCACGAGCGTCAGCGGCAGGCCGACGGTCTCCGCCCGCAGGATCAGGAACGCCTCGCTGAAGCGGGCGAGCGTGAACACGGAGGCGATCGCCACCACCCACCAGTAGGCGGCGCCGAGCCGCCGCAACTCCGCCGCGCCTAGCGGCGTGCGCACCTTGCGCAATCCCGCCGGCCGCTCCGGCTCGCGCACCGCGAAGGCGATCAGGCCGAAGGACAGGAAGGCCGGGACGACGGCGACCCAGAAGACGGCAGTGAAATCGTCGGCGGTCAGCCACATGAGCGCGATGGCGAGACCCGGACCGGCGAAGGCGCCGATCGTGTCGAGCGACTGGCGGAGGCCGAAGCTCGCGCCGCGCATCTCCGGCGGCGACAGATCCGCCACCAAGGCATCGCGCGGCGCGCCGCGGATTCCCTTGCCGATCCGGTCGATGAAGCGGGCGGCGACAAGCCAGCCGATCGTCGGCGCCAGCGGAAAGATCGGCTTGGTGAAGGCGGCGAGGCCATAGCCGAGCGCGGCGAGGAACTTTCGCTTGCCGAGCCAGTCCGAGAGCGCCCCGGAGAAGACCTTGGTGACGGAGGCGGTGGCCTCGGCGATGCCCTCGATCACGCCGACGGTCAGCGCCGAGGCGCCGAGCACGGTGACGAGGTAGACCGGCAGCAGGGCGTCGATCATCTCGGAGGAGACGTCCATCAGCATCGAGACGAAGCCGAGCGTCCACACGCCCGCCGGGATGGCGCGGAAGGTCGACAGGCGCTGCGGCGTCTCGGTGCTCATTGCCTTCAGAGCCGGCGGCGGACGCGGTCTGGTCAATCTACGGGATCGATTGGGCTGCGCGGGCCGACATCATGACCTCCGCCGGGTGGCGGCGGAAGGCCGGGACTGCCCGCACCTCGCGAGCGGGCCCGCCCCGAGGAAGACCGCGCCGGCCACAACCGCGAGCCGAAACCGATTCTCGAGCGGGTCGTCAAGCGCTCTCGGCGGCTCGAAGCCGGGCCCGGGCCAGGAGCGCCGTCAGCACGACATGCAGGGCGACGGCCGGCCACAGCAGCGCCCCGACCCATTCGCCCTCGACGCCGACGACGATCAGGAGGAGTGCCACGAGGGCATTGTAGACGAGGATGCCGAGCTCGGCCGCCGGCGCGGCGACCTTCGTCGGTCGACAGGCGATGCCGAGCGACAGCAGGCCGACGCCGGCGAGCCGGGCCAGCGGGACGGCGACGCCGGAAAGCTCGGCCCCGAACAGGAGCTGCGCAATCAGCGAGGGCGTCGCGATCAATGCCACGCCGGTGACGATCTCGACGCCGGCGGCGAAGGCATGCAGGCTTCTCATGGCGACAGGCGTCCTCGCTACGGCGGCATCGCCGCAGCGTCGATCATAGATCGGTCAGGCCGCTGAGAAAGTCCTTCCGGAAGGCACTGACCCTGGTAGCGATGGCCGGGCTCAGATCGACGAGGGTGGCGCGGCCGGCCGATGCACTGGCGGTGTTGCTGCGGAAGCTCGCGAGGTTCCTCTCGAGCTTGAAGAACAGGAGCTGGGTGATGCCGGCCTCCGCCTCGAGCAGGCAGGCGACCAGCACCAGGGCGACTTCCTCGGCGGTCGCGCCTTTATCGACGAGGCCGACCTGGAAGCGAGCGACCCTGGTCGATTTCGATTCGCGGTTGAAGATCGTCACCCAGGGGCTGTTGGGCTGCGTGCCGGCGAGGGCGCTCATGGTCGCCTGCACGATGGCGAGCGCCGCCGGCGCCGGGCCGAGCGCCGCCGTCACGACCTCCAGAATCTTCTCGTGCACCTCGACCGCCGTGCCCTTTGCCGTCTGGGCGGTCCAGCCGCCGGCCTCCAGCACCCAGCCGATGTTCTGCAGCACCTCGCAATAGGCATCGAACCAACCGAGCGGATCGGCCTGTGCCGAGGTCGCCTTGTTGGCGACGAGCTGCGCCAGCAGGGCGGAGTTGGTGACGGCCTCCCGCGTGGCGGCATCGACGCCTGGGGCGAAGGAGAAAATGCCGGAGCCGACGACGACCGGCTGATCCGTGGCCGCGACGGCGGCGGTAGCAGCCTCGGGGGCCGGCGCCGCACCCATACGAACCGGCGCCTCGGGCAACTCGACGTCGGCGACATAGGCCTTGGCTTTGCTGGCGTCGAACATGGGCTTCCTCCTGTGGTAGGATCAGGCCGAACGACGAGGCGGCCTCATCAACCCATGACAATCATATGACACCGCCCTGCTTGCGTCTCGGGTAGGTTTATCGTCCACTCGCGATGATGCGGGACTTGCAGGCAGACGGACGAGACTATGTTGCAAACGGACCCTTTGGGGCTGGAAGGTGTCTTGCCCCGCCTTCCGGAGGTCGTGTCGGATTCTCGGCCCTCGCCCGATCTGCTCCAGGGCCGCGCGGAGGCCGCGGATGCCTCCGGCGCCGCGCGGCTCACCGCGGCGCGCGAGGGAGTGTCGATCGGCCGGATCACGCGCATCGCCGATGCCGACGGCGCCTTCGCCCTCGAGGCGGACCTTTGAGAAGGCTTTCCTCGGCCGCGAGGCCGATGTCGCCGCGCTCCTCGCTCCCATCCCGTCCGATTGACGCCTGAGGGGCTGCGGATGCCGGGGGTCGATCACGCGAGGCTGCAGGCCGTCATGGCGTGCCTGCCCGAGGCGGCGGTGGATCCCGACCGATGGCCGGAGCTCCTGCAGCAGGTCTCGGACGCCGCGGGAGCCGTCGGCTGCGCATTGCTCCAGGCCGAGCCGACCGGAGCGCGGCAGCCGGTGACGCAGGACGTCACGGAGATGTTCCGTGCTTACCTCGGTGGCGGCTGGGAGAGCCGGGATCCGCGGCGCCGCGCCGTCGCCCATCAGCTCCGTGGCGAGATAGGCGTCGACCAGAATCTCTTCGAGCCCGATTTCTTCGACCGAGAGCCCATGTGGCCGGAATTGCTGGAGCCCTTTGGGCTTCGCTGGTGGGCCGGAGTGGGCTTCCGCGTAGGGCACGAGCTGCGATGCGTGTCGCTGCAACGCTCCATCCGGCAGGGCATGTTCGACCCCGCCGAGCAAAGGCTGCTCGCCCTCCTGACGCCTCGCCTGAGCGAGGTGGGCATTCTCTCCGAGGCCATCGCCACGGCCCGTATCGCAGCGACCACGGACGCTCTCGCTCTCGTGCGAAGGGCGGCGATATCGATCGACGGCTCGGGGCGGGTGACGCGGGTCAACGCTGCCGCCGAGGCGATCTTCGACGATTGGTTCGGCGTGCGCGGCGGCCGGCTCGCCGCCCGGGATCCCCGGGCCGCCGCCGAGATCGGCAGCCTCGTCGACCGCATCCGTGCCGGCCGCGGCTGGATCGACTTCGAAGGCCGGAAGATCGTTCTCATGAGGGGCACGCGGCGACCGCTCGTGCTCGAGGCGCTGAACCTCGATGCAGTCGCGGGGCCGTTCTCGGGCGGCAGGGTGCTGCTGCTGATCAGCGATCTCGAGCAGGAGAAGCGCGGGCCGGCGGCCGACATCCTGCGGCGGCTGTTCGGCCTGACGCCCGCCGAGGCGCGCCTGGCGATGCTGCTCGGGCACGAGATGAGCCTCGCCGAAGCGGCCGGCACGATGGGCATCACGATGCTGACGGCGCGCTCGCACCTCAAGCGGATCTTCGAGAAGGCCGGCATCACCCGTCAGGCCGACCTGATCGCCCTCCTGAACCGCATCCCGTCGGATTGAAGTCGCGCGGTCGGTGGTACCCGCGCTTGGCGATCCGATGGCGGCGCTGTCGCGGCGCCGAGCCTACCCGCCCCGCCCCTTGGCGATGCCGGCCTCGATCAGCGTCCGTGCCTCCGCGTCATCCCCCCAGCGGACGATCTTCACCCACTTGCCGGCTTCCAGATCCTTGTAGTGCTCGAAGAAGTGGCTGATCTGGTCGAGCGTGATCTGCGGCAGGTCGGCATAGGTTCTCACCCGCTCGTAGCGCCGCGTCAGCTTGGTCGAGGGCACGGCGATGATCTTCTCGTCGCCGCCGGCTTCGTCCTCCATCACCAGAACGCCGACCGGGCGGCAGCTCACGACCGCACCCGGGACGATGGCGCGGGTGTTGGCGATGAGAACGTCCACCGGGTCGCCGTCGTCCGAGAGCGTGTGCGGCACGAAGCCGTAATTGCCGGGGTAGCGCATCGCCGTGTAGAGGAAGCGGTCGACGAACAGCGTGCCGGACGCCTTGTCCATCTCGTACTTGATCGGCTCGCCGCCGATCGGCACCTCGACGATGACGTTGATCTCGTGCGGCGGATTTGAGCCGATCGGCACGGCGTCGATGCGCATGGCGTCCCCCCTGGCCGCTTTTTCCGTCGCGGCCACGACGGAGAGTCATAGAGAAAGCCGATGCGGATGCGAACTCTGTCTTTCGTCCCGCTCGTCCTCGCCGCCGGCGGCGCGGCGGCCGAGGACGTGAAGAGCGTCTATACCTCGACGGCCCCTGCCGACTGTCGCCAGGTGCGGGCGGGAACGGCCTTTAGCACGCAGCGCTGCAGCGGCCCCGGCGGCATCGAGGTGCTGATCGAGGAGGGCGACCTCCGCTTCTCGGTCTCCTACGGCCCGCAGGCGAAGGACCAGCCGGCCGCCCGGCAAGGCTTTCTGCCGCTGCAGAACATCGGCGACAAGATCGAGTGGCGCCTCGGCGCGGACGGCAAGCCCTTCGCCACCATCCTGCGCTGGCGGATGGGCTTCGATTCGCCCGCCGACCGGCGCGAGATTCTCGTCGTCACCCGCCTGCCGCCCGGACCCGTGTGCTGGGTCGCCCTCGTCGACGCGCGCGCCAACAAGGAGCCGAACGCGCTCGCGCGAAAGATCGCCGACGAGAGGGCGCGCGGGTTCGACTGCAACGCCGGGCCGGGCTTCGTCGGCGAGACGACGCCTGGTATCGAGGAACTGGTGAATCGCTGATCGGTGTGTCGCGCGACGGATTCCGGAGCCGAGGATTTCGCAGTAAAGCGTTCCCCATGGACCTGTTTCCGAGCCCCGCCGCACTCGCCGTCTTCGTCGCCGCCTGCGCTGTCTTCGTCGTCACGCCGGGGCCGGACCTGACCTTCTATCTCGGCCAGACGGTGTCGCGGGGCCGCGCCGCGGGCATGATGGCGGTGCTCGGCAATTCGCTCGGCCTCCTCCTCCACTCGACGCTGGCGGCGCTCGGCCTGTCGGCGCTCTTGGCCGCGTCCGCCACCGCCTTCACGGTGCTGAAGATCGTCGGCGCGGTCTATCTGCTCTATCTCGGCATCCAGGCGATCCGCCACGGCTCGGCGCTCAGCCTGCCGTCCGGGCAGGGCGGCGCCGGGCTCGGCCGCGTCTTCGCCAAGGGCCTCCTGATCAACGTCCTCAACCCGAAGGTGATCGTCTTCTTCATCACCTTCCTGCCGCAGTTCATCGTGCCCGGCGAGCCGAATGCGGGAGGCAAGCTGTTCGTGCTCGGCGTGCTCTACATCGTGCTGTCCATTCCGATCTCGGCGGCGATCGTCGTCTGTGCCGGCGGCTTCGCCGGCCTCTTGCAGCGTTCGGCGACGGCGCGGCGCACCGTCGACTGGCTGTTCGCCGGCGTCATGGGCGCCTTCGCAGCGAAGCTTCTGGCGACGAGGCCCGGATGATCCGCGTCCCGAAGATCGAGGCCTGGTTCGAGACCAACTGGGTCTTCACCGGCCTCGTCGCGGCGATCTTCCTCCTGGCTGTCACGCCCGTCCTCGCGACCGCGCTCACCCTGCCACTGCTCGCCGTCTACCTGCACCTGCCGGTCTACATGCTGCACCAGGCCGAGGAGCATGTGCGCGACCGATTCAGGCGCTTCTTCAACCGTTGGATCGGCCATGGCACCGAGGTGCTGACGCCGGCGGCCGTCGTCGTCATCAACGTGCCCGGCGTCTGGGGCGTGACGCTCGTAAGCCTCTACCTCGCCGCGTTCGTCCAGATCGGCCTCGGACTGATCGCCAGCTGGCTCGTGCTCGTCAATGCGCTGACGCATATCGGCGCCGCGCTCGCCTTCCGCCGCTACAATCCCGGCCTCGGCACGGCGGTGCTGCTGTTCCTGCCGTTCGGCGGCTGGGCGCTGTGGGTGATCGGCTCGCAGCCGGGGGTGGGCTGGCTCGACCAGGCGATCGGGCTCGCCGTCGCGGTCGCCATCCACGCCGGGATCATGGTGTGGGTGCGCAGGAGGATGTGACGGCGGGGATCATCCTCCGATCCATATCCCCGCGCCGCCCGACCTCTCCTTTTCCCGCGGTGGAAAGAGCCCACGGCTCACGTGCCGGCTCCGAGAGCCGGTTTCAACCGGCGACGGCGCGGATGCGGATGCAGTTGCGGCCGGCGTTCTTGGCCTCGTACAGCGCTTCGTCGGCGAGGCGCACCGCCTGCTCGAGATCGCATTCGCGCGGATCGACGATGGCGAGGCCGAAGCTCGCGGTAACCCGCACCTCGCCGCGGATCGAGTTGACGCATGCCGCCTCGATTCCCAGCCGCAGGCACTCGACCACGTGCCGAGCTCCCTGCGTCTCGTCGTCGACGAGCAGGATCGCGAACTCCTCGCCGCCGAAGCGCGACAGCACGTCGGTCGATCGGATGTGCGTGCGGCAGATCTCGCTGACCGTGGCGAGCACGAGATCGCCGGCCGCATGGCCATAGGTGTCGTTGATCCCCTTGAAGTGGTCGATGTCGATCATGACGATCGGCAGCGACCGGCCGCTGCAGCGCGCCCGCTCCATCTCGCGCTCGCCCGCGGCGAGGAAGCCGCGTCGGTTGAGCGTGGCCGTCAGCGGGTCGGTCTTCGACAGCCGCTCCAGCGCCTCTGTCAGGCGCTTGCGCTCGCTGACGTCGCGCAGGCCGGCGACGATGCCGCCGACCGCCGGCTCGGCGACGAGATTGCGCGCCACCACCTCGAAGTCCTGGACGCCGCCGGCGGCGTTGACGAGGGCGACCTCCATCTCGCCGGTCCGCCCGGGCTGCGCGCCGACGTCCGCCAGAAATTGCGCGAACTCCGGCGCCGACGCCTTGGGCACGAGATCGGCGAGGGGACGGCCGATCATCGCCTCGCTGGAATAGCCGAGGACGTGGGCGGCGCTGCCGCTCTCGTAGGTGATCCGCCCATCCGCATCGAGGACGACGATGATGACTTCGGTGGCGCTCTCGACCAGCGTCCGGAACCGCCGCTCGCTCTCCTGAAGCAGTTGCGCCTCGCGCGCGGTCAGCGCGGCGAGCTTGCGGTCGAAGAAGGCGCCGAGCAGTCCGAGGATGAGGAGCAGCGAGGTCGCGCCGGCGATGGCGAGGGCGAGCAGCCCTTCGTCGATGGCGACGGGCGGCAGCGTGGCCTGCCGATCGATGTGCTCGAAGGTCGCCGCGGCCATGCCGGTGTAGTGCATGCCGGAGATCGCGATCCCCATCGCCACGGCTGCGGCGAGCCGCTCGCGCAAGCCGCTCGTGCGGAAGGTGAGCCATAGCGCCGCCGTCGCGGCGACGACGGCGATCACGGTGGACGCGGCGACGAGATCCCACCGGAAGCCGAGGGCGGTGCCCGGGATCTGCATCGCCAGCATGCCGGTGTAGTGCATGGCGACGATGCCCGTCCCGGCGAGGGCACCGGCTCCCGCGAGCGCCCGCCAGCCGGTGCCGTACCGGGCGACGATCGCGAGCCCGAGCCCGACGAAGGCGATCGCCATCGCCAGCGAGAGCAGGGTCAGCGTGATGTCGTAGGAGACCGGCATCGGCATGCGAAAGGCGAGCATGCCGACGAAGTGCATCGACCAGATGCCGGCGCCGAGCGCGATCGCCGCCGCGCCCAGCCACCAGCGGGGGCCGGCGCCGTCGGCGATCCGGATTCGGCCCGCGAGGTTCAGCGCCGTGAACGAGGCGAGGACCGCCAGCGCCACCGAGAGCGTGACCAGGGTCGGATCGTAGTGCCCGATCATCGGTTCATTCTATTGGGGCGAGAGTTGAAAATCGCTTGCATGTTGCATGCAACTTAATCGATCGCGCGCACGATCGCGCAATGTCCGCCGCGCCACGTTAACACTTCATCCACCATACCGAGTCAGGACTAGAGGCCGGCAATCCGGGGACGTCGGTCGATGATATCGCGCGCGGAACGCTCCTTCGTGGGCGAATGGTGGTGGACCGTCGACCGGCTCCTAGTCGCAGCCTTCGTCTCGCTGATGATCGCCGGGATCGTGCTGTCGTTCGCGGCGAGCCCCCCGGTCGCGGACCGGCTCGGCCTGCCGCTGTTCCACTTCGTCAACCGGCACCTCATCTTCCTCGTCCCGGCGATCCTCGTCATGATCGCCACCTCGTTCCTGGCGCCGAGGGACATCAGGCGCCTCGCCATCGTCCTCTTCGGCGTCGGCGTCGTCATGATGGCGGCGACGCTGTTCATCGGCGCCGAGATCAAGGGCGCGCGGCGCTGGCTGTCGATCGCCGGCGTCGCCGTGCAGCCGTCCGAGTTCGTCAAGCCGGCCTTCGTCGTCCTCGCCGCTTTCCTGTTCTCGGAGTCGATGAAGCGCCGCGACGTTCCCGGCAAGCTGCTCGCCTTCGCCTTGCTCGGCGTCACCGTGGGACTGCTCGTGCTGCAGCCCGATCTCGGCCAGACGATTCTGGTCGCGGCGGTCTGGGGCGGCCTGTTCTTCCTCGCCGGCCTATCCTGGGTCTGGGTGATCGGCCTCGGCGGCGCGGCGGTGTTCGGGATCTTCGGCGCCTACTACACGCTCAACCACGTTCGCCTGCGGATCGATCGCTTCCTCGATCCGGAGTCCGGCGACACCTACCAGATCGACCGCTCGCTCGAGGCGTTCGCCAATGGCGGCTGGCTCGGCACCGGGCCGGGGGAGGGCACCGTCAAGCGTGTCATCCCGGACGGCCACACCGACTTCGTCTTCGCCGTCACCGGCGAGGAGTTCGGCACCGTCGCCTGCCTCCTTCTCGCCTCGGTCTTCGCGTTCGTGGTCGTGCGCGGCCTCTTGCACGCGCTCAGGGAGGAGGATCCGTTCGTCAGGCTCGCCGTCGCCGGGCTGTCGATGCTGTTCGGGCTGCAGTCCTCGATCAACATGATGGTCAACCTGCATATGATGCCGGCCAAGGGAATGACGCTGCCGTTCATCTCCTCGGGCGGCTCGTCGATGATTTCGCTCGGCCTCGGCATGGGCATGCTGCTCGCACTCACCCGCCGACGGCCGCGCACCGACATGCACGCCGCGCGCATGGCGGCGGACGCGGCGCGCCTCGACGGCGCACCGGCGTGAGCGGACCCCTCGTCCTTCTGGTCGCCGGCGGTACCGGCGGTCACCTGTTCCCGGCCGAGGCGCTGGCCGAAGCGCTGATGCGGCGCGGCGCCGTCGTCGATCTCGCCACCGACGAGCGCGCGCTCCAATATGGCGGCCGCTTCCCGGCCCGAAGCGTGCACACGGTGCCCTCCGATACGCTGCGCAGCCGCTCGGCCGGCGACATGGCCCGCTTCGGCTGGCGGACGGCGCGCGGCCTGCTCGCCTCCGGGCAGCTGATGCGCCGGCTGCGGCCGGCCGCGGTGGTCGGCTTCGGCGGCTATCCGACCGTGCCGCCGCTGATCGCCGCCGGGCTCCTCGGCTATCCGACGCTGATCCACGAGCAGAACGTCGTCATGGGGCGCGCCAACCGGCTGCTCGCGCGCCGGGCGAGCGTCGTCGCCACCGGCTTTTCCGAGCTGCAGGGGGCGCCGAACCTGCGGCGCCCGTTCGTGCATGTCGGCAATCCGGTGCGGCCGGCGGTGCAGGCGCAGGCCGGGGCCGCCTACCGGCCGCCGACGCTCGACGGGCCGCTGCGGCTGCTCGTCTTCGGCGGCAGCCAGGGCGCGCGTGTGATGTCCGACGTCGTGCCGCCGGCGATCGCCCGGCTCGGCCAGTCGCTGCGCGACCGGCTCGACATCGTCCAGCAGGCGCGCGGCGAGGATCTGTCGCGCGTGCGCGAGGCCTATGCCGCGGCCGGCGTCGCGGCCGAGATCGGGCCCTTCATCGCCGACCTGCCGGCCCGCATGGCGGCCGCCCATCTCGTCGTCTGCCGCTCCGGCGCCTCCACGGTGGCCGAGCTCGCCGTCATCGGCCGGCCGGCGGTGCTCGTCCCCTATGCGGCCTCGCTCGACCAGGACCAGCTCGCCAATGCGCGGGTGCTCGGCAAGGCCGGCGGCGCCGTCGTCGTCACCGAGGACCGCTTCGACCCGGAGGCGCTGGCGCGCTTCCTCGCCGAGCGCTTCGCCGACGCCCCCTCGCTCGCCCGCATGGCGGCCGCCGCCGCGCGGCTCGGCATCGCCGACGCCGCCGACCGCCTCGCCGATCTCGTCCTCGACCTCGCAGGGGGGAAAAGGGCGGCGGCGACCGGTCGCGCCGAGACCCGCTCCTCCAAGCCCGACGGCCCGGCTATGCTGGCCGTCATGCCGGACAGAATCGCTTCATGAAGCTTCCCCCGAATATCGGCCCGGTGCATTTCGTCGGCATCGGCGGCATCGGCATGAGCGGCATCGCCGAGGTGCTGGCCAATCTCGGCTATCGCGTCCAGGGCTCCGACGTCGCCGAGAGCGCCAACGTCAAGCGGCTGCGCGAGCGCGGCATCGAGGTGAAGGTCGGCCACGCGGCGGAGAATCTCGGCGCGGCCGAGGTCGTCGTCGTCTCCTCGGCGATCAAGCGCGACAACCCCGAATTGCTTGCGGCGCGGGCCAAGCGACTGCCGGTGGTGCGCCGGGCGGAGATGCTGGCCGAGCTGATGCGGCTGAAAACCTGCGTCGCCATCGCCGGCACGCACGGCAAGACGACCACCACCTCGCTCGTGGCGACGCTGCTCGACGCCGGCGGCTTCGACCCGACCGTCATCAATGGCGGCATCATCAACGCCTACGGCACCAATGCGCGGCTCGGCGCTGGCGACTGGATGGTGGTGGAAGCCGACGAATCCGACGGCACGTTTCTCAAGCTGCCGGCCGACGTCGCCATCGTCACCAATATCGATCCCGAGCACCTCGACCATTTCGGCACCTTCGACGCCATCCGCGCCGCCTTCCAGTCCTTCGTCGAGAACGTGCCCTTCTACGGCTTCGCGGTCATGTGCCTCGACCATCCGGAGGTGCAGGCGCTGGTCGGCCGCGTCGAGGACCGGCGCGTCGTCACCTATGGCGAGAACCCGCAGGCCGACGTGCGGCTGATCGGCGTCGACCTCCGCGGCGGCAGGAGCCGCTTCTCGGTCGAAATCCGCGCCCGCGAGGGCGAGTTCGAGGAGCGCATCGACGACCTCGAGCTGCCCATGCCGGGTCACCACAACGCGCTCAACGCCACCGCCGCCATCGCCACCGCCTACCGGCTCGGCGTCTCCGCCAAGCTGATCCGCGAGGCGCTGAAGGGGTTTGGCGGCGTCAAGCGCCGCTTCACCCGCACCGGGGAGTGGAACGGCACGGAGATCTTCGACGATTACGGCCACCACCCGGTCGAGATCGCCGCGGTGCTGAAGGCCGCGCGGGCCTCCACTGAGGGCCAGGTGATCGCCGTCGTGCAGCCGCACCGCTACACGCGCCTGTCCGCCCTGTTCGACGGTTTCTCGAGCTGCTTCAACGACGCCGACACGGTGATCGTCGCCGACGTCTACGCGGCCGGCGAGGCGCCGATCGCCGGCGCCGACAAGGACAGCCTCGTCCAGGGCTTGCGCGCCCGCGGCCACCGCAGCGTGATGGCGCTCGAGAAGCCCGAAAAGCTCGCCGGCATGATCGCCGGCCTGGCGAGGCCCGGCGACTACGTGGTGTGCCTCGGCGCCGGCTCGATCACGCAATGGGCCTACGCGCTGCCGGGCGAGCTGTCGGCGCTGTCGGGCCAGGCGGCGTGATGGGGTTGGCGGCAGGGCACCTCTTTCCCTCCCCTTTATGGGGAGGGCGGACCGCCGCCGAAGGCGGCGCGCCGGGTGGGGTGAATCCCTGTGACGCAGACCGGTCGCCCCGCCTCCTGGTGAAGCACTCCCGGCGCGGAGCAGTCACCCCACCCGTCTCGCTCTTCCCCCGGATCGAGGGTCCGGGCTCCGAGCGATTCACCCTCCCCATCGAGGGGAGGGAAAGATCTGCGCCGCCCGCATCTCTGCCGCCGCCGGGCGCACCGTGACCTTCTCCGACCTCATTCCCGAGCTGTCCTCCCGGCTGGCCGGCTTCCGCGGGCGGCTGACGGCGAATGCGGCCATCCGCGACAACACCTGGTTCCGCGTCGGCGGGCCGGCGCAGCTGCTCGTCTCGCCGGCCGACGAGGAGGACCTGGCGCTGTTCCTCGCCGCGCTGCCGAAAGACATCCCGCTTATCATCCTCGGCCTCGCCTCGAACACGCTGGTCCGCGACGGCGGCATTCCCGGCGCCGTGATCCGGCTCGGCGGCCGCGCCTTCGGGGAGGTGGCGGTGGAGGGCACGCGGCTGACCGCCGGCGCCGCGCTGCCGGACGTCAAACTCGCCCGCGCGGCCGGGGAGGCAGGACTTGCCGGGCTCGCCTTCTTCCGCGGCATTCCCGGCTCGATCGGCGGCGCGCTGCGCATGAACGGCGGCGCCTATGGCGGTGAGACCAAAGACGTTCTGGTCTCCGCCCGGGCGGTGGACCGGCAGGGCCGGGTGCGCGTGCTCTCGAACGCGGACATGAGCTTCACCTACCGTCACAGCGATGCGCCCGAAGACCTTGTTTTCACGAGCGCAGTTTTCGAAGGGGTACCGGGCGACCAGGAGGCGATCCTGGCCGAGATGAACGGCATCACCGAGCGCCGCGAGGCGACGCAGCCGGTGAAAAGCCGCACCGGCGGCTCGACCTTCAAGAACCCGCCGGGCCAAAAAGCCTGGCAGCTGATCGACGCCGCCGGCTGCCGGGGCTTGCAAATCGGCGGCGCGCAGATGTCGGAGCTGCACTGCAACTTCATGATCAACACCGGCGACGCCACCGCGGCCGACCTCGAGAATCTCGGCGAGGAGGTGCGGCGCCGGGTGCGGGAGAGCTCGGGTGTTCAGCTCGAGTGGGAGATCAAGCGGGTCGGAGTCAGGCGAGCGCGGTGAGCCGCCGCGCGGCCGGGTTGACCGTGGTGGACGATCGCAACCCTCGCTCCGTCATCCTGCGCGAAAGCGCAGGATCCAACTTCCTGTCGCTCCTTCCGGCAAGGCCCGAAAGCTGGATCCTGCGCTTTCGCGCAGGGACGATGCATCGGAGCCTCGTGAGTCGATGGTCTCGGTCCGTTGCGCTACAGTAAGTCTATGTCGTTCCATCAGGCGCTGATCGACGCGTTCTATGCCGTTGCCGTCCCGACGGAGGCGGACCGGGCGCTGCTGGCATCTCTGTCCGACGAGCACCTCATCGGGCGAGAGGGCATGGCCGCAGCCGCAGAGAGTCTCGGCGAGCTTCGGAGAGACGTTGAAAGCGCGACCCACGGTCTTTGGGATGCCGCACGTTCCGGGGAAGGCGTCGAGCCGGGCGACCTCGAGAAGCTGATCGACCTAGCGGATCGCTGGGCGGCGGAAAGGCGTGCGAGACACGAGGATCTGGTCCGCTCGATCGCCGCCCGGCAAGAGAAGCTCAACGAGGTTGAGGCAGCCGATCCAGAAAGCGCCGCCGCGCTGACGGCGGCGGCCGAGAGGATGCTCGCCCTCTCCGCCGAGGGCACCGACATCCTCGTTAAATTCTACTACGAGCTGCTCGCGCTCCGCGCCGAGATCGAACGCGAGCGGCCGGCGAAGACCTACGACACTGTCGACGACCTGCTCGACTCGCTGAGATAGTCGGGGCGGGTTCGGCTCAGGCGAACGGAACGCTTTGCCAAAGCCTTTCGGTCACTCGGTCACGAGCAGCAGAAGCGGGCCGAGAAGTCACTTCGGCTGTTCGCCGACAATCCGAGGCATCCGTCGTTGCATTTCGAGAAGCTCAGCGGATCGCCCTACCGCACCATTCGGGTGGACCGCAACCACCGAATCGTCCTCTACGAGCTGGAGGGCGACCTCTTCGAACTCGTCGACGTGGGAAGCCACGACTACGTCGATCGCAACTTCGGCTGAGCCAAACGGGCCGCATGAGGAATCCGCGCCGCAGAACGGCCCGTACCAACATTGGCAACCCTCGCTGCGTCATCCTGCGCGAAAGCGCAGGATCCTTCTTCCTGTCGCTCCTTCCGGTGAGGCCCAGAAGCTGGATCCTGCGCTTTCGCGCAGGATGACGAGGCATTGGAACCTCGCGAGTCGAAGGTTCCGCAGGAGCTGAGCAAATGCCCACACACGTCGCCGTCCTGATGGGTGGCTGGTCGGCCGAGCGCGAGGTCTCGCTGAGCTCCGGCAACGCCTGCGCCGATGCACTGGAGAGCGAGGGGTTCCGCGTCACCCGCATCGACGTCGGCCGCGACGTCGCCGAGGTCCTCGGGCGCGTCGAGCCGGACGTCGTCTTCAACGCGCTGCACGGCCGGTTCGGCGAGGACGGCACGATCCAGGGCATGCTGGAGATTCTCGGCATCCCCTACACGCATTCCGGCGTGCTGGCCTCCGCCCTCGCCATGCACAAGGACCGCGCGAAAGTGTTTCTCGAGCGTGCCGGCGTGCCGGTGGCAGCGGGCGAGGTCGTCCACCGCCTCGAGGCGGCCAAACGCCATGTCATGGAGCCGCCCTACGTCGTGAAGCCGCCCGCCGAGGGCTCCAGCGTCGGCGTGCTGATCGTCAACGCGGGCCAGGCGCATCCGCCCCAAGAGCTTTTCCGCGACGACTGGGCGTTCGGCGATTCGGTGCTGGTCGAGCGCTATGTCGCCGGCCGCGAGCTGACCTGCGCGGTGATGGGCGAGGAGGTGTTCGGGGTCATCGACATCGTCGCCGAGGTGGGTTTTTACGACTACCACGCGAAATACGCCGCCGGCGGCTCTAGGCACATTTTGCCGGCCGAAATTTCACCCTTTATTTACCAACGTATCCAAATGCTGACCCTCGCAGCGCATCGAGCGCTCGGCTGTCGAGGCGTCAGTCGGGCGGACTTCAGATACGACGATACGCCGGGCGGGACGGGGGATCTCGTCTGCCTGGAGGTCAACACCCAGCCGGGCATGACCGGAACCTCGCTCGTACCCGAACTCGCGGCGCACGCAGGCTATTCGTTCGGGAAGCTCGTGCGATGGATGGTGGAGGACGCTTCGTTGGATCGCTAGACGGCCTCTTGGCCGTCGGGGTTCGACTCGGCGCGTCCATCGTCAGGGCGCTCGCCCGCGGCCTGCAGGCACTCCTCGCGACGATCGAGAGCACGCCGCGCCTCGCTCTCGAGGTGCCGAAAGTGCCGCGGCGGGTGGGCCGCTCGTTCAGCCGCTTCTGCCGGAATTTCGACGCGCGCGGGCTCGGCCCCGCGCTCGCCGTCGGCCTGTTCGCCGCGACCGGCCTCTACGGCATCCAGCTCGGCGGCCACTGGGGCGCCGTCCGCGAGGGCATCGTCAGCCTGCCCGATCGCGGCGCCAACCTGCTCGGCTTCCGCATCGAGGCGATCAGCATCGAGGGCCAGCACGGCCTGACGGACGCCGAGATCCTCGGCGCGCTGGCGGTGACCGAGCATCATTCGCTGCCCTTCCTCGATCTCGCCGCGGCGCGAGAGCGCCTCGTCGCCAACCCGCTCGTCGCCGACGTCACGATCCGCAAGCTCTATCCGAACCGGCTGCTCGTCAGCCTCGTCGAGCGCGAGGCCTTCGCGCTCTGGCAGGTGGAGGGCGCGGTGTCGATCATCGCCGCCGACGGCACCGTGATCGACGAGCTGCGCGACCGCAGCCTGGTCGACCTGCCGCTGGTCGTCGGTCCCGGCGCCGCCACCCAGGCGCAGAGCTTCCTCGCGCTGGTCGAGAAGCATCCGAAGATCGTCGAGCGGCTCTATGCCGGCGTCTTCGTCGCCAAGCGGCGCTGGAATCTGCGCCTGCGCAACGGCGTCGACGTCATGCTGCCGGAAGCCGATGTCGAGCCGGCGCTGGTTCAACTCGACGCGCTGATCGCCCGCAACGACGTCCTCGACCGAGACATCGTCGCCCTCGACCTGCGCTTCCCCGACCAGATCGTCGTTCGGCTGTCGGAGGCGGCGGCCGAAGAGCTCGCCAAGGCCGACAAGGCCAAGAAATCCAAGAAGGGCGCCACGTGAGCGGATTCGCCAACGGCCTCACTCCGAAGATGCGACCGCTGTCGCCGCGCAAGTCGGTGATCCTGTCGGTGCTCGACGTCGGCACGACGAAGATCGTCTGCATCGTCGCGCGCCTGCGGCCCGTCGAGGCCGACGACGTGCTGCCCGGTCGCACCCACACCTGCGAGATCCTCGGCATCGCCCATCAGCGCTCGGGCGGCGTCAAGACCGGCGCCGTGGTCGACATGGAGGCCGCCGAGCAGGCGATCCGCCTCGCCGTCGATTCGGCCGAGCGCATGGCCGGCGTGCAGATCGAATCGGTGATCGTCTCAGTGTCGGCCGGCCGCCTCGCCAGCGAGGCCTATGCCGCCTCGGTGGCGATCGCCGGCCACCCGGTCGAGGAGGGCGACATCCGCCGCGTCCTGCAGGCCGGCTCGGCGCATTCGGTGCGGCCGGGCAGGGCGGTGCTGCACTCGCTGCCGACCGGCTTCTCGCTCGATGCGACGCGCCACATCCGCGACCCGCGCGGCATGGTCGGCCGCGAGCTCGGCGTCGACATGCACGTCGTCAGCGCCGACGCGGCGCCGATGCGCAACCTGATGCTCTGCATCGAGCGCTGCCACCTCGACGTCGAGGCCATGGTGGCCACCCCTTACGCGAGCGCGCTCGCCTCGCTCGTCGACGACGAGGCCGAGATCGGCACGACGCTGATCGACTTCGGCGGCGGCACGACGAGCGTCGCGGTGTTCGCCGGCGGCCACTTCGTGCATGTCGACGCGGTCGCCCTCGGCGGCGGCCACGTCACCATGGACGTCGCCCGCGGCCTGTCGATCGCCGTCGACAAGGCCGAGCGGCTGAAGACGCTGCACGGCTCCGTTCTGCTCGGCCGTTCCGACGACAGCGACGCCATCGCCGTCACCCCGATCGGCGAGGACGCGCGCGAGGCGACCACCTACCTGCCGCGCTCGGAGCTTCTGCGCATCGTGCTGCCGCGCGTCGAAGAGACGCTGGAGCTGGTCCGCGACCGACTGCGCGCCTCCGGCTGGGCCGTCGAGGCGCGGCGGCTCGTCATCACCGGCGGCGCCTCGCAGCTCACCGGCTTGCCGGAGCTGGCGCGCCGCATTCTCGACCGTCCGGTCCGCATGGGGCGCCCGCTCGGCGTTCGCGCGCTGCCGGAGATCGCCAAGGGGCCGGCCTTCGCGGCCGCCGCCGGGCTTCTCGTCTACCCGCAGATGGCGGGCATCGAATCGCTCGGCACGCGGCCCTTCCGGGCCTCGGCCGGCGCGCCGCGCGGCTACTTCTCCAAGATGGGGCAGTGGCTGAAGGAAAGTTTCTGAGGGGAATCGGCGGCGACGCCGGAACGAACGTCACCAACGGGGGCAGACTGCCCGAACTCGTGAGGCCAGTATGACGATCAATCTGAAGACGCCCGACATCCGGGAGCTGCGGCCGAGGATCACCGTGTTCGGGGTCGGGGGTGCCGGCGGCAACGCCGTCAACAACATGATCGAGTCCGGCCTCGCCGGGGTCGACTTCGTCGTCGCCAACACCGACGCGCAGGCGCTCAGCCAGTCGAAGGCCGAGCGCATCGTGCAGATGGGCGTGCAGGTCACCGAAGGCCTCGGCGCCGGCTCCCAGCCGGAGGTCGGGCGCGCTGCGGCCGAGGAGGTGATGGACGAGATCCGCGATCACCTGATCGGCGCCCACATGGTGTTCATCACCGCCGGCATGGGCGGCGGCACCGGCACCGGGGCGGCCCCCGTCGTCGCCCAGGCGGCCCGCGAGAGCGGCATCCTCACCGTCGGCGTCGTGACGAAGCCCTTCCACTTCGAGGGCCAGCGGCGCATGCGCACCGCCGAGGCCGGCATCGACGAGCTGCAGAAATACGTCGACACGCTGATCGTCATCCCGAACCAGAACCTGTTCCGGGTGGCCAACGAGCGCACCACCTTCGCCGACGCCTTCGCCATGGCGGACGAGGTGCTGTTCTCGGGCGTCGCCTGCATCACCGACCTGATGGTCAAGGAAGGCCTCATCAACCTCGACTTCGCCGACGTCCGCGCCGTCATGCGCGAGATGGGCAAGGCGATGATGGGCACCGGCGAGGCCTCCGGCGACAAGCGCGCCATCGAGGCGGCGGAAGCGGCGATCGCCAACCCGCTGCTCGACGACGTGTCGATGAAGGGCGCCCGCGGCGTGCTGATCTCGATCACCGGCGGCAACGACCTCACCCTCTACGAGGTCGACGAGGCGGCGACCCGCATCCGCGAGGAGGTCGATCCCGACGCCAACATCATCCTCGGCGCCACCTTCGACGAGACGCTGAACGGCGTCGTCCGCGTGTCGGTCGTCGCCACCGGCATCGACCAGGTGGACGCGCCCGGCATGCCGTCGCCGGCCGAGCAGCGGCTCGCCGAGCTGACGCAGCGGCTGAAGGAGCGGCAAGCGCCGGCCGCGGCGGCTCCGCCGTCAACAACATGATCGAGTCC
>JAEZCD010000082.1 GCA_023430145.1 Pseudomonadota bacterium
AGGCTGCGCTGGCCGCCGAGACCGACGCCGGCGCAAGGGCCGCGCTCGAACAGGCCCGCGCCGCCATCATCGTGACCAAGCCCGACGCGCCGGAGGCCGAGCGGATCGCAGCGGTCGACGCGGTCGCGGCCGCCGGCGACCAGGACGCGCTCGCGATCCTGAACTCGCTGCCGGCCGGGTCCCCCCAGGCGGTCAACGACGCCGCCGCGGCGGGCGTCGCCAAGATCGAACGCTGGCGGTCGATCGCCAACCTGATCCAGAACCTTGTCTACGGGGTCTCGCTCGGCTCCGTGCTGCTGCTCGCGGCCATCGGCCTCGCCATCACCTTCGGGGTGATGGGCGTGATCAACATGGCCCATGGCGAGATGGTGATGATCGGCGCCTACGCGACCTTCCTCACCCAGAACCTCATCCGGGCGCACGCCCCGGCGCTCGACGGCGCCTCGCTCCTGATCGCCATCCCGGTCGCGTTCCTGGTCGCGGGCGCGGTCGGCGTCGCGATCGAGCGCACCGTCATCCGCTTCCTCTACGGCCGCCCGCTCGAGACGCTGCTCGCCACCTGGGGCGTAAGCCTGATCCTGCAGCAGGCGGTCCGCACGCTGTTCGGCCCGAGCAATCGCGAGGTTCAGACGCCCGACTGGCTGCAGGGTTCGATCGAGATCCTCGGCGTCTCGCTGACGCTGAACCGCATCGCGATCGTGCTGTTCGCGCTGCTGGTGTTCGCCGGGCTCCAGCTCCTCCTGCGGCGCACCAGCCTCGGCCTGCAGGTGCGCGCCGTCACCCAGAACCGCCGCATGGCCGGCTCGATGGGCATCCGCACGGCGCGGATCGACGCGCTCACCTTCGGGCTCGGCTCGGGAGTGGCCGGCGTCGCAGGCGTGGCGCTCAGCCAGATCGACAATGTCAGCCCGAACCTCGGCCAGGGCTACATCATCGACAGCTTTCTGGTCGTGGTGTTCGGCGGCGTCGGCAATCTGTGGGGCACGCTTGTCGGCGCGCTGTCGATCGGGGTCGCCAACAAGCTGCTGGAGCCCTGGGCCGGCGCGGTGCTGGGCAAGATCGTGCTGCTCGTCGCCATCATCCTTTTCATCCAGAAGAAGCCGCGGGGCCTGTTCGCTCTCAAGGGCCGGGCGGTGGAGGCATGAGCCGCTATCGCTTCCTCGACGCGGCCGGGCTGATCTTCCTCGGCGTCGTGCTCGCGATGGCCGTGCTGGTCCCGGCCTCGAACCTGCTTCTGCCGCCGGAGTCCGCCCTGCACGTCTCCGACTATCTCGTGCCGCTGCTCGGCAAGTATCTGGCCTTCGCGATGCTCGCGCTCGCGCTCGACCTGGTGTGGGGCTATTGCGGCATCCTTTCGCTCGGCCACGGCGCGTTCTTCGCGCTCGGCGGCTACGCGATGGGCATGTATCTGATGCGCCAGATCGGCCCGCGCGGGGTCTACGGAAATCCGGTTCTGCCGGACTTCATGGTGTTCCTGAACTGGCAGGAGCTGCCCTGGTTCTGGCTCGGCTTCGACCAGTTCTGGTTCGCGGCCCTGATGGCGATCCTCGTCCCCGGCGCGCTCGCCTTCTGCTTCGGCTGGTTCGCCTTCCGCTCCCGCGTCACCGGCGTCTACCTGTCGATCATCACCCAGGCGCTGACCTTCGCGCTGATGCTCGCCTTCTTCCGCAACGACATGGGATTCGGCGGCAATAACGGCCTCACCGACTTCAAGGACATCCTGGGCTATCCGGTGCAGGCCGACGGCACGCGCCTCGCTTTGTTCGTTCTGTCGGCGGCAGCGCTCGCCGGCGGCTATCTGCTCTGCCGCTGGGTGGTGACCTCGAAGTTCGGGAAGGTGCTGGTCGCGGTGCGCGACGCCGAGAGCCGCACGCGCTTCCTCGGCTACCGGGTGGAGAGCTACAAGCTCGTCGTCTGGACGCTGTCGGCGATGCTGGCCGGGCTCGCCGGCGCGCTCTACGTGCCGCAGGTCGGCATCATCAACCCATCGGAATTCGCGCCGGCGGCCTCGATCGAGATGGTGATCTGGGTCGCGGTCGGCGGCCGCGGCACGCTCGTCGGCGCAGCGCTCGGCGCGCTCGTCGTCAATGCGGGAAAAACCTGGTTCACGGGCGCCATCCCGGAATTCTGGCTGTTCGCCCTCGGCGGCCTGTTCGTGTTCGTCACCCTGTTCCTGCCGAAGGGAATTCTGGGCACCGGCATGGACGCCTTCGCGTCGCTGCGCAGGCAGCGCAAGCCCGCTGCCGAGCAGCAGCCGGCGCCGCTCGCCAACCCCGCGGAGTGACGCTCATGGAAGAGGCCGCGTCCACCACGCCGTCGCTGCTCTATCTCGACAACGTCACCGTCTCCTTCGACGGTTTTCGGGCGCTGAACGCGCTGTCGCTCGCCATCGACCATGCCGAGATGCGGGCCATCATCGGCCCCAACGGCGCCGGCAAGACGACGATGATGGACGTCATCACCGGCAAGACGCGACCGACCGAGGGCGAGGCGGTATTCGAGGGAGTGCACGACCTGACCAGCCTCGACGAGGCCGAGATCGCCGAGCTCGGCATCGGCCGAAAGTTCCAGACGCCGACCGTGTTCGACATGCACACCGTCGAGGACAATATCCGCCTTGCGCTGAAGGCCGACCGACGGCCGTTCCCGGTGCTGTTCTCGCGCACCACGGCGGCCGAGCGCGAGCGCATCGACGCGCTCCTGGAGCGCATTCGCCTGAAGGATCATCGCAAGCGGAAAGCCGCGGAATTGAGCCACGGTCAGAAACAGTGGCTCGAGATCGGCATGCTGCTCGCCCAGGAGCCGAAGCTCCTGCTCGTCGACGAGCCGGCCGCCGGCATGACCGACCAGGAGACCGCCGACACCGCCGATCTCTTGCGCGAGATCGCGCAGACGCGCTCGGTGGTCGTCGTCGAGCACGACATGGTGTTCGTCAAAGATCTCGGCGTGAAGGTGACGTGCCTGCACGAGGGCTCGGTCCTGGCCGAGGGGCCGCTCGACCAGGTGAGCGCCAACGAGCGCGTCATCGAAGTTTATCTGGGGCGGTGAGGGCGATGGGCGGCTCTCACGCGGACCCGGCATCCGAAGCTCGTCGTCCTCCGCGAAGGCGGAGGACCCAGCTTTCTTCACTCGGTGCCGCTGCGAAGACTGGATTCTCCGCCTTCGCGGAGGATGACGAAGGAGTTGCGGAGAGGTCGGCGAAGGGTACGGAAGCGGCGAGGACATCATGCTGACGGTCGAGAACCTCTCGCTCTATTACGGCGCGGCGCAGGCGCTGCGCGGGGTGTCCGTGGCGGCCAAGCAGGGCGAGGTGACCTGCGTGCTCGGCCGCAACGGGGTCGGAAAAACCTCGCTGCTGCGCGCCATCATCGGCCACCGGCCGATCGCCCGCGGCGCGATCTCCTTCGACGGCCACGACATCACGCGCCTGAAGCCCTACCAGCGCGCCGGGCTCGGCATCGGCTACGTGCCGCAGGGCCGCGAGATCTTTCCGCTGCTGACGGTGCGCGAGAATCTCGAGACCGGCTACGCGCCGGTGCCGCGCGGCGAGCGCAACATTCCAGACGAGATCTTCGATCTCTTCCCGGTGCTGAAATCGATGCTCGGCCGGCGCGGCGGCGATCTTTCCGGCGGCCAGCAGCAGCAGCTCGCCATCGGCCGCGCCCTCGTCACGCGGCCGAAACTGCTCGTGCTGGACGAGCCGACGGAGGGCATCCAGCCTTCGATCATCAAGGATATCGGCCGCGCCATCAGCTACTTGCGGGGCCGCGGCGACATGGCCATCCTGCTCGTCGAGCAGTATTTCGAGTTCGCGCGCGAGCTCGCCGACCGCTTCGTGGTCATGGAGCGCGGCGAGATCGTCGAGGCGGGCGACCGCGCAGCCCTCGAAGGTGACGATGTCCGCCAGCGGCTGGCCTTCTGACTGATGCCGCGCCTCGCGGAGCCCGGCCCGGCGCCGATGCCGCCGCATCGCCAGCGCTCGCAGGGCCGCATCGCGCTGTCGGTGACGCGCTTCGGCGCCGCGACGCGGGTTTCGCGCATCGGCGAGGGCGGCCCGCTGCGCGTGCGGCTGCCGCGCGCTCCCGGGCCGGCGCTGGAGGCGGTGCTCGTCAACACCGGCGGCGGCATCGCCTGCGGCGACACGGCGACGGTCGAGGTCGAGGCCGCGGAAGGCAGCGAGCTCGTCTTCACGACCACGGCGGCCGAAAAAATCTATCGCTCGGACGGGCCGGACGCGACCACCGCCGTGCGACTGTCTCTCGAGGCGGGCGCACGGCTCGACTGGCTGCCGCAGGAAACGATTCTCTTCGACCGCGCGCGGCTGCGGCGACGCTTCGATATCGATCTCTCGGCGACCGCGCGGCTCACCGTGTTCGAGGCGATCGTCTTCGGCCGCGGGGCCTCCGGCGAGCGCGTCGACGAGGGCCTGCTCGAGGATCGCTGGCGCATCCGGCGCGACGGAAAGCCGATCTTCGCCGACACGCTGCGACTCGACGGGCCGGTGAGTGCGCTGCTCGATCGACCGGCGGTGGCCGGCGGCGCACGGGCGCTGGCGACCTTCCTCTACGTCGCCCCGGATGCCGAGGCACGGCTCGAGGCGGCGCGCGAGATGCTTGCCGACACCCCCTGCCCGTGCGGCGCCAGCGCGTGGGGCGGCCTTCTGGCGGTGCGCTTCCTCGCCGAGAGCATCGGGACCTTGCGCGGCGCCGCGGCGACGTTCATCACCCGGTTCCGCGGCACGCCGATGCCGCGCGTGTGGCAGAGCTGAGAGAGGCGAGACGTGCACCTCACCCCCCGCGAGAAGGACAAGCTCCTCGTCGCCATGGCGGCGATCGTCGCGCGAAAACGGCTCGAGCGCGGCGTGAAGCTGAACCACCCCGAGGCGATCGCCCTCATCACCGATTTCGTCGTCGAGGGCGCCCGCGACGGCCGTTCCGTCGCCGAGCTGATGGAGGCCGGCGCGCACGTGCTCGACGCCTCCCAGGTGATGGACGGCGTGGCCGAGATGATCCCCGAGATCCAGGTCGAGGCGACCTTTCCGGACGGCACCAAGCTCGTCACCGTGCACGTGCCGATCCGCGGCAAGGCCTCGGAGCTTCTCCCGGGCGAGATCGAGACGCCGGAGGGCGAGATCGTCTTCAACGAGGGCGCCGAGCGGGTGACGATCGAGGTCGCCAACACCGGCGACCGGCCGATCCAGGTCGGCAGCCACTACCATTTCTACGAGACCAACCCGGCGCTCGCCTTCCCGCGCGAGAAGGCGCGCGGCATGCGGCTCGACATCGCCCCCGGCACCGCGGTGCGCTTCGAGCCGGGGGCCACGCGCGAGGTGACGCTGGTGCCGTTCTCTGGCAGGCGGCAGGTGTTCGGCTTCCGCAAGGACGTGATGGGCGGGGTGTGAGGACTGAAGCCTTTGGGGGCCTTGCAAAGGCTCACTCGGCCTCTTACTTTCTGGCGCCAAGTAAGAATCCTGGAGGCTCGCTTGAAGGAATATTCCGTCACGGTCACCTCGAAGGGCCAGTTCACTCTACCGCGCGAGGTTCGCGAGGCGATGGGTGTGAAGCCGGGCGACAAAATCGAGATGTTCGTCAGCCGAGAGGGCGACACGATTCTGCGGGCGATCAATAAGCCGGCATCCGCGATCTTCGGCCGTGGTGCCGCCTATGCGAAAGGAGCACCGGACGAAGAAAAGCGGAAGCAAGCGGTGGCCGACGCAGTGGCTGCACGCGGTACGAGTTCCCGCTCGAGCAAAGCCGGATGATCGGCGTCGACACGAACGTCCTCTTGCGGGCGATCATGCTCGACGACCGCAGGCAGGCCGAGCAGGCCCGCAAATTTCTGAACAACAGGACGCCTGCCAATCCGGCGGTGATCAACACAGTCGTCCTCGCAGAATTAGCTTGGTCATTGAGGTCGAGTTTCGGCCTGCCCCGGGATGAGATCGCATCTATTTTGAGGGACATGATATCGAGCGATGCTTTTTACTTTATCGATCGAACCGCTGTCGCGCGCGCTTTAGCTTCCTATGAGAGCGGTTATGGACAATTCACGGACCGGCTGATCGCCGAAGTCAATGATGCGCACGGCTGTGGGACTACGGTGACCTTCGATGTGGCGGCTGCCAAACAGCCGCCGTTCTCTCGCGTGCCCTAGGCAAGGAACGCCCATGACCGAGCGCCACTATACCGGCGGCTGCCAGTGCGGCGCGGTGCGCTTCGCGGTCGAGGTCGACCTCGACCGGACGATCGCCTGCAACTGCTCGCGCTGCCGGCGGCTCGGCGCCATCCTGGCCTTCGCGCCGGCCGGGAAATTCACGCTCGAGAGCGGCGAGGGCGCGATGACCGAGTACCGCTTCAACAAGCACGTCATCGGCCATCTGTTCTGCGCCACCTGCGGCATCCAGAGCTTTTCGCGCGGCACGACGCCGGACGGCATGGACATGATCGCCGTCAACGCCCGCTGCCTCGACCATGTCGATGTGTCGCTCCTGACGCCGACGCCCTACGACGGCGCCAGCGCCTGAGAGGCGCGTTCCGCCGCCCGCCTTACCGCCCGAGGGAACACCCATGCCGACCCCGAACGCCCGCCCGCCGGCCTCCATCGCCCGCTCCGCCTATGCGCACATGTTCGGGCCGACGACGGGCGACCGCATCCGGCTCGCCGACACCGCGCTCGTCATCGAGGTCGAGAAGGACTTTTGCACCTATGGCGAGGAGGTGAAGTTCGGCGGCGGCAAGGTGATCCGCGACGGCATGGGCCAGAGCCAGGCCACCAATGCCGACGGCGCCGTCGACACGGTGATCACCAACGCGGTCGTGCTCGACCATTGGGGCATCGTCAAATGCGACGTCGGCATCACCGGCGGCCGGATCGTCAAGCTCGGCAAGGCGGGCAATCCGGACGTGCAGCCCGGCGTCGACATCATCGTCGGACCCGGCACGGAAGTGATCGCCGGCGAGGGAAAGATCCTCACCGCCGGCGGCTTCGACAGCCATATCCACTTCATCTGCCCGCAGCAGATCGAGGAGGCGCTGATGTCCGGCATCACCTCGATGCTCGGAGGCGGCACCGGCCCCGCGCACGGCACCTTCGCCACCACCTGCACGCCCGGCCCCTGGCACATCGCCCGCATGATCGAGGCCGCCGACGCCTTTCCGATGAATCTCGGTTTTGCCGGCAAGGGCAATGCGTCGCTCCCTGCGGCTCTGGAGGAGATGGTGCGCGCCGGCGCCTGTGCGCTGAAGCTGCACGAGGACTGGGGCACGACGCCCGGCGCCATCGACTGCTGCCTCGCGGTCGCCGACGCGCACGACGTCCAGGTGATGATCCACACCGACACGCTGAACGAATCCGGCTTCGTCGAGGACACGATCGCCGCCTTCGAGGGGCGCACCATCCACGCCTTCCACACCGAGGGCGCCGGCGGCGGCCACGCGCCGGACATTATCAAGGTGGCGGGCCTGCCGAACGTGCTGCCCTCCTCCACCAACCCGACGCGGCCGTTCACCAAGAACACCATCGACGAGCATCTCGACATGCTGATGGTGTGCCACCACCTCGACCCGTCGATCCCGGAAGATCTCGCCTTCGCCGAGAGCCGCATCCGCAAGGAGACGATCGCCGCCGAGGACATTTTGCACGATCTCGGCGCGCTCTCGATGATGTCCTCCGACAGCCAGGCGATGGGCCGCGTCGGCGAGGTCGTCATCCGCACCTGGCAGACGGCCGACAAGATGAAGCGCCAGCGCGGCAGCCTGCCGGGCGAGTCCGCCAGCAACGACAATCTGCGCGCCCAGCGCTATGTGGCGAAATACACGATCAACCCGGCCATCGCGCATGGCGTGTCCAAGCACATCGGCTCGGTCGAGCCCGGAAAGCTCGCCGACCTCGTCCTGTGGTCGCCGGCCTTCTTCGGCGTCAAGCCGGACCTCGTCATCAAGGGCGGCGCCATCGCGGCGGCGCCGATGGGCGATCCGAACGCCTCCATCCCGACCCCGCAGCCGGTGCACTACCGGCCGATGTTCGGCTCGTTCGGCCGCGCGGTGGCCTCGACCTCGCTGACCTTCGTCTCCGGCGCCGCCATCGCCGGCGATCTGGCGAGAAAGCTCGGCGTGCAGAAGCCGATGGTGGCGGTGGAGAACGTCCGCGGCGGGATCGGCAAGAAGAGCATGATCAACAACGACGCGACGCCGGTGATCGAGGTCGATCCGGAGACCTACGACGTCCGCGCCGACGGCGAGCTTCTGGTCTGCGAGCCGGCCGAGGTTTTGCCGATGGCGCAGCGGTATTTTTTGTTCTGACGATGGCTGCACAGCCGGGTGCCGTTATTGCGAGGCGCGTCAGCGACGAAGCAATCCAGCTTTGCGGCGCTGGAAGAGAAGCTGGATTGCTTCGCTTCGCTCGCAATGACGAGGTGCCGGGAGGAGGCCAAAGCACAATGATTCGCTCCGACCTTCTCGTCTCCCTCGAGGGAGCCTGGACGATAGCGCGCACAATCGAGCCCAGCGGCTCGCTCGCCGGCACGGCCCGTTTCGCGCGCCGCCCGGATGGCCTCATCGACTACATCGAGCGCGGCGAGCTCGAGTTCGACGGCGGCCGCTTCGCGACCGAGCGGCGCTACCTCTTCGAGCCGCGCGAGACCGGCTTCGCGGTGTTCTTCCCGGGCGAGCCGAGGCGTCTCTTCCACGAGGTCGTGCTCGCGCCGGCGGCGGACGGCGCGATCGTCGGCGCAGCGACGCATCCTTGCGGGCCGGACATGTATTTCAGCACCTACCGCTTCGCCGGCGACGGCTTCACGATCACCCACCGCGCCAACGGCCCGCGCAAGAACTACACGCTCGTCACCAGGTACACGCGCGCCGCCGCGCGCGAAGAGGCCGCATGATCCGCGCCACCAGCATCGTCCGCCGCCCCGCCGTCCGCCCCGCCGCGGTCGCCGACACCATCACGCTCGATCATGGCGAGCGCCACCGGCGGCGGGTCGCGCTGACGGCCGAGGGCGGCACGGCCTTCCTGCTCGATCTCGCCGAGGCGACGGTGCTCGAGGACGGCGATGCGCTGCGGCTCGAGGACGGGCGCCTCGTCGCCGTTCGCGCTGCCCCGGAAAAGCTCATCGAGATCCGCGCCGAGACGCCGCTCAGGCTGCAGAGGATCGCCTGGCACATCGGCAACCGGCACGTTCCGGCCGAGCTGACGGGCGATGCCATCTACATCGCCGAGGATCATGTGCTGATCGAGATGGTGCGCGGCCTCGGCGGCTCGGCCGAGCTGGTCCTGCGCCCGTTCCGGCCCGAGCGCGGCGCCTATCACGGGCACGATCACGGACACGGGCATGGCTGAACGGGCGCGCGCCGCCATCCCCACGCGTCGTCCGCCGGCAGGGCCGGAGGACGCGCCATCAGCGTCTCCCGCAGCGGCGTCCGAATCTCGCGTGGAGACTCCCTCCCTCATTGCCGGGCCTGTCCCGGCGATCCAGCCTTCTCTTCGGCCGCAAAGACTGGATGGCCGGGACAAGCCCGGCCATGAGGAGGAGACGGGAGCCGAGCAGGTGCCGTCAGGCGCCGCCGAAACCCTCCTGCCCCTTTTCGCCTGGCTGTCGCCGGGCTTTCCGGTCGGCGCCTATGCCTATTCGCACGGGCTCGAATGGGCGGCCGAGGCCGGCGATCTTTCGAACGAGCCGGCCGTGCGCGAATGGATCGCCGACGTGCTGCGGCACGGGGCCGGGCGGAACGACGCCATCCTCCTCGCCTGCGCCTGGCGTGCCGCGGCGGTCGAGGACGCCGCCGCCCTCGCCGAGGCGAACGCGCTCGCCTTGGCGCTGGCGCCCTCGGCCGAGCTGCTGCTCGAGACGAGCCAGCAGGGCCGCAGCTTCCTCGACGCGGTGGTGGCCGCCTGGCCGAACGCCGCGCTCGCGCGCC
>JAEZCD010000087.1 GCA_023430145.1 Pseudomonadota bacterium
GCCCCCCCCCGGCCGCCGCCGCCCCCGCGGCCGCTTGCGCGCCGCCGGGGCGACCGGTGCTGCTTCGTCTTCGCCCGCCGTCAGTTCCGCCATCGGTTCGGCCCGCTTCGTCGGCGCCTGTCTAGCACAAACGCCCGCGATCGAAGCGCCCGTGAAGGACAGCTCGCAGCGGCGGTGGCCGAGCCAGTATCAGCCCGCAGGCGGCGCCACGACGAAGTCGAGCCGGTTGCGCCACGGGTCGAGCGCCGAAAATCCCCGCCCGGTTCGCTCGACCGCGATGCCGGCCGCGCCGAGCCTATCCGCAAGCGCCTCGATCGCCGCCTCGTCCGGCAGCCGGACCTCGAAGCCGACAAGGCCGACCGAGCCCTTCGGCGGCGGCCCACCGTCGGCGCTCTCCCAGATGTTGAGGCCGAGATGGTGGTGATAGCCGCCGGCGCTGACGAACAGAGCGCCCGGATAGGTGCAGACGAGGTCGAAGCCGAGCGTCTCGATGTAGAATCGCCGCGCGGCCTCGAGGTCGCCGACCTGCAGGTGGACATGGCCGATCTTCGTCCCGACCGGCATGATGCGCCCCGCGTCCGGCGGGCGCTTGCCGAGCAGGTCTGGGATGTTCAGCGGGATCGTGTCCATGGCGACGCGGCCGCCCTGCCAGCGCCACTCCGAGCGCGGGCGGTCGCGATAGATCTCGATGCCGTTGCCGTCGGGGTCCCAGAGATAGAGCGCCTCGCTGACGAGGTGGTCGGAGGCGCCGAAGCGTGCGCCCGCACCGCGCAGCCGCTCGACGGTGGCGGCGAGGTCGTTGCGCTCGGGGAGCAGGATGGCGGCGTGGAAGAGGCCGGTCGAGCCGCGCGGCTTCGGCCTCGCGGCGGCGTCGATCTCGAGCTCGAGCAGCGTCTCGCCGCCGGCGCCGAGGCCGAGGCGGTCCGGCGTATCGTCGGTCACTTCGAGGCCGAGAAGATCGCGGTAGAAGCCGAGCGCGCGGCCGGCATCGGCGACGCGCAGCCGGACGGGTCCGAGCGACAGGCTTTCGGGCAGCGGATGCGGCGTCATGAGAAAGCTCCTCGGCGCTTAGATGCGCCCCGCCGCGGCCGCCCGCAAGGCGGAGCGTCAGTCTTCCCCGGACGTCGATGCCGCCGGGGCGCCGGCGCGCCGGCGGCGCAGCGCCTCCATCAGCGCGAGGAGACGGGGTGCGGCCTTGATGCGGCGCTTGATCCGCAAGCCGGTTCCGATCGCCGCGGCGGCGAGCCGGCCCTTGGCCGTGACGCCGAGAAGGCGGTCGTGCAACGGGTCGGTGTCGACGCAGAAGCGCGCCTTGTAGCTCGCCTCGCCGACGCCGAAGTCGAGGCTGGTGCAGCCGCGCGCGATGGCATCGGCGATCATGGCGTGCATCAGGGCGATGCCGGGGCTGTCCTTCTCGGCCGCGCCGCCGGCGATCGAGTTGAACATGGCGCTCGCGCGGCCGCCTGCGACCGAGATGCCGAGTGTCGCGATCGGCCGGCCGTCGAGCGTGCAGGCATGCAGTTCGATCGCCGGCTCGCCGCCCGCCACCGCACAGGCCTCCGCGAGGAAGGCGCGCGTGCCCGGCTCGGCGAAGATGTTGGGTATGCCTTTCGCGGCGAAGCGGCAGGCCTTCTGCGCGAAGAAGGCTTCCAGCACCGCGCGCCGCTCCTCGGGGGTCGCGGCGCGGAAGAAGCGGAGGCTGCCGGCTGCCTCGAGGTGCCGCAGCTTCTTGCGATCCTTCGCCCGCGTGCTCTTCGAGACGCGCTGACGGTAGAGCTCGTCGAACGGCAGATGCAGCGCTCCGGAATAGGCGAAGCTCGGCGAGGGCTGGCTTCCGGGCAGCAGGAACGGATTCTCTTGCCCCGCCCATCGCTCGGGCTGCCGCTCGAGGTCGAGCAGGTCGGGCGTCGCCTCCGCCCGCAGCCGGTCGAGCATCGAGAACAGGTCGGCCGGGCCGAGCCGCGCGAATGCCGCCTCGGCGAAGACGGGCATGTTGTAGTTGGCATGCTCGCCGCCGAGATACTCGACGCAAGTCAGCATCGAGCGGCGGCGCAGCCCGAACGGCAGCAGCACCAGCGGCTCGCCGTCGGCGTCGTGGCCGACGGCGACGAGCAGCTCCACGCGCTCGGCCGCCGCGACATGCCGCACCCAGGCGGCGAGCAGGTCGAAGCGCTGGTACGGCGTCATCACCGCCCGCGCCTCGAGCCGTCGCCATACCGGCTCGACGGTGTCGAGGCTGCGGTGAATGCGAATCTCCCGCACGGCGCCGGCGGCGGCCTGCCGCCCGGCGGGGCCGCTTTCGGGAAGAATCCGTTGCCGGAGGGCCGTCATCGCCGCGCGCGCTCTCTGCTGCCCGCCGGCTTAGCGCCAAAGCGTCAACAAAGGATACTGCCGATCCCTAATCCGGCCGCTGCATGAAGCGGATGACGAGGCCGGCCGGGATCACCCACAAGAGGCCGGCGACGGCGAAATAGGCGAGCTGCACCCACCAGTCGGCGCCGCGCACCTTCATGTCGGCGATCACCATGGCGACGAGCGCATAGACGAGCACGAACACGAACAGGAACGCCCCGCCGAGCAGCTTTCTGAGGCGCGCGTTCACGGCGACGGGTCCGTCGAGGGCGAGGTCATGCGCCTTCCTGCCGCCCCCGGCGTCGATTGTCGAGGCCGGGCGTGCGGCCTATGTCTGCCAAAACCCGACCCGAGGACCGGACCATCTCCACCATGACGGGCGCTTCCCTCGCCGCCGAACGGCCCGCAACCCCCGTCGCCGTCCGCGTGTGGCTCTATGTGCTGGCCGCGCTCGTCGTCGCCATGGTGATCATCGGCGGTGCGACGCGCCTCACCGATTCCGGCCTGTCGATCACCGAATGGCGGCCGGTCACCGGCGCCGTGCCGCCGCTCAGCGAAGAAGCCTGGGCGACGGAGTTCGCGAAGTATCGGATCACGCCGCAATACGAGCTGCAGAACCGCGGCATGAGCCTGTCGGAGTTCAAGGAGATCTATTGGTGGGAGTGGGGCCACCGCTTTCTCGGCCGGCTCGTCGGAATCGTCTTCGCCCTGCCGCTCGTCTGGTTCCTGATGCGCCGGGAGCTGCCGCGCAGGATGTTGCCCGGGCTGCTCGTGATCTTCGGCCTCGGCGCGCTGCAGGGGGCGATCGGCTGGTGGATGGTGGCCTCGGGCCTTGTCGACCGCACCTCCGTGGCGCCCTACCGGCTCGCGGTGCACCTGACGCTCGCCTTCGTCATCCTCGCCGCGCTGCTGTGGACGGCCCGGAGCGCGCGCGGCGTCGAGCCGGTGGAGGTGCCGGCGCGAATACGGGCCGGCGCCTGGATCGTGCTCGGCCTCGCTTTCCTGCAGGTGGCGCTCGGCGCGCTCGTCGCCGGCCTCGACGCCGGCCGCACCTTCACCACCTGGCCCTTGATCGACGGCGGCCTCGTGCCGCCGGCCGACAGCCTGTTCGTGCTGCGCCCCGCCTGGACGAATCTTTTCGAGAACCCGCTGACGGCGCAGTTCACGCACCGCATGGGCGCCTATGTCCTGTTCGCCGTCGCGCTGCTGCACGCCCTCGATGCGCGCCGATTGGGTGGCAAAGTGGCGCGGATGGCCGTGCTGCTGTTCGGCGTCGTCGTCCTGCAGGCCGTCATCGGCATCGTCACGCTCGTCGAGGCGGCGCCGATCGGCCTCGCGCTGCTGCATCAGCTCGGCGCCGTCGGCGTGATCGCGCATGCGGTGGCGCATGTGCAGCGGCTCGCGGGGCCTGCGGCCGCCATGCTGCCGGCGGCGGAGATCCGCGCTGCCTAATCCGTAATCAGATTGCCACGCTCGCGGTGCAACGATGCCTTCATCTGGGCGTTAGCCCAGCGGGTCGGGGGGTCCCCGGCCTCGATCGAAGCTGCATCGAAAGGAGACCGCGGTGAATACGAACACCTGGATCGGCATCATCGTCGTGCTGGTGATCCTGATCCTCGGCGGCTGGTATTTCGGCATGTTCGGCGTCGCCCCGACCCCGACAGCGGCGCCCCCGCCGGCCGCCACCACCCCGGCGCCGCCTCCGGCGTCCACCGCCCCGGCGACACCTCCGCCGGCTGCCACGGCTCCGGCGACGCCTGCCCCGGCCGAGCCTGCTCCGCCCGCGGCTACCACGACGCCCGATCCGGCTCCTGCTCCCGCGGCTCCGGCGTCCCCCGAGCCCGCTCCGGCGGCTCCCGCGACCCCCGCGCCGGCCCAATAGGGGGCGGCGGCTTCCAATCCGGCCTCGGTCAGGCGGACAGCGCCTGGTCGAGGTCGGCGATGATGTCGGCCGCATCCTCGATGCCGACGGACACGCGGACGACGTCCGAGCCGGCGCCGGCCTGGACGCGCTGCGCGTCGGCGAGCTGGCGATGCGTCGTCGATGCCGGATGGATGATCAGCGAGCGCGTGTCGCCGACATTGGCGAGGTGCGAGAAGAGCCGCACCCGGGAGACCAGCGCCACGCCGGCGTCGTAGCCGCCCTCGAGGCCGAAGGTGAACACCGCGCCGGCGCCCTTCGGGCAGTAGCGCTTGGCGAGGTTGTGGTAGCGGTCGCCCGGCAGGCCCGGATAGCTGACCCAGGCGATGCGCGGATGCCCGGCGAGGAATTCCGCCACCTTCTGCGCATTCTCGCAGTGCTGGCGCATCCGCAGGGGCAGCGTTTCCATGCCGGTGAGGATCAGGAAGGCGTTGAAGGGCGACAGCGCCGGGCCGAGATCGCGCAGGCCGAGCGCGCGGCAGGCGATTGCGAAGGCGAAATTGCCGAACGTCGCGTGCATGACGACGCCGCCATATTCGGGGCGCGGCTCCGACAGCATCGGATAGCGGCCGTCGCGCGACCAGTCGAACGAGCCGCCGTCGACGATCAGCCCGCCGATCGAGTTGCCATGGCCGCCGAGGAACTTCGTCGCCGAATGCACGACGATGTCGGCACCGTGCTCGATCGGCCGGCAGAGGTAGGGCGTGGCGAGCGTATTGTCGACGATCAGCGGCACGCCGGCGCGCTTGGCGACTTGCGCCACGGCGGCGAGATCGGTGACGACGCCGCCCGGATTGGCGATCGATTCGACGAAGATCGCCTTGGTGCGCGGCGACACCGCCTGCTCGAAGCTCGAGATGTCGTCACTGTCCGCCCAGGCGACCTTCCAGCCGAAATTCTTGAAGGCGTGGCCGAACTGGTTGATCGAGCCGCCATAGAGCTTGCGCGAGGCGATGAACTCGTCGCCGGGCTGCATGAGATTGTGGAAGACGACGACCTGCGCGGCGTGGCCGGAGGCGACGGCGAGCGCCGCGGTGCCGCCCTCGAGCGCGGCGATGCGCTCCTCGAGCACGGCGCAGGTCGGGTTGCCGATGCGGGTGTAGATGTTGCCGAACGCCTGCAGCCCGAACAGCGAGGCGGCATGCTCGACATCGTCGAAGACGAACGACGTCGTCTGGTAGATCGGCGTCGCGCGCGCCTTGGTGGTCGGGTCGGGCTGCGCGCCGGCATGCACGGCGAGCGTGGCAAAGCCGGGTTCGGTCTCGGCGGACATTCTCGGGCTCCCTGGAGAATTATTCTGGTTCTTGGTCGCGTGGTCGGCGGCTACGTGTCCGGGAACAGCCGCGGGATCTCCACCATCGGGCAGCGATCCATGACTACCTTGATGCCGGCCGCCTCGGCCTTCGCCGCGGCAGCGTCGCTGCGCACGCCCATCTGCATCCAGATCGCCTTCGGCAGCGGGTCGAGCGCCAACACCTCGTCGACCACCGAGGGCACGTCCTCGGATCTCCGGAACACGTCGACGAGGTCGATCGGCACCGGCAGGTCGGCGAGCCGGGCGAACACCCGGCGGCCGTCGATCTCCTGGCCGGCATGGCCCGGATTGACCGGGTGGACCGCATAGCCGCGCTCGGCGAGGAAGCGGGAAACGTAGTTGCTCGCCCGCGCCGGATTGGCGCTGGCGCCGACGACGGCGATCGTCCGCGCCGACCTCAGTATGCCGGCGAGGTAGTCGTCGTCGTAGACGTCGTGGTCCATGCGCGCCGCCCTGCCCTGCCCGCCGCGACCAGCCTCACTGCGGCTGCTCGTCGAAGATCTCGCGGATCTTGTCGAGATATGGCTTCACCACATCGACATTTCCGGGAAGCGGCTGGAAGTCGGCCAGCGCTGCGAACTGCTCGTCGAGCGCGGCGAGGGCCTGCTTCTTGTCCTCGGCGGTGAGCGTCTTGTCGGCTTCGATCTCCTCGATCACGCGCGCCTTCTCGGCATCGAGGTCGATGGGACCGCTCTGCGGATCGGCGGCCCCGAAGGCGAGCATCACCGACTGCGCGACGTTGGCCCACTCGGCGTAGTTGGCGAAGCCGTGCTTGGCGAGCGCCTTGTCGATCTCCGCCTTGGCCTTCGGCTTGTCGAGATAGGCGCCGAGCGCGAACAGCGGATCGCCCTCCTCCTCGTCGTCCGCCCCCGACGCGGCGCCTTCCTGCTTGTCGAGCTTGGCGCGGAGGGCGTCGAGGTCCTTCCAGCTGGCCAGGAACCGCTCGACCGCCGGCGCCGTCAGCTGCACCTGCTGCGGCTCGATCTCGGGTGCCGCATCCTGCGGCTGCGCCTGCTGGGTGCCCTGCGCCGAGGCCGGCACCGCCGGCAGCGCGAGGGCGAGAAAACCGGCCGCGACGAGCTTGGCCAGAAACGAATCGGCGATCTTCGGCATGGACGTCTCCGTGCAACTCGACGCTTGGTCGCGCGATTCCCTAGCAGGTTTTCGGTCGCCGCGCTCGGCCCGGCGAGAGGCGAGGAGGCAACGACGGCGCCCTCGTCGCCGTTCCAGGAGAAATCCAGGTATTATATTACCATGACGCGAAGCCACGGAAATTGCTCGCGTTTCGCTTGACGCGACATTCCGCCCGCGCTACAGACGGGCCATCGGCGGGTGCGGCATGCGCGCCCGCGACCCTTTTCCAGGATTTTCGGATGCGCACCTACTCGGCAAAACCCGCCGACGTCGAGAAGAGCTGGATCGTCATCGACGCCAGCGGCCTCGTCGTCGGACGGCTCGCGACCCTCGTCGCGATGCGCCTGCGCGGCAAGCACAAGCCGACCTTCACCCCGCATGTCGACGACGGCGACAACATCGTCATCGTCAATGCCGAGAAGGTCCTTTTGACCGGCCGCAAGCGGGAGCAGAAGACCTATCACTGGCACACCGGCTATCCGGGCGGCATCAAGGAGCGGAAGGCCGGCCAGATCCTCGACGGTCGCTTCCCCGAGCGCGTCGTCATGAAGGCGGTCGAGCGCATGCTGCCGCGCGGGCCGCTGGGGCGGAAGCAGCTCGGCAATTTGCGCGTCTATGCCGGCCCCGACCATCCGCATGCAGCGCAGCAGCCGACGCCGCTCGACGTCGCCGCGCTCAATCCCAAGAACACCAGGAGCGCCTGACGATGGCGGACAATCTGCAGTCGCTCGGCGATCTCGGCACCGCGCTGCGCGGGCCGGCGGCCGAGGAAGCCCCCAAGCACGTCAAGAAGGTCGACCCGCAGGGCCGCGCCTATGCCACCGGCAAGCGCAAGGACGCGGTCGCCCGCGTCTGGATCAAGCCCGGCCCGGGCCAGATCACGGTCAACGAGCGCCCGCTCGAGACCTATTTCGCCCGCCCGGTGCTGCGCATGCTGCTGCAGCAGCCGCTCGCGGTCGCCAACCGGCAGGGCCAGTACGACGTCGTCGTCACGGTGACCGGCGGCGGCCTCTCGGGCCAGGCCGGCGCGGTCCGCCACGGCATCTCCAAGGCGCTCACCTATTACGAGCCGGAGCTGCGTGGGGTCCTGAAGAAGGAAGGCTTTTTGACCCGCGACTCGCGCGTCGTCGAGCGCAAGAAGTACGGCCGCGCGAAAGCCCGCCGCAGCTTCCAGTTCTCCAAGCGCTGAGATTTCTTCTCTTCCCTCTCCCATCGGGAGAGGGTGCCGCCGCAGGCGGCGGGTGAGGGGCTGCGGAGCCTCAGAACGAGCGCCGTACCCTCATCCGGCCGCTCCGCGGCCACCTCGGATCAAGTCCGGGGCAGGCTCTTCTCCTCCTTGGAAGAAGTAAAGAGGCGGAGCGAAATCATCGGGCGGACGGGCGACCGTCCGCCTTTTCCTTTTCGGAGGCCGCCATGGGTCTGCTCGTCGACGGCGTGTGGCACGACCGCTGGTACGACACGGCTGCGAGCGGCGGCCGATTCGTTCGCGCCGACAGCGCCTTCCGCAACTTTGTGACGCCCGACGGCAACCCCGGCCCGAGCGGCGAGGGCGGCTTTGCCGCCGACTCCGACCGCTACCACCTCTACATCGCCCGCGCCTGCCCCTGGGCGCACCGCACGACGATCTTCCGGGCGCTGAAAGACCTTGAGGAGCACATCTCGATCTCGGTCGTGCACTGGCTGATGGCCGAGCACGGCTGGACCTTTTCACCCGCGCCGGGCGTGATCCCGGACGAGGTCAACGGCGCCGATTACCTGCACGAGATCTACACGCTCGCCGACCCGGCCTATACCGGCCGCGTCACCGTGCCGGTCCTCTGGGACAAGCGGCGGCGGACGATCGTCAGCAACGAATCCTCGGAGATCATCCGCATGCTCAACAGCGCCTTCGACGGCGCCGGCGCGCGGGCGGGCGACTGGTATCCGGCCGAGCATCGCGAGGAGATCGACGCGCTGAACGCGCGCATCTACGACACCGTCAACAACGGCGTCTACAAGGCGGGCTTCGCCGGCACGCAGGCGGCGCACGAGGAGGCGATCGGCCCGCTGTTCGAGACGCTCGACTGGCTCGAGCGGCGCCTCGCGGGGCAGCGCTGGCTCTGCGGGGCCCGGCAGACCGAGGCCGACTGGCGGCTCTTCACCACGCTGCTGCGCTTCGACCCGGTCTATGTCGGCCACTTCAAGTGCAACCTGCGCCGCCTCGCCGACTACCCAAACCTGTTCTCCTATACGCGCGAGCTGTTTCGTGTCCGCGGCATCCGGGAGACGGTCGATTTCGAGCACATCAAGCGCCACTATTACGAGAGCCACCGCGCGATCAACCCGACCGGCATCGTGCCGCTCGGCCCCGTGATCGACTTCGACGCGGAGCCGACGCGGTCGTTCCTGCAGTAGCGGCGGTGCCGGCGCGGGCGTCGCGGAGGCATTCCGGCGCCGTCCCCGGCGCGCCGAAGGCGCGGGAACGGGACCAGCTTCTCACCGCCGATGCGTAGCCCGACGGCCTCGAAAGCCGCCGGATCGCCTCACATCTCGACGAAGCTCTGGAAGCCGCCGAAGATCATGCGCTTGCCATCGAAGGGCATGGTCTCCCCGTCGTGCTTCAGGCGCGGATCGGCCATCACTTTCGCCACAACGTCGTCGCGGTGCTTGCGGTCCTGGTAGGTCACCCAGGCGAACACGACGACCTCGTCGTCCTTGGCCTGCACGGCGCGCGGAAAGGAGGTCAGCTCGCCATAGGGCACGTCGTCGCCGATCGCCTCGACATAGTCGATGGCGCCATGATCCTTCCAGACGCTGCCGGCCGTGCGCGCGAGATCCTTGTAGGCATCGAGATTGGCCTTCGGCACCGCCAGCACGAAGCCATCCACATAGGGCATTTTCCGTCTCCTCTCGTTGGTCGGGCAAAGGACGAGCGTCGCAGCGACGATCCGACAGCGGCGCGGCGATTTTGCGGACGTCGGTCGGCCCGCGGGTTCTCCGCATGGAGCCTCTCGTCCAACTGGTCGATTCCGGAGCAAGTTCCGGAGTGCACGCCCCATCCAGGCGGGGGATGTCACCGCCTCGATCATGTCGAGCGGAGGACGAAGGCGATGGGCGTGCTGAACGGCAAGGTGGCCATCATCACGGGGGCCGGCTCGGGAATCGGGCGGGCGGCGGCGCGGCTGTTCGCGGCCGAGGGCGCGCGGCTGATCCTCAACGGGCGCGATCCGGCGCGGCTCGCAGGCGTCGCCGCCTCGATCGGGAAAGACCGGGCGGTCGCGGTCGCGGGAGACGTGCGCGAGGAGACGACCGCGGGACGCCTCGTCGAGGAAGCGCGAGAAAGGTTCGGCGGTCTCGACATCGGTTTCAACAATGCCGGGTTCCTCGGCGAAAGCACGCCGATCGCCGAGCTCGGGCTCGACGCCTGGCACAAGACGCTCGACGTGAACCTCACGAGCGCATTCCTGGCCGCTCGCGCCCAGGTTCCGGCGCTGATGGAGCGCGGCGGCGGGTCGCTGATCTTCACCTCGAGCTTCGTCGGCCACACCGCCGGCCTGCCCGGCATGAGCGCCTATTCGGCCGCCAAGGCCGGCCTGATCGGCCTCGCCAAGGCGCTCGCGGGCGAGCTCGGGCCGCGCGGGATCAGAGTGAACGCGCTTCTCCCGGGCGGCACCGATACGCCGATGAGCATCACCAACCGGCCGGACGCGACACAGGAGACGCAGGAGTTCGTGAACGGCCTGCACGCGCTGAAGCGCATGGCGCGGCCCGAGGAGATCGCGCAAGGCGCGCTCTTCCTCGCCTCCGATGCCGGCAGCTTCGTCACCGGAACGGCAATGCTGGTCGACGGCGGCGCCTCGATCTGCCGAGTTTGAGGCCGCACCCGGCCCGCCCCTCACCCCAGGCTCGCCAGCACCGGCACGTGGTCGGAGGGGCGCTCCCAGCCGCGCACCTCCTTCAGCACGCTGATGCCGCCGAGCGAGGGGGCGAGATCCGGCGAGGCCCAGATGTGGTCGAGCCGGCGCCCGCGGTCGGCGGCGCGCCAGTCGGCGGCGCGGTAGCTCCACCAGGTGTAGAGCCGCGTCGGCTCCGGAATCTCGCGCCGCATGACGTCCACCCAGGCGCCGCCGGCCTGCGCGCGGCCGAACTTCTCCACCTCGATCGGCGTGTGGCTGACGACCTTCAGCAGCTGCTTGTGGCTCCAGACGTCGGTCTCGAGCGGCGCCACGTTGAGGTCGCCGACCAGAATCTGGTTCGCGCCCGCCTTCTGCGCGGCGGACCAGGCGCGCATCTCGTCCAGGAAGGCGAGCTTGTGCGCGAATTTCGGGTTTATCTCCGGATCGGGCTCGTCGCCGCCGGCCGGCACGTAGAAATTGTGCACCGTCACCGGCCCGGCGCCGCCGTCGATCGTCGCCGCGACATGCCGGCAGTCGCGCTTCTCACAGAAATCGTCCTGCTGCACGGCGAGGAACGGTTTTCGCGAGAGGATGGCGACGCCGTGATAGCCTTTCTGGCCGTTCAGCGCCGCGTGCCGATAGCCGAGCTTTCTGAAGCCGGCGAGCGGGAAGGCGTCGTCCGGGCACTTCGTCTCCTGCAGGCACAGCACGTCCGGCGCCTCCTCGGCGATCAGCCGGGCGGCGAGGTCGAAGCGCAGGCGGACGGAGTTGATGTTCCAGGTGGCGATGCGGAGCGGCATGCGGCCGGACCCTAGAGGATGTGCCGGCTTTGCGGAATCGCCCGGGCGCGGTCTTTCGCCGCCGTCCACGGGTTTGGTGCGCCGACGGCCGCCCCGTAGCCGCGACTCCGCCGCCGCCGGATCGGTGTATTCTAGGCACTGGTTCCCGCGTACCAGGAGTTTCGCGGGGCGGGAGGCAGGCAATGTCCGGCGTCGATATGAACACCCTCGCCGCGCTCGAGCGAAAAGTGCTGTGGCTGGCGACGTGGATGATCCACAACGCCAACCACCTGCGCGACAACCCGGACGGGCTGAAGATCGGCGGCCATCAGGCCTCCTCCGCCTCCATGGCGACGATCATGACGGCGCTCTATTTCGAGGTGCTGCGGCCGCAGGATCGCGTCGCCGTCAAGCCCCACGCGAGCCCGATCCTGCATGCCATCCAGTACCTGCTCGGCCGGCAGAGCCTCGACAAGATCCAGAATTTTCGCGGCTATGGCGGCGCCCAGTCCTACCCCTCGCGGACCAAGGATACGGACGTCGATTTTTCGACCGGCTCGGTCGGCCTCGGCGTCGCGCAGACCATCTTTGCCTCGCTCGTGCAGGACTATCTGCGGCTGAAGGGGCTCGGCACCTGGCGCCCCGAGGGGCGCATGATCGGCCTTCTGGGCGATGCGGAGATGGACGAGGGCAACATCTTCGAGGCGCTGCTCGAGGGCTGGAAGAACGGGCTGCGCAACACCTGGTGGGTGGTCGACTACAATCGCCAGAGTCTCGACGCCGTCGTCCGCGAGGGTCTCTGGTCGCGCTTCGAGGCGATGTTCGCCGCCTTCGGCTGGGACGTCGTCGTGCTCCGGCACGGCAAGCTGCAGGAGGCGGCCTTCGCCGAGCCGGGCGGCGAGAAGCTGCGCGACTGGATCGAGTCGGCGTCGAACCAGCTCTACTCGGCGCTCACCTTCCAGGGCGGCGCCGCCTGGCGCGCGCGCCTCATGGAGGATCTCGGCGACCAGGGGCCGGTCTCGGCGCTGATCGGCCGGCGCAGCGACGACGAGCTCGCCGCCCTGATGGGCAATCTCGGCGGGCACGACCTCTCGTCGCTGCTGGAGGCCTTCCGCGCGGCCGAGAAACACGACCGGCCGGTGTGCTTCATCGCCTACACCATCAAGGGCTTCGGGCTCCCCATCGCCGGCCACAAGGACAATCATGCCGGCCTCATGACGACGAAGCAGATCGAGGGCCTGCGCGCCGCGCTCGGCATCCGCGAGGGGCACGAATGGGATTCCTTCGAGGGTTTTGACGCCGACACCGCGGCGGCGGCCGAAGACTTCCTCGCCCGGGTGCCGTTCGTGCAGGACGGGCCGCGGCGGCTCGAGGCGCCGACGATCGCGGTGCCGGAAAAGCTCGAGCTTCGTGCGCAGCCGGTGATGTCGACCCAGCACGGCTTCGGCCTTCTCATGCAGGGGATCGCCCGCGGCGAGGAGACTTTCGCCCGGCGCGTCGTCAGCACCTCGCCGGACGTCACCGTCTCGACCAATCTCGGCCCCTGGGTGAACGAGCGCGGCCTGTTCGCCCGGCAGGAGATGGCGGATCTGTTCAAGAAGGAGCGCATCCCCTCCACCTTCACCTGGGATTTCCGCCCCTCGGGACAGCATTTCGAGCTCGGCATCGCCGAGAGCAATCTCTTTCTCATGCTGTCGGCGCTCGGCCTGTCGCACTCGCTGTTCGGCGAGCGCCTCCTGCCGGTCGGCACGCTCTACGACCCGTTCATCCTGCGCGGCGCCGACGCCCTCAACTACGCCTGCTACCAGGACGCCCGCTTCATCCTCGCCGCGACCCCCTCGGGCGTGACGCTGGCGCCCGAGGGCGGCGCCCACCAGTCGATCGCGACGCCGCTCGTCGGCATCGGCCAGGATGGGCTCGCGAGCTTCGAGCCGGCCTTCGTCGACGAGCTCGCGACCATCCTGCGATGGAGCTTCGACTACATGCAGCGCACCGGCGATCCGGAGCCGGACGAGACCACCTGGCTGCGCGACGAGGTGGGCGGCTCGGTCTATCTGCGCCTCAGCACGCGCGCGCTCGAGCAGCCGCAGCGGAAGATGACGCCGGAGCTCGCCCGCGACATCGTCAATGGCGGCTACTGGATGCGGCCGCCGGGGCCGAACGCGCAGATCGTCGTCGCCTATACGGGCGCGGTGGCGCCGGAGGCGATGGAGGCGGTCGGCCTGATCGCCGAGGACCGCCGCGACGTCGGCCTGCTCGCGATCACCTCGGCCGATCGCCTGAACGCCGGCTGGACCGCGGCGCAGCGGGCGCGCGAGCACGGCATCGCCGCCGCGCGCAGCCATGTCGAACGGCTGCTCGGACAGCTCCACTCCCATTGCGGCCTCGTCACGGTGATCGACGGCCACCCGGCGACGCTCGCCTGGCTCGGCGCCGTGCACGGCCACCGGACGCGCTCGCTCGGGGTGGAGCATTTCGGCCAGACCGGCAGCATCGCCGAGCTTTATCGCCACTACGGCATCGACGCCGACGGCATCGCCATGGCGGCGCAGGCGCTGGTGCCCGGCCGTCCGGTGCGCGGCTTCGCGTACGGGTAGACGCCGCCGGATGCCCTTGCAGGTCGAAGGCTTCGCCATCGTCTCCGAAGACGGCATGATCGCCGACGCGCGCGGCGTCATGCCGGCTTCGCTGCAGATCGAGGCGGACCAGAGATTCTTCTTCGGCCGGCTCGCGGAGGCGGCGCTGATCGTGCACGGCAAGAATTCGCGCGAGCACTTTTCCGGGACCCGGGATCGTCCGCGCCTGATCGCCACGAGAAGCGTCGAGACCGGCGAATCAGTCGCGGGCGAGCCGCGGACGCTCCTCTGGAACCCGGCCGGCCTGCCGTTCGAGGCCGCCGCCGAACAGCTCGGCGTAACGGAAGGATTCGCGGCGGTGCTGGGCGGCCCGAGCATCTACGGCCTGTTCCTGCCGCGCTACGACGCCTTCGACCTGTCGCGTGCCGCCGGGGTGAGGCTGCCGGGCGGGCTCGGCGTTTTCCCCGAAGTGCCGGCGAAAAGGCCCAAGGCGGTGCTCGAGGCCGCCGGGCTCGCGCTCGACGAGCGGCGCCTGCTCGATCCGGAGGCGGGCGTGACGGTGGCGATCTGGCGGCGCGTCGGGGCGTCATTCCGGCACGGCGCGCAGCGCCGGGCCCGGAATGACGCCTGAAGCTGCCACTGACAGGAAAAAGAACCGGTTGATGACCTGTCTGAGCGCTGGCGGCGCGCACGGCGGCGCTCTAGGCAGGAATCGGGTCTCGAAACACAGGAGGGAACGGGATGTTCGACATCCGAAAATGCCTCGCCGAGGGCATCGGCACGTTCTGGCTCACCTTCGGCGGCTGCGGCAGCGCGGTGATCGCCGCCGGCTTCCCGGACGTCGGCATCGGGCTTCTCGGCGTCTCCTTCGCCTTCGGCCTGACGGTGCTGACCATGGCCTATGCCATCGGCCACATCTCGGGCTGCCACCTCAACCCGGCGGTGACGGTGGGCCTCGCGGCCGGCGGCCGCTTCCCGGCCAGGGACATCCTGCCCTACATCGTTTCGCAGGTTATCGGCGCCATCATCGGCGCGGCGGTGCTGTACGTCATCGCCAGCGGCGCGGCGGGGTTCGATCTCGCCAAGGGATTCGCCTCCAACGGCTATGGCGAGCACTCGCCGGGCGGCTACAGCCTGACCGCGGCGCTCGTCGCCGAGATCGTGCTGACGGCGATGTTTTTGTTCATCATCATGGGCTCGACGCACGGCAAGGCGCCGCTGGGCTTCGCGCCGATCGCCATCGGCCTCGGGCTGACCTTGATCCACCTCATCAGCATCCCGGTCACCAACACCTCCGTGAACCCGGCGCGCAGCACCGGCCCTGCCCTGTTCGTCGGCGGCTGGGCGCTCCAGCAGCTGTGGCTGTTCTGGGTGGCGCCGCTGATCGGCGGCGCGCTCGGCGGCTTCATCTACCGCAGCCTCAGCGAGCAGCCCTCGGCCGACGTGACGGGCGAGATCGAGCGCCCGCGGCGCCGCCGCTAGGCCGGCACGACGTTGGCCGCCTTGGCGAAGCGGCCGCGCGTGTCGACGACGAGCGGCGCATGCCGGGCGATGGTCGCGTAATCGAAGGCGTCGTGGTCGGTGACGAGCACGACGCAGTCGGTCTTCTCGAGCATGGCCGCGTCGATCGCCCGGCTCGCGAGATCGAACTTGTACTTCCGCATCACCGGGAAGGTCGGCACCAGCGGATCGGAATAGCCGATGTCGGCGCCGAGCTCGCCGAGCAAGCGCAAAATCTCGGCCGCCGGCGTCTCGCGCGAATCGTCGACGTTCTTCTTGTAGGCGACGCCGAGCACCAGGATGCGGCTGCCGCGCACCGGCTTGCCGCGGTCGTTGAGCGCCCGCACCACCTTCTGCACCACCCAGTCCGGCATGGCGCTGTTGATCTCGCCGGCGAGCTCGATGAAGCGCGTGTTGACGCCGAACTCGCGCGCCTTCCAGGTGAGGTAGAACGGATCGATCGGGATGCAGTGGCCGCCGAGGCCGGGCCCGGGCGTATAGGGGACGAAGCCGAACGGCTTCGTCGCCGCGGCGCGGATGATCTCGAAGATGTCGAGCCCCATCCGGTCGGCGATGATCTTCATCTCGTTGACGAGGCCGATGTTGACCGCCCGGTGGATGTTCTCGAGCAGCTTCGTCATCTCGGCGGCCCGCGTCGAGCTGACCGGCACGACCCGGTCGACGATGGCGCCGTAGAGCCGCTCGGCGAGGGCCGCGCAGGCGGGCGTGACGCCGCTCACCACCTTTGGGATTTTCCGCGCCTCGAGCGGATTGCCCGGATCCTCGCGCTCGGGCGAATAGGCGAGGAAGTAACCCTCGCCGAGACGCAGGCCGGTCGTCTCGAGGATCGGCCGCACCACCTCCTCGGTGGTGCCGGGATAGGTGGTGCTCTCGAGGCAGACGAGGTTTCCGGGGCGCAGATGCGCGGCGACCGTCTCGACGGTGCCGACGACGTAGCCGAGGTCGGGCTCGCGATAGGCGTCGAGCGGCGTCGGCACGCAGACGACGAAGATGTCGGCGGCGTCGAGCCGGGCCGGATCGGCGGTGGCCTGCATGCCGCCGGCCATCGCCGCCGCGATGCGCGCCGCCGGCAGGTGGCTGAGATAGGATTCGCCGCGCGCCAGCCGCCGCGGCTTTTCCGGATCGACATCGAAGCCGAGCACCGGAAAGCCCGCCTCGGCGAGGCGCAGCGCCAGCGGCAGCCCGACATAGCCGAGCCCGAGCACGGCGACCGTCGCGCGGCGGCGGTCAATGCGGTCGAGCAGCGCCGCGAAAGTCGAGGCCTCGAGGTCGGCCATGGGGGTCCCCGGCAGGTTGCGCCGCGGATGCGGATGCGGCGCCTCGGCCATAGGCAGATCGCTTCGCCGGCGCAAGCAGCAGGCTACGGAAGCAACGCCGCTGTTGCACTCCGCGCCGGCATCGCCACATGCGTGGATGCCGCGACGCCGATGTGGAGATTCTTCCTAGCTCGGCGGTGCCGCCGGAGGGTCGGCGGCGTTGACGCCAGAACGAAACAGCCGACGGGTGCGCATGGACCAGCAGACTAAATCGAGGGAGCCGGCGCGGGCGGAGCGGCGGCCGCGCTCGGCCGCGCCGGCGCACGAGCCGCCGCGCCGCCTCGACAGCCTCGCCGACTGGCTCGTCACGCAGGCGCTCGCGGACGCCGACATCGAGGCGGTGATCGCCGGCTGCTGCGACCGCCTCGCCGAGGCCGGCGTGCCGCTCGTGCGCGCGCACTTCACCTTCTCGGTGCTGCATCCGCTCTACAGCGCCGTCGGCTACCTCTGGCGCAAGAACGGCGGGCTCGAGGTCTCGGGCTATCGGCATCTGCGCGACGGCGTCGAGCCCGACCGCTATCTCAACAGCCCCTATTATCATCTGCGCAAGAACAAGCTCGCCTCCCTGCGGCGCGCGCCGCTCGCCGCAGGCGAGCCCGAATTCCCGATCCTCGCCGAGCTGCGCGAGGAGGGCGTGACCGACTACGTCGCCTATTCGATCGGCTTCGATGCGGCCAGCGAGCAGGGCATGATGGGCTCCTGGGCGACGGACCGGCAGGGCGGCTTCTCGGCCGCCGACATGTATGTTCTCGAGCACATCCAGGACCGGCTCGCGGTCGCCTGCAAGGTCGGCATCCGCACCGCCATCACCGCCCGCGTGCTCTCCACCTATCTCGGCCGCAGCGCGGGCGAGCGGGTGCTGTCGGGTCAGATCAAGCGCGGCGACGCCGAGACCATCCGCGCCGCCCTCGTCTGGGGCGACCTGCGCGACTCGACGGCGCTCGCCGAGCGGCTCGGCCGCGGCCCCTATTCGGAGGTGCTGAACCTCTTCTTCGACACCGTCGCCGGGGCGATCGAGGATGCCGGCGGCGAGATCCTCAGCCTCGCCGGCGACGGCTTCCTCGCCGTGTTCCCGACCCGCCGGCGGCGCCGCGACATCGTCCGCGCTTGCCGCAAGGCGCTCGCCGGGGCGATCGAGGCGCCGCTGCGCATGGCCGAGGTGAATGCCGAGCTCCAGAGGCAGCGCAAGGAGCCGCTGCATTTCGGCCTCGGCCTGCATGTCGGCAACATCATGTACGGCAATGTCGGCCTCGTCGATCGCCTCGCCTTCTCGGCCTTCGGCGCGACGGTGAACGAGACGGTGCGGCTGCAGGAGATCGCCAAGCGGCATGCCATCCCGGTCGTCGCCAGCGCCGAGTTCGTCGGCTATGTCGGCGGCGCCTGGGAATCGCTCGGCGAGAAGGAGCTGCGCGGCTTCGAGCAGCCGGTCGACGTCTTCCGGCCGCTCGACCGCACCGGCGAGGAGCGTCGCATCCCGCGCCGCGACCGCAGCCTGCAGGGCCTCACCGACGCCGAGGCGATCGTGCTCCTGCACCGCAGCGCGACGTAAGGCGGGAGAGGAGGCCGGCCGTCACCGGAGTGACATCGGTTAGGAGCTAGCCAAGGGCCGAACCGCACAGCCTGGAGACTTTCCGAATGCGCGCCCTCCTAGCCGCCCTCGCCGCGACCACCTGCCTCGTCTCCGCGGCCACCGCCGCGACCGTCTATCCGCTCGACCGGGCGACGATCCTCGCCGGCTCGCCGTTCGACATGAAGGTCGAGTTCGCGTCCGTGGTGAAGCCGGGCGACGTCAAGGTGACGATCAATGGCGAGCCGGCCGAGAAAGTGCTCGGCAAGGCCGTCGAGTTCGTCGAGAAGGAGCCCGGCGTCGACGCCTCCGCGATCCTCATCCGCGCCGCCCGCATCGGCAAGCCCGGCACATACACGCTCGAGGCTTCGGCCGGCGGCGATGCCAAGACCGTCGTCTGGGAGGTGTTCGCCACCCCGTCGACCGCGAAAGCCAAGAACGTCATCCTGATCGTCGGCGACGGCCTCTCGGTCGCCCATCGCACCGGCGCCCGGATCATGTCGAAGGGCATGACCGAGGGCAAGGCGAACGGCCGCCTCGCCATGGACGACCTCGAGCGCTCGGCCTTCATCGGCACCTCGGCGACGAACGGCATCGCCACCGACAGCGCCAACACGATGTCGGCCATGGTGACCGGCCACAAGACGGCGGTGAACGCGCTCGGCGTCTATGCCGACCGGACCAAGAACAGCCTCGACGATCCCAGGGTCGAGACGATCGCCGAGGCGCTGCGCCGGACGACCAAGAAGTCGGTCGGCGTCGTCTCCAACTCCGAGATCCAGGACGCGACGCCGGCCGCGATGGTCGCGCATACGCGCCTGCGCGCCGACAAGGAGGCGATCACGGGCATGTTCCTCGACGTCCAGCCCGACGTCGTGCTCGGCGGCGGCTCGGCCTATTTCCTGCCGAAGAGCACGCCGGGCTCCAAGCGCAAGGACGACAAGGACTACATCGCCCTGTTCAAGGACGCCGGCTATGCGCTCGCGACCGACAAGGCCGAGCTCGCCGCCGCGGCCGGCACCAACAGCGGCAAGATCCTCGGCCTGTTCCACCCCGGCAACATGGACACCACGCTCGACCGCGAGTTCCTGAAGAAGGGCACGGTGTCGAAGTTCCCGAATCAGCCCGGCCTCGTCGAGATGACGCAGGTGGCGCTCGACCAGCTGTCGAAGAACCCGGAGGGCTTCTTCCTGATGGTCGAGGGCGCCTCGATCGACAAGATGGCGCATCCGATGGACTGGGACCGCTCGCTGGTCGACACGATCGAGCTCGACCACGTCGTCGGCCTCGCTACGGAGTTCCAGAAGACGAATCCGGAGACGCTGGTCATCGTCGCCCCGGATCACACCCACGGCCTGTCGATCATCGGCACGATCGACGACGACAAGCCGGGTGCTCAGATGCGCGACAAGGTCGGCGTCTACGGCAATTCGGGCTTCACGAACTACGAGGACAAGAACAGCGACGGCTACCCGGACAAGGTGGACGTGTCCAAGCGCCTCGCCGTCTTCTCGAGCAACTATCCTGACCACTACGAGACGTTCCGGCCGAAGCTGGACGGCCCGTTCGTGCCGGCGGTGCAGAACGAGAAGAAGCAATACGTCGCCAACGAAGCCTACAAGGATGTTCCCGGCGCGGTCTTCCGCGAGGGCAACCTGCCGCGCTCGTCCGACACCGCCGTGCATACCGTGGACGACGTCGTCCTGCAGGCGAGCGGCCCCGGCTCGGAGGCCTTCAAGGGCTATCTCGAGCAGAGCGACGTCTACCGCATCATCGCCGATGCGATGGCCATCGCCCCGGTCCGCGACTGACCTCGAAGCCGTGCCCGGCCCCGC
>JAEZCD010000088.1 GCA_023430145.1 Pseudomonadota bacterium
CCGGCAGACCGTCGACGTCGCTGCCGGCGGAGATCGGTGGCGCCAGGCTGCGCGAGCGCGCCGATGCCGGCGATCCGGCGGCGCAGTACGAGATCGGCGTCCGCTACGCCGAGGGCCGCGGCGTCACCTATGACACGGCACGCGCGGCGCGCTGGTTCGAGCAGGCCGCCGCGCAGAACCTCGCCCCGGCGCAGTACCGGCTCGGCGGCATGTACGAGCGCGGCAACGGCGTCGCCAAGGACCTCGAGGCGGCGCGGCGCTGGTACGAGCGCGCCGCCCAGCTCGGCCACGTCAAGTCGATGCACAACCTCGCCGTGCTGCATGCCGAGGGCGGGCTCGGCGCGCCCGACTACACGACGGCGGCGTACTGGTTCCAGAAGGCCGCCGAGCGGGGGCTGGTGGACAGCGAGTACAATCTCGGCGTGCTGCTGGTGCGCGGGCTCGGGGTGAAGCGCGACCTCGCCGCGGCCTACAAATGGTTCGCGCTCGCCGCCGAGCAGGGGGACGCCGACGCCGCCGCCAAGCGCGACGCGGTCGCCGTCAAGCTCGCGCCGGCCGATCTCGCCGCGGCCAAGCTCGCGGCGCAGGCGTTCCAGCCGAAGCCGGCCGATCCGGCAGCCAACGAGGTCGCCGCGCCGGCCGAGGGCTGGGATGCGGCACTGCCGCGCAACGCCCGCAGCTACCCTCAGCATTCCGGTCCGGCCTCGCGCGGCTGACAATTGACAGGCGCGACCGGCGTCGATAACGCGCGGGATCAGCCTTTTCAGGCGCTCCGGCCCACCGCGGCCGCGCGGGACCGGGCATGCAAATCTATCTGCCGATCGCCGAAATACCCGTCGATATATTCCTGATCTTCGGGATGAGTCTCGCGGTCGGATTCATCTCCGGCATGTTCGGCATCGGCGGCGGCTTCCTGATGACGCCGCTGCTCATCTTCAGCGGCATTCCATCTGCTGTCGCGGTGGCGACGGAGGCGGGCCAGATCGCTGCCTCTTCTTTCACCGGCGCCCTCTCCTACTGGCGGCGCAAGGCGCTCGACCTCAAGCTCGGCCTCGTGCTGCTCGCCGGCGGCATTACCGGCACACTACTTGGCGTCTTGTTTTTTAACGCGATGAGGGCGGTCGGCCATCTCGACTTAATCATCTCGCTCTCCTATGTCGCCTTTCTCGGCGCGGTCGGCGGGTTGATGCTGGTCGAGAGCACGCGCGCGCTGCTGCAGGCGCGCGGCGGCAAGCCGCCGCCGGCGCGCAGCTCGGGGCGGCACGTCTGGTTCCACGGCCTGCCGCTCAAGATGCGCTTCCGCACCTCGATGCTCTATGTGAGCGCGATCCCGATCGTCGGCCTCGGCGTCGTCATCGGCTTCATCGGCGCCGTGCTCGGCATCGGCGGCGGCTTCCTGCTGGTGCCGGCGCTGATCTACCTGTTCCACGTGCCGACGGCGGTGGTGATCGGCACCTCGCTGTTCCAGATCCTCGTCACCATGACGGCGGCGACCATCCTGCACGCGGTCACCAACCAGTCGGTCGACGCGGTGCTGGCGATCCTCTTGATGCTCGGCGGCTCGATCGGCGCCCAGTTCGGCGCCCGCGCCGGGCAGAAGCTGCGCGGCGAGCAGCTGCGGCTTCTCCTCGCGCTGCTGCTGCTCGCGGTCTGCCTGCGGTTTGCGGTCGATCTCGTCGTCACACCGGCCGACCTCTTCTCGATCTCCGGCCGCGGGCCCGACGCATGAGACGGATCGGCGCCGCGCTGCTGCTCCTCGCCTGCACGGCGATCTCGGCCGCAGCCGAGGAGCTCGTGCTCTCGCTCTCGTCCGACCGGGTGGTGATCGCCTCCAACTTCACCGGCACCGAGGTGGTGCTGTTCGGGGCCGTGCAGCGCGATGCGGCGAGCGTGCCGCGCCGCGGCAGCTACGACCTCGTCGTCACCGTCCGCGGGCCGGCCCGCGACCTCGTCGTGCGCCGGAAGGAGCGTGTGCTGGGCATCTGGATCAACCGCGAGTCGAGAACCTTCCCGGGCGCGCCGAGCTATCTCGCCGTGATCGCCACACGGGCGCCGGCCGAGATCACGAGCCCGGCCTTCCGCGAGCGCTATGGCATCGGCCTTCTGGAGGCGCTGCCAGAGCCGGCGCGACGCGGCCCGCAATCGGCCGAGTTCCGGGAGGCGCTGCTGCGGCTCAGCGAGGAGTCCGGCCTCTATCGCGAGGTCGACGACGGTGCGCAGTTCCTGAACGGGCAGCTGTTCCGGGCGACCATCCCGATACCGGCCAACGTGCCGATCGGCCGCTTCGAGGTGGAGGTCAGCCTGTTCGCCGACGAGGTCATGCTGGCGCGAAAGACGACCATGCTCGAGGTCGCCAAGTCGGGCTTCGAGGCACAGATCGCCTTCATGGCCGAGCACCGGCCGCTCGCCTATGGGATCGCCGCGGCGCTACTGGCGCTCGTCTTCGGCTGGGCGGCGACGGTGGTCTTCCGGCGGGATTAGGCCCGCGGCGGCACGGCGGCGGCGCCCCTGGCGCTGAGCCCGGCCGCCACGCCGCGCAGTTCGGCGAGGCCCTTGAGGCGCCCGATCAGCGTGTAGCCGGGATGCGTGCGGCGGCCTTCGTCCGACAGCAGGCGATGGCCATGGTCCGGCCGGAAGGGGATCGGCTCGCCGCCGGCGGCGGTGCGGCGCGCGTCTTCCTCCAGCAGCGTCGCCATCACGGCCGGGATGTCGGTGTCGCCGCCGAGATGGTCGGCCTCGTAGAACGAGCCGTCCGGCTCTTTGCGGACATTGCGCAGGTGCGCGAACGCCACGTGCGGCGCGAATTCCTTCGCCATCGCCGGCACGTCGTTGTGGGCGCCGGCGCCGAGCGAGCCCGAGCAGAAGGTGATGCCGTTGGCGGACGAGGGATGCCCGCCGACGACGAAGCGCAGATCCGCCGCCGAGGAGACGATCCGCGGCAGGCCGAGCAGCGGCCGCGGCGGGTCGTCGGGGTGGACGCAGAGGCGCATGCCGTGCTCCTCGGCCGTGGGCACGACCTCGCGCAGGAAGCGCGCGAGGTTGGCGCGCAGCGCCGCCGCGTCGATGCCGCGGTAGCGATCGAGCATGCGGCGCAGGCCGACGATGTCGTAGCGGTCGAAGGCGCCCGGCAGCCCGGCCATGATGTTGGCGAGCAGCTTCTGCTTGTCGGCTTCCGAGGCCTTCGCGAACCAGGCGCGGGCGCGCGCCATCACCTCGGGCGACTGCTCGGCCTCGGCGCCGGGGCGCTCGAGCATCAGCACGTCGAAGGCGGCGTAGAGATAGGCGTCGAAGCGCAGCGCCGAGCCGCCGTTCGGCAGGCGGAAATCGAGATCGGTGCGCGTCCAGTCGAGCACCGGCATGAAGTTGTAGCAGACGGTCTTCACGCCGCAGGCGGCGAGGTTGCGCAGCGACTGCCGGTAGCTCTCGAAATAGCCGTCGAGCGGCCCCTCGCCGAGCTTGATCGCCTCGTGCACCGGCAGGCTCTCCACCACGCTCCAGACGAGCTTTTCCGCGGCGATCATGTCCCGCCGGGCGGCGATCGCGTCGACCGTCCAGACCTCGCCATAGGGGATCTCGTGCAGGGCCGTGACGATGCCCGACGCGCCGGTCTGCTGGATCTCGGGAAGGGTGATGTCGTCGGTCGGTCCGAACCAGCGCCAGGTCTCTTGCATGTCTTTTTCGCAGTCCGTGTCTCAGAAGACGAGGTTCGGCAGGACGAGCACGATGTCGGGGACGAGGATCATGAGGACGACGAGCAGGATCACCGTGCCGAGGAACGGGATAGCCTCCCGCGTATAAGTGTCCATCGGGCATTTCAGCATGCCGCAGACCGTATACATGGCGACCCCGACCGGCGGCGTCATGCCGCCGAGCGTCACCGTGGTCATCATGACGATGCCGAAATGCACCGGGTCGATGCCGAGCCGGGTGACGACGGGGACGAGGATCGGCGTCAGGAGCAGCGTCACGACCGTGGATTCGAGGAACATGCCGAGCAGCGCCAGAAAGGCGACGAGCAGCGCCATCAGCGCATACTTGTTCGACGTCAGCCCGGCAAGGAACGACGTCGCCTGCTGCGGCACGCCCTCGAGGGTGATCATGTAGCCGATCATCGCCGAGAACATGATGATCAGCATGATCATGCCGGTGTCGGTGACGCTGTGCCGCAGCGCGCCGACGAGCTGCGCCCAGCTCAGCTGGCGGTAGACGAGGACGCCGACCGCGATCGCATAGGCGACCGCGAAGGCGCCGGCCTCGGACGGGGTGAAGATGCCGTAGCGGATGCCGACGATCAGCAGGATCGGGAACATCAGCGCCCATTTGCTGTCCCAGACTGCGCACAGCACTTCCCTGCCGCCGGGCAGCCGGTCGAGCTCGGGCTGGTAGCCGCGGCGCGTGGCGACGACATAGGTCGTCGCCATCAGGAACAGCGTCATCAGCAGGCCGGGCACGATGCCGGCGACGAACAGCCGGCCGATCGAGACGTTGCCGAGGAAGCCGTAGAGGATGAGGCCGATGCTCGGCGGGATGGTCGCCGTGATCAGCGAGCCGACCGAGATCACCGCGCAGGTGAAGCCGCGCGAATAGCCGCGCTGCAGCATCGAGGGGCCGAGAATCCGCGCCTCCATGGCGGCATCGGCGACCGCGGAGCCGGACACCCCGCCCATCAGGGCGCTCAGCGCGATGGCGACCTGGGCGAGGCCGCCGCGCATCCACCCCGTCAGCACGGTGGCGAGGCGGATCAGCCGTTCGGTGATGCCGCTCTCGTTCATGAGATGGCCGGCGAACACGAACAGCGGCACGGCCAAGAGCGGGAAGGACTGCGTGGTGGAGACGATCTTCTGCACGGCGATGCTCGGCGGCACCGGCCCGAACAGATAGAACAGGAAGGCCGCGCAGCCGATCGCGAAGGCGACCGGCATGCCGAGGAACATGAGGCCGAGGAACAGGAAGGTGACGGTCGCGGTCACAGCACCGTCCCGTCATGGCCCTCGAGCGACAGCGTCTCGCGACCGGCGAGCCCGCGGACGAGGCGCACCAGAACGGTGATCAGCATCAGGAGTGCGCCGACCGGGATGGCGGCCGTCACCCAGCCATAGCTGATGCCGACGTCGCCGAGCTCGCGCTCGAGGTTGAGCAGGGTGAGCTGTGTGCCGAGCCAGACGAGGGCGGCCAGGAAGGCGGCGATCAGCACCAGCCAGGCGATGGCGAGGCTGCGCCGCATCGCTTGCGGAAAGCGGCGGATCAGGATGTCGATCTCGATGTGCTGGTTGCGCTTCAGCGCGATGTCGGCGCCGAGCACCGCCGCCCAGACGAAGGTGAGCTGGGCGAGATCGACCGACCAGATCAGCGGCGAGCCGATGCTGCGGCCGACCGCGCCGGCGAACACCAGCGCGGCCGTCGCGGCGAAGAACAGGGTGGCGGCCAGCTCCTCGGCGCGCTCGAGCGGCCCGGCGCGACGTGCCGGCACCGCGATACTCGCGGGCGAGGGTTCCGTCACCGAAACCATGCGGCTCAGTTCTTCAGGACGGCCTCGACCTCGCGCCGGAGGTCGGCATAGTTCAGCTTGTCGTAGACGACGGCCGTCGCCTCGCGGAACGGGGTGACGTCGATCGCCTCGACGGCGACGCCGGCCTCCTTCATCTTCTTCTCGAAGTCGTCGATCGAGGCGATGGTCGCCTGCGAGCCGATGTCGCCGCCCTTCAGCGCCTCCTCGCGGACGATCGCCTGCAGATCCGGCGGCAGGCCGTCGAACCAGGCGCGCGAGCCGACGAGGCCGGTGATCAGGTTGATGTGCCCGGTCTTGGTGACGTTCTTGACGACCTCGTAGAGCCGCGCGCCCCAAACGGCCGGCAATTGCGCCTCGGCGGCGTCGATCGCTTTGAGCTGCAGCGCCGAATAGACCTCGGTCCACGGCATCGGCGTCGGCACCGCGCCCATCGCGCGGATGGTTTCCAGCCAGACCGGCGCGCCGGGCGTGCGCAGCCGCTGGCCGGCGAGGTCGGCCGGCGTCTTCACCGGCTTGTTGGTGAGCAGGTGCCTTTGCCCCTGGAACCAGTTGAACGACAGCACCTGGTGACCGGACGCCTTGCGCAGCTTCTCGACCCAGGTCTCGAACAGCGGCGAGGTGGAGAGCTTGCGCAGCTCCGGGAAGCCGTTGGCGACATAGGGCGCGCCCATGATGCCGAACTCGCGTACGAACGGGGCGAGCCGGCCGCCGTCGACGACCACCGCGACTGCGGCACCGGCGCGCGCCTGCTCGAGCACGTCCTCGTCCGAGCCGAGCTGCGAGCTCGGGAACAGTTTTACCGCGATGCGGCCGCCGGAGCGCTGCTCGACGCCGGCCTTGAAGGCCTCGAGGCCCTTGAACAGCGGGTCATCGGCGGTGAGCGCGGAGTTGACGTTGAGCGTCGTGATCGCCTGCGCCGAGGCGGCGCGGACGATGAACGGGGTAGCGAGCGTGCCGAGCGCGAAGGTACGTCGGGAAATCATCGAAACTTCCTCCCTGGATCATTCGGCATTGACCGCCGACGGCTTATCGGGAAGGTTAGTATGGTGAGTATGGAAGAGCAAGCCGTCCCTTTGTCGGATCTGCGCGGCGCCGTGCACGGGCTGCTCGACAGCTCGGCCGCCTCGGTGGCGGATGCCGTGTTCCGCATCCTGCGGCAGGCGATCATCCGCATGGTGCTGGCGCCGGGCGCGCGGCTCACCGAGCAGGAGCTCGCCGACGGCCTCTCGGTCAGCCGGCAGCCCGTACGCGAGGCGCTGCTCAGGCTGCGCGAGGCAAGGCTCGTCCGCGTCGTGCCGCGCGGCTCGTTCGTCGCCCGCATCTCGATCCCCGACGTCGAGACGGCGCAGTTCGTGCGCGAGGCGATCGAGACGGCGATCGTCCGGCGCGCCGGAACGGGGCTCGCGCTGCACGAGACCGAGCTGTTGCGCGATATTCTTCGCCGCCAGGACCTCGCCCGCCATGCCGGCGATGCGGGCGCCTTCTTCACCCTCGACGAGGAGTTTCATCGCACCCTCGCCGCCACCGCGGGCTGCGCGCCGGCCTGGGCGACGATCGAGCTCGTCAAGGCGCACATGGACCGCGTGCGCTATCTCAGCCTGCCGACGGCGACGCCGATCGAGCGGCTGATCGCCCAGCACCGGGCGATTCTCGACGGCATCGTCGGGCGCGATCCGGAGGCGGCGGCTCTTGCGATGCAGGCGCACTTGCGGGAAATCGTCTCCTCGCTGCCGCGGCTCGCGCGGGAGCATGCGCCGCTGTTCGAGCAGGCGATGACCGCCGGCAACTGAGACCGGCGCTCGAGCCGGGGGGATTGTCGTGGGCCTCATCACCTATCTGACGCAGACGCGCTTCGAGTTCGGCGCGGCTTCCGGCATCGACGGCGATCTCGCCGAGCTCGGCATCGCGCGGCCGCTGGTGGTCGCCGACCGCGGCGTCGTCGCGGCGGGACTGGTCGCCCGGGTGGTCGACGGAGCGCCGCGGCTGAAGACCGCGCCGGTGTTCGACGCCGTGCCCTCGAACCCGACCGAGGAGGCCGCCGAGGCCGCGCTCGCCGTCTATCGCGACGAGGGCTGCGACGGGCTCGTCGCCATCGGCGGCGGCTCGCCGATCGACCTCGCCAAGGCCGTGGCGCTGCTTGCCACCCATGCTGGGCCGCTCGCGACCTATGCCGCGATCGAGGGCGGGGTGTCGAAGGTGACGGCGGCGACGGCGCCGGTGATCGCCGTGCCGACCACCGCCGGCACGGGGTCGGAGGTCGGCCGCGGCGCGCTGATCACGCTGCGCGACGGCCGAAAGCTCGGCTTCATCTCGCCGCATCTGATCCCCAAGCGCGCCGTCTGCGATCCCGAGCTGACGCTCGGCCTCCCTCCGCTGCTGACCGCCGCCACCGGCATGGACGCCATCACCCATTGCATCGAGACCTTTTTGTCGCCGCGCGACAATCCGCCGGCCGAGGCGATCGCGCTCGACGGGCTCGCGCGCGGCATCGGCGCCATCGAGCGCGCGGTCGCCGACGGTGCGAACCGGGCGGCGCGGAAAGAGATGATGATGGCGGCGCTCGAAGGCGGCCTGACCTTTCAGAAGGGGCTAGGCGCTGTCCACTCGCTGTCGCATGCGATCGGCGCCCTGAAGGAGCCGTCGCTGCATCACGGCACGCTGAACGCGGTGCTGCTGCCGGCCGTGCTGCGCTTCAACGCATCGGCGGCGCCGGCCAAGATGGCGGCGCTTGGGGCGGTTTGCGGGGCGCGCGGAAAAACGCTCGACCGCTTCGTCGAGGATTTGAACGCCCGCATCGGCCTGCCGAAAAGTCTCTCAGCCATGGGCCTGCCGCGCCAGTTTCTCCCTTCCCTCGCCGCCGCCGGCTTCGCCGATCATTCGACCGCGACCAACCCGCGGACGCTCACGGAGGGGGACCTTCTGGCCCTTCTCGAAGAATCCTGGTGACGGGCGGAAGGCACGCACCCTCGTCATTGCGAGCGCAGCGAAGCAATCCAGCTTCTCTTGCGGCGCCCGAAAGTTGGATTGCTTCGTCGCTGACGCTCCTCGCAATGACGAGGTCCCGATCTCTGCCTCGCACCGAAGAATCCTGGTGACGGGCGGAGCGGGTGGGACTAAAACGTGAACAACGCTCCTCTTTCTTCCCTCTCCCAGGGGGAGAGGGTGCCCGCGAAGCGGGCGGGTGAGGGGTTACGGAGCTTCAGGACAGGCGCCGTACCCCCTCATCCGGCCGCGTGGCGGGCACCCTCTACCCAGGGGTCCCCCAGGGAAGAGGGAAGACGGCGCGCGGGTCGCGCGGGAGCAGCTCACAAATCCTGCGGCGGCTCGAGCGGCTCGCCGCCGACGAAGGC
>JAEZCD010000251.1 GCA_023430145.1 Pseudomonadota bacterium
GCGTAAATCTTCCCCTCTCCTTCAAACGAAAAAGGCCCCGGAGAAATCCGGGGCCTTCTTTTTGTTCGCCTGAGCGTTGGACTTAGAAGTCCATGCCGCCCATGCCGCCCATGCCGCCGCCGGGCATGGAGGGCATGCCGGAGTCGCGCTTGGGCAGCTCGGCGACGAGCGCCTCGGTGGTGACGATCAGAGCCGCGATGGAGGCGGCGTCCTGGAGGGCGGTGCGCACGACCTTGGCCGGATCGACGATGCCGGCGGCGATCATGTCCACATACTCTTCCGTCTGGGCGGTGAAGCCGAAGGACGGATCGTTGGACTCCTGCACCTTGCCCACCACGATGGAGCCTTCCACGCCGGAATTCTCGGCGATCTGGCGGATGGGGGCCTCGAGGGCGCGCAGGACGATCTTGATGCCGGCCTTGATGTCGGCGTTGTCGGAGGTGACCTTCTCCACCGCCGCCTTGGCGCGGAGCAGGGCGACACCACCGCCGGGGACGATGCCCTCTTCCACCGCAGCGCGGGTGGCGTTGAGCGCGTCGTCAACGCGGTCCTTCTTCTCCTTCACCTCGACCTCGGTCGAGCCGCCGACGCGGATCACCGCGACGCCGCCGGCGAGCTTGGCAAGCCGCTCCTGCAGCTTCTCGCGGTCGTAGTCGGAGGTGGTCTCCTCGATCTGCTGCTTGATCTGGGCGACGCGGCCGGCGATCTCGTCCTTGCCGCCGGAGCCGTCGACGATCGTCGTCTTCTCCTTCTCGATGACGACCTTCTTGGCGCGGCCGAGCATCTGCAGGGTGACGTTCTCGAGCTTGATGCCGAGATCCTCGGAGATCACCTGGCCGTTGGTGAGGATGGCGATGTCCTCGAGCATGGCCTTGCGGCGGTCGCCGAAGCCCGGCGCCTTCACGGCCGCGACTTTCAGGCCGCCGCGCAGCTTGTTGACGACGAGCGTGGCGAGAGCCTCGCCCTCGACGTCCTCGGCGATGATGACCAGCGGCTTGCCCGACTGCACGATCGCCTCGAGCACCGGCAGCAGCGCCTGCAGGCCCGGCAGCTTCTTCTCGTAGACGAGGATGTAGGGGTCCTCGAGCTCGGCGACCATCTTCTCGGCGTTGGTAATGAAGTAGGGCGAGATGTAGCCGCGATCGAACTGCATGCCCTCGACCACCTCGAGCTCGGTCTCGGCGGTCTTGGCTTCCTCGATCGTGATGACGCCCTCGTTGCCGACCTTCTGCATGGCGCTGGCGATCATGTCGCCGACCGAGCGGTCGCCGTTCGAGGAGATCGTGCCGACCTGGGCGACTTCCTCGGAGGTCTTGACGGTCTTGGAGGAGGCCTCGAGCGCCTCGACGACGGCCTTCACGGCCATGTCGACGCCGCGCTTCAGATCCATCGGGTTCATCCCGGCGGCGACGTACTTGGCGCCTTCCTTGACGATCGACTGGGCGAGCACGGTCGCGGTGGTGGTGCCGTCGCCGGCCAGATCATTGGTCTTCGAGGCCACCTCGCGCACCATCTGCGCGCCCATGTTCTCGAACTTGTCCTCGAGCTCGATCTCCTTGGCGACCGTCACACCATCCTTGGTGATGCGCGGGGCGCCAAAACTCTTCTCGATGACGACGTTGCGCCCCTTCGGGCCGAGCGTGACCTTCACTGCATTGGCGAGGATGTCGACGCCGCGCAGCATCTTTTCGCGCGCATCGGCCGAGAAGCGTACTTCCTTGGCAGCCATGTTGTTTCTCCGATTGGGTTTTTGCAGAGCGCTCCCGGTCGGCGGGAGCTGAAGTGCGGTCCGCGCCCGGCCGCGCCGGGCGGCGGCTGAATCCTCAGGCGAGCACGCCCATGATGTCGGACTCCTTCATGATCAGGAGATCCTCGCCATCGAGCTTCACCTCGGTGCCCGACCACTTGCCGAACAGGATGCGATCGCCGGCCTTCACGTCGAGCGGGACCACCTTGCCGCTGTCGTCGCGGGCGCCCGGGCCGACGGCGATGATCTCGCCCTCCTGCGGCTTCTCCTTCACCGTGTCGGGAATGATGATGCCGCCCTTGGTCTTCTCTTCGGCGGTCAGGCGGCGTACGACCACGCGGTCGTGCAGCGGGCGGAAATTCATAGGAACCGTCCTCTTCGGCGCACTGCTCAGTGCTGATTGTTGGTTGGCTTGCTAGCACTCGGGTCGACCGAGTGCTAACGACGCCCGGCAGATAAGTCGGCGCCGGGATTCCGTCAAGCCTCCGCCGCACGGTCTCGCTAACGAAAGCTTCCTCGAAGGACGCTCGCGCAAAAGTGCCGCGCCGACGGGTGCGGGCGGCTCGCCTGCCGCCGGACTTTCATCGGCGGCTTTAAACAGACTCAAGGCCGGCATTCTTTCTCGGCGGCCGCCCAGGCCTAGGCTGCGTGCCTGCGAGCAGGAGGAGAGGCATGGCCGAAGCGGCACTCGAGAAACTCACCGCGACCGAGATCGCTGCCGGCGTCCGCGGCGGCAGGTTCACCGCCGAGAGCGTGGCGCGCGCGTGCCTGGACCGCGTCGCCGCGCGCGAGCCGGAGGTTCGCGCCTGGGCGCATCTCGATCCGGAGCTCGTGCTGCGGCAGGCCCGCCGCGTCGACGCCGCGGCCGAGAAGGGGCCGCTCGCCGGCGTGCCGTTCGGCGCGAAAGACATCATCGACTCGGCCTACCTGCCGACCGAGTGGGGGACGACGATTCACGCGCGCCGCATGGCCGGCCGCGATGCCGCCTGCATCGCGCTCGGCCGCAGAGCCGGCGGCGTGCTGCTCGGCAAGGCGGTGACGACCGAGTTCGCCAACCAGACGCCGGGCCCGACGCGCAATCCCCGCGACACCAGCCGCACGCCCGGCGGCTCATCGAGCGGCTCGGCGGCGGCGGTGGCGGACTTCCATGTGCCGCTGGCCATCGGCACGCAGACCACCGGCTCGACTATCCGCCCGTCCTCGTTCTGCGGCATCCACGGCTACCGGCCGACCTATGGCGAGCTGCGGCTGCACGGGGTGATGGAGGCGTCGGGCTCGCTCGATACGCTCGGCATCTGCGCCCGCTCCGTCGACGACGTCGCCCTGTACCGCGACGTGCTGCTCGGCGTGCCGCCCGCTCCCGTCGCCGAGCGGCCTGCGCCGCGCATCGGCTTCTCCCGCGGCCACGTCTGGCCCGAGGTCGATCCGGCCGTGCAGCGCAAGCTCGAGGACGCCGCCGAGCGGCTCGGCAAGGCCGGCGCGACGGTATCGGAGGTGGTGCTGCCGGCCGATTTCGAGCGCCTGACCGACGCGCACCGCTGGATCTCGAGCTTCGAGTTCGTCCGCGTGCTGGCGCACGAGATCGCCACGCGCTGGGACGACATCAGCGAGGGTCTTCGCAGCGCCCGCATCGCCGACGGCCTGTCCTGCAGCGAGGAAAAGTATCTCGAGAACGTGCAGCTCGCCGAGGATTGCAGGCGGCGCATGCGGGACGTCTGGGCGGATTACGACGTCATCCTGGCGCCCGGTGCGACCGGCGAGGCGCCGGTCGGCTGGGACGCGCTGCGCGGCGCCAACCTCTACAAGATGTGGACCGCGCTGCACGTGCCCTCGGTGACGCTGCCCCTGCTCACGGGAGCGAGCGGCATGCCGGTCGGGCTGCAGCTGTTCGCCCCCTGGCACCGCGACCGCGACCTGTTCGCGCATGCCAAATGGGTGGAAAGGGCGATGGGGTAGCGGCTCTTTCTTCCCTCTCCCCTCGCGGGAGAGGGTGGCCTGCGGAGCAGGCCGGGGGGGGGGGGGGGGGGGGGGCTCGGCGGCCCCGCACCCCCCGCGCG
>JAEZCD010000252.1 GCA_023430145.1 Pseudomonadota bacterium
GTGCCGCGCTGCCGGGCGCAGACGCCGCGCATCGAGCGGCCGCTGCCGGGCTCGGCCGTGCGCTGCTTCGAGTGGTCGCGCGTCGCGGCCGAAGGGCGCGCTTGATGGGGCCGGTGCTCGCGACGGAAAAACTCGGCTTCCGCTATCCGGGCGGCGGCCTCCTGAAGCGCGACGCGGGCTTTCGCGCGCTCGACGGCGTGTCGATCGCCGTCGAGCCCGGGAAAGTGCTCGGCATCGTCGGCGAGTCCGGCAGCGGCAAGAGCACCCTCCTGCGCACCATCGTCGGCCTCAACCGCGCCGACGAGGGAAAAATCCGCTTCCGCGGCGAGGAGATCGACCACGGCGTGGGCGGGAAAAAGCTCGCCGAATTCCGGGCCGGCGTGCAGATGATCTTTCAGGATCCGGGCGGCAGCCTGAACCCCTTCCAGTCGATTCGCACCATGTTCCAGCGCCGCTTCGCGCTGTTCCCCACGAAGGCTCCGGCGGGCGAGCGGATGGCCGCTCTCCTCGCCGCCGTCGGCCTCGAGGAGTCGGCGCTCGACCGGCGGCCGTCCGAATTTTCGGGCGGCCAGCTGCAGCGCCTCGCCATCGCCCGGGCGCTCGCCTGCGATCCGGCGGTGCTTCTCTGCGACGAGCCGACCTCGGCGCTCGACGTCTCCATCCAAGCGCAGATCCTCGAGCTGTTCCTTGAGCTGAAGCGCCAGGGCCGTGCCTTCGTCTTCGTCACCCACAATCTCGGCGTGCTCGGCCAGATCGCCGACGACATCGCCGTCATGCATCGCGGCCGGGTGATCGAGAGCGGTCCGGCGCGCACGATCATCCAGGCGCCCGGCGACGCCTATACGGCAGCCCTGATCTCCGCCTCGCCGCGGCTCGACCGGCGCGGCTCCATGCTCGACGGCGCCCGCGAACGGGCCGGCCGCGGCGCCGCCCCGCGAGGAGCGGCCGCATGATCGGCTTCACCGCCTCTCGCCTCTTCAATGCCTTCGCGACGCTGGTCGCCGCCGTCGTCGCGACCTTCATCATGATCCGCGTCGCGCCCGGCGATCCGGTGCTCGTGCTGCTCGGCGACCTCGCCACCGACGAGCAGATCGCCCAGGCGCGCATCGACTACGGTCTCGACCGGTCGATCGTCGAGCAGCTCGCGGTCTATCTGTCGAAGGCCTTCACGCTCGATCTCGGCAACTCGATCATCCAGGGCGTGCCGGCGATCGAGATGGTGGCGCAGCGGCTCGTGATGACCTTCACGCTCGCCGCCGTCACCTTCGCGCTGGTGCTCGCGGTGTCCATCCCGCTCGGCCTCCTCGCCGCGCTTCGGCGCGGCGGCATCTTCGACCGGCTCACCGCGAACGGCACGCTCGTCGTGCTCGGCATCCCGGATTTCTGGCTCGGCCTCGTGCTGATCCTGCTCTTCGCCCGCTGGCTGAACTGGCTGCCGAGCGCCGGCGCCGGCTCGGCGAGCGCCATCATCCTGCCGGCGATCACGCTCGCGCTGCCGCTGATCGCGGTGAACGTCCGCCTCATGCGCAACGAGGCGATCGGCATCCTCGAATCGAACATGGTGAAGATTCTGCGCGCCAAGGGCGTGCCGACGCGGCGGATCATCACCCACCATGTGCTGCGCAACTCGATCCTCGCCGTGCTGACGGTCGGCGGCGTGCAGTTCGGCCATCTGCTCGGCGGCGCCGTGATCGTCGAGACGGTGTTCGGCTGGCCGGGGCTCGGCAATCTCCTGATCTCCTCGATCGGCTACCGCGACTACCCGGTGGTGCAGACGACCATCCTCGTCATGACCTTCCTGGTTGTTGCGGTGAATTTTCTGGTCGATCTCGCCTATCACTGGATCGACCCGCGGCTGCGGCGGAGCTCGTGATGCAGATCGCCCTTCGCCGATCCTCGGGCGCCGCCCGGCTCGCGCCGACCGAGCTCCTCGCCATCCTGATCGTGCTCGGCTTCGTCTTCGTCGGCCTGTTCGGCCCCTGGCTGATCGACTTCAACCCGGCGGCGACCGACACCGCGGTGCGGCTGAAGCCGCCGCTGACGCGCCTCGCCAACGGGAGCATCGCCTTCTTCGGCACCGACGCCCTCGGCCGCGACGTCTTCAGCCAAGTTCTGATCGGTGCCCGCGTATCCCTCGTCGTCGGCTTCGCCTCGGCCGGCATGGCCGCCGCCTTCGGCATCCTGGTCGGCGTCTGGGCCGGCTGGGCCGGCGGGCGCACCGAGCAGGCGCTGATGCGCATCGTCGACATCCAGCTTTCCTTCCCGTCGATCCTGATCGCCGTCTTCCTCGCCGCCTTCATCGACCCGAGCCTCTTGTCGGTGATCGTCATCCTCGCCATCACCCGCTGGGCCGTCGTGGCGCGCCTCGCGCGTGCCATAACGCGACGGGCGCGGGGGCGGAGCTATGTCGAGGCGGCCGTCATCTCGGGCGAGAGCACGTTCGCCATCGTCCGCGACTGCATCCTGCCGAACCTCTGGGTGCCGCTGCTGATCCTGATGTCGGCCGAGCTCAGCCTGATCATCCTCGCCGAGGCTTCGCTCGGCTTCCTCGGCCTCGGCACGCCGATCGACGTGCCGAGCTGGGGCAGGATCATCGCCAGCGGCCGCAACCACCTCGCCAGCGCCTGGTGGATCGCGACCCTGCCGGGCTTCGTCATCGTCGTCGTCGTGGTGTCGATCGGCGTCGTCGGCGAAGCCCTGCGCCGGCACCTCGCCCGCGGCACGAGCGCGGTGGTGTGAGGCTCTCCTCGTCATTGCGAGGAGCGCAGCGACGAAGCAATCCAGCTTTGCGGCGCCGCAAGAGAAGCTGGATTGCTTCGCTGCGCTCGCAATGACGAGCGGCGGCGGCAGCGCTTCGCACCTTCGAGCGACGCCCGGCGTCGCGCGCTCCGGTCACCCCATCCCGGTCGCCCGTTTCCTTGCGCTGACGATGTGCGCCGCCATGGCTTCGGCGGCGGTGGCGGGATCGCGCTTCTCGATGCCGGCGATGATCTCCAGATGCTCCTGCATCGTCGCCAGCACGACGGCGTCGTTGAGCAGCGTCTGCTCCTGCCGGATGAGCCTGATCTTGATCGCGTTGACGCGATAGGCGTCGGAGATGATCCGGTTGCCGAGCGCATCGATGATGGTCGCGTGCAGGTCCCAGTCGAGCGCCTGCGCCTCGGCCAGCAGCTCGGGCGTCAGGGCGTCGGCCGCGAGCGCCGCCTCGAGCCGGGCCAGCACCTCGTCATGCGCCGCGCGCAGCCGGCCGATCACGGCCGCGCTCGCCTCGGCGGTGAACACCGCCACCGCCTCGCGCTCGAGGAAGAGGCGGTACTGGAACGCGTCCTTGATCAGGGCGAGGTCGACATGGGCGACCTGCATGCCGCGCTGCGGCACAGTCTTGACCAGGCCCTCCGCCTCGAGCCGCGGCACCAGCTCGCGGATGGCGCCGAGCGGCAGGCCCGTCAGCTCGACGAGCTCGCGCTGCGAGATGAACTGCCCGGCGCGAATGTCGCGCGCCAAAAGATGCCGCGTGAAGCTGGCATAGGCCTTCTCGCGCAAATTGAGCGGCGGCCGGTCCGCCTGTGCATCGTCCATGCGCGCCTCTTCGCCTGCGGCAAGCCGTCCGCTGCAGAGTGACATGTTAGTCTGTTGTTTTTGAATTGCAACGCATTCGCGGACAGGCCAATATGTCCCCCAGAAGGCGGCCGCAAGAACGCCGCGGTCAGGCCAAGGAGGAGACTTCCATGCTGTCATCCCTGTCGCGCCGGCATCTGCTCGCCGCCACGCTCACCGCCGCGCTGCTGGCGGCCGGGGCCGCCGCAGCCGAGCCGATCAAGCTGCGTATCTCGACCCCGGCCGTGGAGAGCGACTGGCATGCGAAGATGCTCACCGTCTTCAAGGACGAGCTGAACAAGCGCGCGCCGGGCGAGTTCGACGTCGAGATTCATCTCAACGGCACGCTCTTCAAGCAGGGTACCGAGCCGGCCGCCATGCAGCGCGGCAATCTCGAAATGGCGATGATCTCCGCCTTCGACATCGCCAAGCAGATCCCCGAATGGTCGATCTTCACCGCCGGCTATCTGCTGCGCGACCCGGCGCACCAGACCAAAGTGTTCGACAGCGACGTCGGCAAGGAGATGTACAAAAAGGTCGAGGACCAGATGAAGATCAAGGTTCTCGCTGCCGGCTATCTCGGCACGCGGCAGGTGAACCTGCGCACCGACAAGGAGGTGAAGACGCCCGCCGACCTCGCCGGCACCAAGCTGCGCATGCCGGGCTCGGACACCTGGCTGTTCCTCGGCAAGGCGCTCGGCGCCAACCCGCTGCCGGTCGCCTTCGGCGAGATCTACACCGCCCTGCAGACCGGCGCCGTCGACGGGCAGGACAACCCGCTGCCGACCGTCAAGGCGGCGAAGTTCTACGAGGTGACCAAGCAGATCGTGCTGACCGACCACCTCGTCGATTCGATCTTCCTGTCGCTCGCCGGCTCCACCTGGGACAAGCTGACCGACAAGCAGAAGGCGGACGTGCTCGCCGCCGCCAAGGCCGCCGTCGCCTACAACAACGAGAACCGCATCAAGGACGAGGCCGATCTCGTCGCCTTCTTCAAGGACAAGGGGCTGAAGGTCTACAAGCCGGACAACGAGGCGTTCCGCACCCACGTGCAGAAGGCCTATCTCGAGTCCGAATGGTCGAAGACCTGGCCGAAGGGCATGCTCGAGCGCATCAACGCCATCAACTGAGCGCGCGGCTGTCGTCATCCCGCGCGAAAGCGCACCTCCCTCGTCATCCTGCGCGAAAGCGCAGGATCCATCTTCGTCCTCGTCATCCTGCGGCTCGACCGCAGGATCCATTTCTTCTCGGCCGCTCGCGGCAGGAAGCTGGATCCTGCGCTTTCGCGCAGGATGACGGCGGAGCGGGTAGACGACGAACGAACGAAGCAACCCACGAGGAAAGCCGCCCGTGCGCCTGCTGACCGTCCGTCTGAAGTTCCTCGCCGAGCTCGTCGCGGCGCTGCTCTTCGTGGTGATGTTCGCGGCCTTCCTGGTGCAGGTCTTCACCCGCTACGTGCTGAACGACCCGATCGCCTGGACGCAGGAATTCGTCCTGTTCGCCTATATCTGGATCGTCTTCTGGTGCGGCGCATTCCTCTTGCGCGAGCGCGACCAGATCACCTTCGACATGCTGTCGACGGCGCTGCCGATGCGCGCGCGACGCATCCTCGGCTTCGTGCTGACGGCGCTCGTCGGCATCGCCTTCCTCGCCGCGCTGCCCGGCAATCTCGACTACATCGCCTTCATGGCGATCGAGCGGACGCCGATCCTGCGCGTCCGCTACGACTGGCTCTACTCGATCTTCGCCGTGTTCATGATCGGCGTCGTCGTCGCCTCGGCACTGCGCCTCTGGCGCCTCTCGCGTCCCGGCTGGCGGCACGAGCTCGATGCCGCCCCCGCTGCCGAGGTCGAAGAGGCCGGCGCCCCGTGAGCGCGATCTTCGTCCTCACGCTCGTCGCCTTCTTCGGCCTGGCCCTGATCGGCCTGCCGGTCGCCTATGCGATGTTCGTCGCCTCGATCTTCTACCTGTTCGCCACCGGGCGCGATCTCGGCCTGTTCGGCGAGCAGATCCTCAACGGCCTCTACGATTCCTTCGTGTTGCTGGCAGTGCCGCTGTTCATCCTCGCCGCCAATCTCATGAACGCGAGCGGCGTCTCCGATCGGCTGTTCATGTTTTGCCAGGCGCTGGTCGGCCGCTGGCGGGGCGGTCTCGCCCAGGTCGACATCCTCGTCTCGATCATCTTCTCCGGCATGTCGGGCTCGGCCATCGCCGACGCCGCGGGACCCGGAAAGCTCGTCGTGCAGATGATGATCAAGCAGGGCCGGATACCGCCCGGCTTCGCGGCCGCCGTCGCCTGTTCCTCGGCGACCATCGGCCCGATCATCCCGCCATCGATCCCGATGGTGATCTACGCCGTCGTCGCCGACACCTCGGTCGGCTACCTCTTTCTCGGCGGCATCGTGCCCGGGCTGATCATGGGCCTCGCGCAGATGGGGCTCGTCGGGTTTTCCGCACGGCGCCGCGGCTTCCCGAGAGGCGAGGGCGTGCCGCTGCGGGAGCTGCCGAAGATCTCGGTGCGCGCGGTGCCGGCGCTCATGATGCCGGTGATCCTGCTCTACGGCATCTATGGCGGCGCGACGACGCCGACCGAAGCGGCCGCCATAGCCGCCGCCTACGCGCTGGCGCTCGCGGTGCTGCTCTATCGCGAGCTGACGCCGCGGCAGGGGCTCGAGGTCCTCGTCGAGTCGGCCAAGGCGACCAGCGTCGTGGCGCTGCTGATCGGCGGCGCGCTGATCTTCAACTACATCGTCGCCTCCGAGCGCCTGCCCGAGCAGATCGGCGCCATGATGGCCGGCGTCGAGCTGTCGCCGCTCGCCTTCATGCTGCTGATCAACCTGTTGTTCCTGCTGCTCGGCTGCCTGTTCGACGCGACCACGCTCTTGCTCGTCGTCGTGCCGCTGTTCCTGCCGGCCGCCAAGGCGCTCGGCATCGACCTCGTCTATTTCGGCGTCATCGTCACCGTGAACATCATGGTCGGGCTGATCACCCCGCCCTACGGGGTGCTGCTGTTCGTCATGAACGGGCTGACGAAGATTCCCCTGCGCGACATCATCGCCGAGATCTGGCCCTTCATCGGCATTCTCGTCGGCACGATCCTGTTGCTCATCCTCGTGCCGGACCTGATCCTGTGGCTGCCGAAATATTTCGGCTACCAGCCGGCGTGAGTGGGATGGGTGAGATGTTGGCGGTAATGACCGGGCGCACCTTCCTCCCCCTGAAAGGCCCTGAAAGGCAGGGCTGTCGCATTGGTCCGCGATCCCTCTTTCCTCCCCCTGAAAGGGGGAGGTCGAGATGCAGCCGTCCGGGTAGGGGTCATGCGGCGGCTCCGAAGTGGACCCCCTCTCGGCTCGCTGCGCGAGTCCGGTCTCCCCCTTTTACGGGGAGAAGGGAGCCTCCCCGCTCGCATATGCGGTAGCCCTGCCCTGCAGGGGGAGGCCGAGACGGCGCAGCCGTGCGGGTGGCGGGCGAACTGCGTAGAAGGGGGCACCCCTCCCGGCTCGCGGCGCGAGTCCGGCCTCCCCGTTGAGGTGAAGAAAGAGAAGATGCGCATCGACGCCCACCAGCACGTCTGGACGCTCGCCCGCGGCGATTACGACTGGCCGACGCCGGCGCTGGCACCGATTTATCGCGACTTCGGCATGGCCGACCTCGAGCCTTTCCTCGAGGCGCACGCCATCGACGCGACTATCCTCGTCCAGGTGGTGCAGACCGAGGCCGAGACCGACTTCATGCTCGACACGGCACGGGCGAGCGAGCGGGTCGCGGGCGTTGTCGGCTGGACGGATTTCGACAGCCCCGATGCGCCCGAGAAGATCGCCCGGCTCGCCGAGGAGGAACTGCTCGTCGGGCTGCGGCCGATGGTGCACAACATCGCCGCCGACGACTGGATGCTGGTGCCCGCCGTCGGCCGGGCGCTCGAGGCGATGCAGCGCGAAAGGCTCGTCCTCGACATGCCGCCGCTGCCGCGCCACCTCTCCCGTCTGCTGGTGCTCGCCGACAGGCATCCGGAGCTGCCGATCGTCGTCGACCATCTGGCAAAGCCCTTCATCGCGACCAGGAAACTCGATCCCTGGCGGGCCGACATGGCGGCGCTCGCCGCCCGGCCGAATGTCGTCTGCAAGCTCTCCGGCATGGTCACGGAGGCCGCGCGGGACTGGACGGTGGACGATCTGCGGCCCTATGCCGAGCATGTCATCGGCGTGTTCGGGCCGGCGCGCATCCTCTTCGGCAGCGACTGGCCGGTGGTCGATCTCGCCGGCGGCTATTCGCGCTGGCTTTCGGCCGCCGAGGCGCTGACGGCGCATCTTCCAAGCGCAGACCGCGCCGCCATATTCGGCGGCAATGCAGAGCGACTCTATCTCTCGGAGCGAGGACGAAGGCCATGCTGAAGACGATCGACCCCTTGCTCGGACCCGAGCTGCTCTGGGTGCTCGCGGCCATGGGGCACGGCGACGACCTCGCGCTCGTCGACGCGAATTTCCCGGCCGAGACGATCGCTGCCGCGACCACCTCGCAGCGGCTGGTGCGTCTGCCCGGATTGCCGATGGCGCGGGTGGCCGAGGCGATCCTGTCGCTGCTGCCGATCGACGACTTCGTCCAGGATCCGGTGCGGCGCATGGAGGTGGTCGGCGACGCGTCGGCGATCCCCGAGGTGCAGCGCGAGGTGCTGGCCGCTCTCGCCGGGTCGGGACATGCCGCAGCCGTCGCCGGCATCGAGCGCTTCGCGTTCTACGAGGCGGCGGCGCGCGGCTTTGCGGTCGTCCAGGTCGGCGACCAGCGCCCCTACGGTTGCTTTCTCCTGCGCAAAGGCGTTATCGCCGGCGGGAAGCCCTGACCAACCCACCGAAGCAGCAAGTCGCAAGCCGGGATAGCGCGGGCGAGGCTCGACGTCGCCGTTCCGCGCGCCGTCTCCGCATGCTCCTGGAGCCACCGATGCCATTCATATCGAGGAAGCTCGGTATCGCCTACTTCCCGATTCCCAAGAACTGCGGCACCTCGATCAGGCATCTCCTGTACGAGATCGAGCACGGCGAGGAGTTTCGTCCCTTCACCCGCAATGGCCGGACGATGGAGCTCTGGATGCGGTATCCGGCGCTGCCGATCCGCGACGTAGCGCTCGCCGAGCTGAACGGGCTCGGCAAGATCGTCGTCGTGAGGGATCCCGTCGAGCGCCTGATATCCGTCTATCGCAATCGTGTCGGCCACTACCGGGAGATCGAGGCGGCCGATTTCGACGCGCTCGGCCTGCCCTCCACGCTCCCGCGCACGCCCGATTTCGATACGTTCTGCGAGCATCTTCCGCAATACAGGAAGCTCGTCAGCATCCATCACCATACGCAGCCGCAGACGCTTTATATTGGGGATCTGCAGCGGTTCGACCGGGTATTCCGCTTCGAAGAGCTGAGCGAGCTCGTCTCCTACCTGTCGGACCTGAATGGCGCTCCGGTGACCCTTCCGCGTCTGCGCACGGAGGGGGCCTCGAGGGCCGAGATTTCCATCTCCAGACGCTCCCTCGACTTGATCGCGGGCTATTACAGGTCCGACTACGCGCTCCTTCGAGAGTTTTACCGCATCGGCCGCGGCTGACGGGTTCATCCGGCCGGCGGCGGCGGCCTATGATGATCCGAGTCCGACTTTATTTCCCCATCACCGCGTTCGGGAGCCAGGTCGTCAGCGGCGGCCAGAAGGTGATCGCGAACAGCACCGCCAGCAGCGGCAAGAGCCAGGGGACGATCGCCCGCGACATGGCCTCGAAGCTGATGCCGGCGATTTTGGCGGTGACGAACAGCACGACGCCGACCGGCGGCGTGATGGTGCCGATCATCAGGTTGAGCACGAAGACGAGCCCGAACTGGATCGGGTCGATTCCGAACTGGGCGGCGGCCGGCACGAGGATCGGGATCAGGATCAGCATCGCCGCCAGCGCCTCCATGAAGAGGCCGACGAACAAGAGGAGCGCGTTGACGATCAACAGGAAGACGAGCGGGTTGCCGGCGAGCTCGATGATCATCGGCCCGACCGTCTGCGGGATGCGCGAGATGGAGAGGCACCAGCCGAGCGCCGCCGCCGCCATGACGAGCGCCAGCACGACGCCGGTCGTCTCGACGGTCGAGACGAGAAGCTTCGGCAGGTCCTTCAGGCTGAAGCTGCGGTAGACGACGAGGCCGAGCACCAGCGCGTAGACGGTCGCCACGGCCGCGGCCTCGGTCGGCGTGAAGATGCCGAGCATCATGCCGCCGAACAGGATGACCGGCGTCATCAGCGCCCAGTGCGCCTTGCAGTAGGCGTGCCAGAGGTCGCGCGTCCCCGGGAACGGATGCCGCGGCAGGTTCTTCCGCCGCGCGACGACGCTCACCATCGCCATCAGCGCGCCTGCCATCAACAGGCCCGGCAGAATGCCGGCGAGGAACAGGCCGCCGATCGAGACGTCGGCGCTGACGCCGTAGATGACCATCGGCAGCGAGGGCGGGATGATCGGGCCGATGGTGGCGGAGGCCGCCGTGATCGCCGCCGCGGTCTCCGGGTCGTAGCCCTCGTCGCGCATCGCCTTGATCTCGAGCGTGCCGACGCCGCCGGCGTCCGCCACCGCCGAGCCGGACATGCCGGCGAAGATGACGCTGGCGAAGATGTTGGCATGGCAGAGGCCGCCGCGCAGCCAGCCGACGCAAGCGGTGGCAAAGGCGAAGATGCGGTCGGTGACGCCGGCCGAGTTCATGATGTTGCCCATCAGGATGTAGAGGGGCGCGGCGAGAAGGGGGAAGGAATCCGCGGTCTTGGCGAATTTCTGCGGGATGATCACCGGGTTGATGTCGGCGAGGAAGATGAAGGCCGCGCCCGCGAGCGCCATCGCCACGTAGATCGGCGGCCCGAGGAAGATCGCGATCAGCCAGCAGACCAAGACGATGATCATCGTGGTGATCATGACGCGGCTCCGGCGGAGAGGCGGCGGGTATGATCGAGGAGGTTGACCGCGGCCGTCAGGATCATCAGGAAGCCGGCGGCCGGAACGATCGCATACACCACGGCGAAATCGAAGAAGAGCGTCACCGTGCTGACGTCCCAGTTGTTCAGCACAAGCTCCCATCCGTAGCGCAGGAAGATCAGCGCGAGTATGATCGACGACAATTCGATCAGGATGCCGAACAGCGCCTGCAGGCGGGGCGGCAGGGCGTCGACGAGCAGCCGGATCGAGATATGCGAATTCCGGCGCACCGCGATCGCGAGCCCCAGGAACGAGACCCAGATGAAGATGTAGCGGGCAAGCTCCTCGCTCCAAACCAGCGGGTCGTCGAGCTTGCGGGCCACGATCTGCGCCAGCACCAGCAGGCACATCAGGACGAACAGCAGCCCCGCGACAATCTCGACGGCGCGGTCGATCACCCGCCGAAAGCCCGCAAACGACATCCGTTTCCCCCCCAACCGACAAGCGCCCCGGCCGTCGATTGACGGCGGGACGCCTTTTTCGAGCTAATCCGGCGTAAAGTCCGCGCCGCTCACTTCACGTCCTGCAGGCGCTCGAACATGCCCTTGCCCCACTTGGCCTCGAACTTCTTCGGCACGGTGGCGAGCACGGCCTTGCGGAAGCTTTCGGCGTCGGGCTGCACGACGATCACGCCCGCGGCCTTGAACTCGTCGGCGAGCGTCTTCTCGGCGGCCTTCACCTGCTCGTTCGACCAGGCAATGCCCTTGCTGATCTCCTCCTGCAGCACCTGCCGGTCTTCTGCTTTGAGCCTCTGCCACCAGCGCTCGTTCACGACCACGAGCGTCGGCGTGATGTTGTGGGCGGTGAGGATGAGATATTTCTGCACCTCGTTGAACTTGGCCGACTTGATCATCGGCAGGGGATTTTCCTGCCCGTCGACCACGCCCTGCTTCAGCGCGAGATAGAGCTCGCCGAAGTTCATCGGGGTCGGCTTCGCGCCCCAGGATTCCGCCATCGCCTGATAGAGCTCGTTCTCAGGCACGCGCAGCTTGAAGCCCACCATGTCGGACGCCGACTTGATCTCCTTGTTGGAGGTCGTCATGTGGCGCGTGCCGAAATAGAGCGTGCCGAGGATGCGCATGCCGCGCGCGTCCACGAGCTTCTTGGAGAATTCCTGCCCGATCGGTCCGTCCATCGCCTTGGCGAGGTGGTCGGCGTCGCGCCACACATAGGGCGCTTCC
>JAEZCD010000310.1 GCA_023430145.1 Pseudomonadota bacterium
GTCATCCTGCGCGAAAGCGCAGGATGACGATCGAGGGGGGTCCCCTTCCCTGCGCCGCGCGAGGACCCCCTCACGTCCCCGTGCGCGCCTCCTCCTCCGGCGTATAGCGGCCGCCCGCGGCGACGCCGACCGGGAACATGTCTTCAAGCTCGGCCACCTCGACCGCCGACAGCGCGATGTCGCCCGCCGCCGCGTTCTCGCGCACGTACTTTTCGCGCTTGGTTCCGGGGATCGGCAGCACGGTCTGCCGGCCCTCGTTCTTCGACACGAGCCAGGCGAGCGCGATCTGTGCGGGCGTCGCGCCGCGCGTCTTGGCGAAGGCCGCGAGGCGTTCGGCGATGGCGGCGTTCTTCTCGAGCGCCCCGGCCTGGAAGCGCGGCAGCTTCGTGCGGAAATCGGTCGGATCGAGCTTTTGCGGATCGACCCCGCCGGCCAGCATCGCCCGGCCGAGCGGGCTGAAGGCGACGAAGGTGACGCCGAGCTCGGCGCAGGTGTCGAGCACGCTGCCCTCGGGATCGCGGGTCCAGAGCGAGTACTCGCTCTCGAGCGCGGCCATCGGGTGGATCGCGTGCGCCTCCCGCAGGGTGGCCGCGTTCACCTCCGAGATGCCGAGCCAGCGCACCTTTCCCGCCTCGACGAGCCGCGCCATGGCGCCGACGGACTCGGCGAGCGGCACCGCCGGGTCGCGCCGGTGCATGAAATAGAGGTCGATCGTCTCCACCCCGAGCCGCTTCAGCGAGGCCTCGCAGGCGCGGGCGATATAGTCGGGCGAGTTGACGACGATGCGCCTTCCGGCGGCGTCGAAGGTCTGCGCGAACTTCGTCGCCACCAGAGCCCGGCCGCGGCCGCCGGCGCGCAAGAATTCGCCGATCAACTCCTCGTTGTGGCCGTCGGTGCCATAGGAGTCGGCGGTATCGAGGAACTCGATGCCGGCGTCGAGCGCGGCGAACAGCGTCGCGAGCGACTCCTTGCGGTCGGCCGGGCCGTAGGAGTGCGACATGCCGAGGCAGCCGAGGCCGATGGCGCCGACGCTGCGGCCGGTATTTCCGAGTTGAATCTGCTTCATTTTTCCTTGCTCGGTGAAAAGTCGGGCTTGCGGCGGCGACGGTCAATCGGCCGCTTCGGCGGCCGCGGCCGCCCGCGGCGCGGGCAGCGTCACCACGAGCTGCCCGTCCTCGACGGCGACGGGATAGAATCTCAGCCGCGTCGGCCGGTTCCAGAACAGCTCGTGGCCGGTGACGAGGTCGAACTCGAAGCCGTGCCAGGGGCAGACGAGAATCTCGCCCTCGCGCTCGAAGCGGAGGTCGTTCGCCAGCGCCGGCGGCCAGGTGCCGCCGACGATCCCCTTGCAGATTCTCGCGCCCTTGTGCGGGCAGTAGTTCAGCACGGCGCGGAACTCGCCGGTGCGAAGCCGGATGAAGCCGATCTCGCGGCCGGCGAGAGTCATCATCTGGAACTTGCCCTCCGCGAAATCCTCCGCCTTGCCGACGGCGATCCTGGTTGCTTCCCGTTTCAAGGCACGCTCCGCCGCCGCGCGGATTCCGACGCCGAACGGCCGCCGGTCACTCTGAAGTGACAGGGAACGCTCTCAACCTCTCCCTGAAAGGGGGAGGCCGGACTCGCGCAGCGAGCCGGGAGGGGGTCCTCTTCGGCGAAAGAGACCCCCACCCGGACGGCTTCGCCGTCTCGGCCTCCCCCTTGCAGGGGGAGGAGAACCGCGCCCGAGACGCTGCAAACCATCACGACGGGCCTCACGACAGCCGCAGCACGCGGCGTGCATTGCCGGCGAAGACGCGCGCCCGCGCCTCCCGCGACAGCATGCGCAGCGTCATGTCCGGCATGTCGTTGTCCCAGTGCGGATAGTCGCTGGAGAAGGCGAGCACGTCGTCGCCGAGCATGTCGATCATCTGCACGAGATGGCGCGGGTCGCGCGGCTCCTCGATCGGCTGCGTGGTGAACATCAGCCGCTCGTGCATGTAGTCGATCGGCGACTTCTTCACCCAGGGCACCTCGTGGCGGACGCCGCGCCAGGCGCGGTCCATGCGCCAGATCAGCGGCAGCACCCAGAGGAAGCCGTACTCGGCATACATGAACTTCAGCTCGGGGAAGCGCTCGAGCGTGCCCGAGAGGATGAGGTTGTTGACGTTCGCCTCCGCCACCGCGGGCGCGCCGAGATAGCGCTCGGCATAGGAGCCGTAGACGCCGGGGCCGATCGCCGGCGCGCCGTTGTAGATGCCCTCGGTCCCCGTCACGTGCAGGAAGATCGGCAGGCCCATCTCCTGCGCGGCGGCATAGATCGGCCAGTAGTAGCGATTTCCCATCAGCACGTTGATCAGCGGCATGTAGACGGCGACGACCTGCGGATGCTTTCCGTGCCGGCGGACTTCTTCCGCCGCCGCCACCGGATCCTGGGTCGGGACCAGAAGCGCGTATTTCAGGCGGCTGTCGATCGGCAGCCATTCCTCGACAAAATGGTCGTTGACGGCGCTGGCGAGGACCAGGCTCTCCTCGACGCCGGCGAAGACCGCGCAGAGCGCGCCGGCCTGGATGCAGTTGAGCAGCACGGCCGAGATGCCGTGCGGCTCGATCAGCTCGGCGATCATGTGCCGCGGGTCGGAGCCGCCCGGCCCGCCGTCCGGGGTGCGGGCGTCGTCGCGGACGACGGCGCCGTTCGGGTGGCGGTAGCGGATTGGCGAGTTCTGGCCCTGCTCGAGCGAGGCGCGCTTGCGGATGAAGCGCTCCGACCAGGCCTTCGGCATGTAGGGATAGATCGTCGGCAGCCCGTTGCGGAGAACGGGATGCACGTCGCAGTCGATCACCTCGATACCGCCGCCGGCATCGGTGGCGATCGCGTCGAGGTCGTGCGTGTCGCTCATGGTCCGCTCTCCTCGGGAGCCTGTCAGGCGCGCGCCGTCTGAGCGACCCGAGGCCGCGGCACGACGCTGTCGATCGCCGGCACGTCCTCGCCGCGGCTGACGGCGAGAATGTTGCCCAACATGCGCATGATCCCCTTGCGGGAATTGTCGAAGGCGGTCGCGGCGCTGTGCGGGGTGAGCAGCACGTTCGGCAGCGCCAGGAACGGGTGATCGGCCGGCACCGGCTCGACCTCGTAGACGTCGATCGCCGCGCCGGCGATTTTTCGGCCGCGCAGCGCTTCCGCGAGATCGGCCTCGACCACGACGCCGCCGCGGGCGACGTTGACGAGGATCGCCGACGGCTTCATCCACGCCAGCTCCCTCGCGCCGATCATGCCGCGCGTCTGCTTGGTCAACGGGCAGTTGAGGCTGACGATATCGGACCGGCGAAGCAGCTCCTCGATGGAGACGTATTCGGTGCCGAGCGCCTTCTCCTCCCCCGCGGGGAGCCGGTTGCGATTGTGGTAGACGACGCTGCAGCCGAAGGCCGCGACGCGCTTGGCGACCTCCTTGCCGATGGTGCCGAGGCCGACGATTCCCACCGTCTTGCCGAACAGCAGCGAGCTGCCGAGCCAGACCTCGTTCTTCAGCCAGCGGCCCTGCCGCATGCCCTCGTGCGCCAGCATCAGCTGCCGGCCGACGGCCAGCATGGCCGCGAGCGTGAACTCGGCGACCGGGATCGCGTTGCTGCCGGTCGTGCGGGCCACCGCGATGCCGAGCTCGCGTGCGGCCTCGAGGTCGAAATTGTCGACGCCGACGCCCCATTTGTGCAGCAGCTTCAGCCGCCGCGCGGCGCGCAGAAGGTCGCCGTCGACGCCGACGTCCCAGGAGATGGCATAATCGGCGTCGGCGATCAGGCTGCGCAGATGATCGGGCGCCGTCGAGCTTGCCGTGAGAATGCGAAAGCCCGGCGGCGCGCAGTCGTCGACAACCTCCCGCAGCGCGTCGGACATCGGTTGCAGGAAGACGATCGTCTCGGGCATCGGCTTTCTCGTCGGCGGATCCGGCTCGGCCGGAGGCATGTTGGCACGCGCACGCCGTCCGCGCGCGGGGCCGTGGGCGACAGCCTAGCAACGACTGTCACACTCGGAAAAGCGTTTCTTTTCGAAAAAACCGGCTTGACCGACCGAAGGACAAGCTCATAGCCTTTCGAAAATCGCGGGGTCGTCGAAACGCCCTGCGCGGCAGTGGAAAGAGGGACGCATTCCGGCGACGCCAAGCCGACCCCGGAAAACTGCACCTCGAGCCCGGCGCCTTCGTCGGGCAGCAACACAGGAAGGCGACCATCGATGGCCAATCCTCCAGAAGTGCGCTTCCTAAAAGCCCCGTTCATCTCGCGCCGGCATCTCGTCGGCGGCGCCGCAGCGCTCGCCGGCGCATCGATGCTGCCGGGCCTCGCCCGCGGTCAGGGGGCGCCCCTCGTCTGGTACACGGGCTCGCAGGTCGAGGCGGTCGACATGTGGGTCAAGATGTTCAAGGAGAAGACCGGCCAGACCTGCGACTACTACCGTGCCGGCGGGCTCAACATCGCCCGCAAGTACGAGCAGGAGCTGAAGGCGAACCAGGTCAAGTGCTCGCTGGTCGGCGGCGGCCTCACCGGCTTGTTCAAGCTGTGGGCCGACAAGGGCATGCTCACGAGCTACAAGAGCCCGGAATACGTGCACTACCCGGCCGACACGATCCTGCCGAACGACACCGGCGGCCCGATCAAGGCCGACATCACCTCGATGATCTACAATACCGAGATGATCAAGGCGGAAGACGCGCCGAAGACCTACGAGGACCTGCTCGACCCAAAGTGGAAGGGCAAGATGGTGATGTCGGACGCGGGCTCCAGCGCCGGCGCGCTGCACTGGTTCTCGGCCGTCCGCAAGGCGTTCGGCCGCTCCTATCTCGAAAAGCTCGCCAAGCAGGACATCCTGATCCGTACCGGCTCGGGCGAGGTGGTGAACACCGTCGTCTCCGGCGAGCGGCCGCTGGCGGCCATGGTGCTGATCTACCACGCGCAGATCGCCATGAGCAAAGGCGCCAAGAACCTCGAGATCATCATCCCGACCGAGGGCGTGCCGGTGAGCTGGTCGCACATCTGCATCGCCAAGGACCCGCCGAACCTCGAATGGGCGCAGAAGTTCCTCGACTTCACGATGAGCAAGGAGGCGCAGCTCGCCTGGCGCGACAAGTTCTTCACCGGCTCGGCCCGCGACGACCTGCCGCCCCCGCCCCCTGGCGCGATCGCGGTCGACAAGGTCAAGCGGCTCGCCAGCACGAGCGCCGACCTGCAGGAATATTTCGAGAAGAACGCCGAGATCTCCGACGAGTGGACCGACCTCTTCAAGTCGTGAGACGGCCTTCCGGTCGCGGCTGGCGGACTGGCCGATGAGCAGCACGGCCACCACCTTGCCGGACGCGCCCCGGAGCATCGCCTGGCGGAGGCGTCTGCAGGACGCCTCCCTGCTCGATCCGCTGTTTTACGTGCAGCTGATCGTCATCCTGATGCTCGCAGTGCTGGTCGTGTATCCGGCCGTGATCGTGCTCGCGAGCTCGTTCCAGGACGGTGACGCCTTCTCGCTGCGCTGGTACATCCAGGCCTATACGAGCCCGCGCAACGCGCAGGCGATCGTCAACACGATCATCATCGCCGCCGGCGCCTCGCTGTTCGCGACCGTGTCGGGCACCCTGCTCGCCTGGGTGGTGGCGCGGACCGACGTGCCCGGCCGCTGGTTCATCGAGCTCGCCTCGGTCGTCCCCTTCATCTCGACCTCGTTCATCGGCGCGCTCGCCTGGATCCTGCTCGGCAGCCCGGAGACCGGGCTCATCAACCAGTTCTGGCGCTTCCTCGGCGGCGAGGGCGCGATCATCGACATCTACTCCTACACGGGCATCATCTTCGTCATTGGCCTGCACGAGATCCCGTTCGTCTTCCTGCTCGTCGGCAGCGCCTTGCGCTCGATGGACTCCTCGATGGAGGAGGCCTCGCTTGCCTCCGGCGCCGGCACCTGGAGCACGACCTTCCGCGTCACGCTGCCGCTCGTGCTGCCGGCGATTCTCGCCTCCGCCCTGCTCGTCTTCGTGCTCGCCGCCGAGCAGTTCGGCGTGCCGGCGGTGCTCGGCTCGCCGGCCAAGATCCGCGTGCTGACGACGAGCATCATCGAGACGCAGGTGGTCTACCCACCCCGCCAGGGCCTCGGCGCAGCGCTGTGCGTGACGCTGCTGGTGCTCGCGCTCGCCGGCCTGTGGCTCTACACGCGCCTGCTGCGCGGCAGATCCTTCACGACCATCGGCGGCAAGAGCTCCCAGGTGCGCCGCGTCTCGCTCGGGCCGCTGCGCTGGATCGTCTTCGGCATCTGCGTGCTCTATCTGATGCTGGTCGTCGTCATGCCGCTCGCGACGATCTTCCTGTCGTCGATCCGCACGATCTGGACGGCCGACTTCCGCTGGGAGCAGTTCACGCTCGCCAATTACTACTGGGTGTTCGTCGAGTATCCCATCGCCCGCCGGGCGATCTTCAACAGCCTGTGGATCGCCACCGTCGGCGCGACGATCGGCATCCTGTTCTGCGTCGTCATCGCCTTCCTGTCGCAGCGCACGAAGCTGCCCGGCCGCCGGGTGCTCGACTATCTCAGCATGCTGCCGCTCGGCTTTCCCGGCGTCGTGCTCGCCTTCGGCCTGCTGCAGGCCTGGATCTACCCGCCGCTGGTCCTCTACGGCACGGCCTGGATCCTCGTCGTCGCCTACATCACGCGCGAGCTGCCGGTCGGCACGCGGGTCGCATCGGCGACCATGGTGCAGATCCATCCCGAGCTCGAGGAATCCTCGCGCGCCTCCGGCGCCGGCTGGTTCAGGACTTTTCGCAGCATCACGCTGCCGCTCTTGAAGTCCGGCGTGCTGGCGGGCTGGTTCCTCCTGTTCGTCGCCATGACGCGTGAGCTGAGCGCCTCGATCCTGCTCTACTCGCCGCGCGTCGAGGTCCTGTCGGTGGCGATCTACGACATGTTCTACGACGGCAATTTCCGCGCGCTGTCGGCGCTCGCCGTCGTGCAGGTGACGATCGCGCTCGTGGTCCTCGTGCTCGCGCGCTGGACGGCGGGATTCCAGAAGCGCCAGGCGTGACGGCGCGCGACACAACGGCCGGCCGGATGGAACAGCCGGGCGATCGGAAAGTTCAAGTCGGCGAGGGCGTCGAGCAACCGCCGGACGACGACGCGGTTGCTCGATTCCCGACAGGGCAACACTCACTCTTCGGGCGGGTCAGGGTCCATTACCCCGTTGAATGACCTTCGCCTTGAAGCTGCAGCACGTGACCGCTTTGACGTCCTCGTCCTTCGTGCGCCTGATGCGGTCACCTTTCAGTATCCCGACTGCATTTGCCTCGCCGGCAAAGACGCCAATTCCGATCTTTCCACCGATGATTCTGTTCTCTACCGTCTTCGCCTTGCCGTCCTGAATGGCGATCCCGAACAGGCGACTGCTGATACGATTCCTGCTGATCGTGTACGTTTCGTCGCCTTGTCCGCCTCCATACACTCCGACATCGGTGTCCGAGATGATGTTATCCGATATCTCGGTGAGCTTCGAACCAAAGAATGGAGCACCAACACCAGCAGACTGAAAATCCTCGAACGGATCTGGACCGCACAGCGATCCAGTACAGAAATTCTTCCGGATGATATTTCTTTTTATATTTACGATACCCCAGGATACGTTGATGCCGATTTGTCCATTTACCGGAATCTCTGCACCACCAGTGATCTCGCTATCGGTAATGACGGCAGTCGATGGAGATTCAGATGATGGTGCTGCTACCACTACCCCACCCGCGTGGTACTTGTCGATAACAAGCCGCCTGATCGTCGCGTCGCCAACCGAGCCTCCCTTCGATTCACCCTTGATGCGGACGAACGCCGGCAGGCCGACGAATATCCCTCGGCCGCTCGCCTGCGATGGATCGCACTTGGTGCTCTTGGGCCTGAAAAGGGTCACGTGGGAGTCGGTGATCTTCAATTCTGCATTCTTCACCACCGCAATACCGATGCCCTGAATGCCACAGTCGATCGGCCCGGTCACGGTGAACCCGGAGATTTCGACAATTGCGCCATCCGTGATCCTCAGCACGGCCGCCAGCGGCAGCTTGGAAATCACGTTCTTCGCAAAAGGACGAAAGTCGGACGGAACCTGAATGACGGTCTCTCCGACGTCGTCGGCAACGGCTTTGAGCGTCAGGTTCTTGTTGATCGTGACCTGCTCCTTGTAGAGCCCGGGGTGGACCTTGATCGTATCGCCGGGCGACGCTGCCTTGACGGCCGCTCGGATGCTGGAGTAATCCCCCGGCACGACAAGTTCGGCGGCAGAACTCTCGGCGGATAGAAGCATCGTCGCACAAGCGAAGATTGTAGAGGGGATACGCCATTTTGTCATGACTTGCCTCCCTAGCGCATGAGCGCTGTAGTCACTCAACGCCTGATAGGCTGCGGCGTCAATCGGGATGCGCTTTGACCACCATTGGTCTTGCGCCTCGAGGCGAAGGATCGGCTCCTCGATCCGTGATCACCTCGCCGGGTGACGAGCGCGCCGTTCAGGATACGGCCGACATCTCCGCCGGCGCCGGCACCACGCGTGCAAAATGCCGGGCGGCCTCCCCGGGATGCGTCAGCCATACCTTGTCCCGAGCCGCGGCGATGGCGGCGAAGGCGCGGCGCAGATGCTTCAGCCGGAAGGGCTGGCCGGCGAGGTTGGCGTGCAGCGCGACGCTCATGACGAGTGACGGACCGTCCGCGGCGAGGCGCTGCATCTCCTCGAAATTGTCCAAGATCATCTCGGCGAAGTCGGCGACGTGCATGCGCCGCACGGCGGTGGCGTTGCTGTCGTTGATCTCCTGCGAATAGGGCATCGACAGGATCGGCCCCGAGCGGGTGCGCATCCAGACCGGCTGGTCGTCCATGCACCAGTCGAGCACGTAGGCGTAGCCGGCCTCCTTCAAGAGATCGAGCGTCGTCGGGTTCTCCGAGATCCACGGCCCGAGCCAGCCTTGCGGGGCGGCGCCCTCGGCGGCGGCGATCGTCTTCGTCGCCTCGCCGATCAGCGACCGCTCGGCGTCTTCTGACAGCCCGTTCTGGCGCTCGGAGTTCGTCCGCCCGTGACAGACGATCTCGTGCCCGCGCGCCCGGAACGCTGCGGGTATCTGCGGCGCCGCGGCATAGAGATCGGAGTTGAGCAGCCCGGCGATCGGGAGATCGAGCTCGGCGAACGCATCGAGCAGCCGCCAGACGGCGACGCGGTTGCCGTAGTCGCACCAGCTGTAGTTGATCACGTCCGGCTGCGGCCCGGCTGGCACCAGCTCCTCAATCAGCGGCTCGCCGAAGCGATAGGCCTCGAGGTTCAGCGCGACGTAGAACGCGAGCCGCCTGCCGCCCGGCCACGAAAAGTCCGGCCGCTCGCCGATCGGCGAGAACGGATAGCGCCCGTGCCCCATGTCGAGTCTCCCCCGGATGCGCCGACGCCGCATCCATCTCGGCGAAAAGACCTAGCTTGTACGGACAAGTCGGTCTAGGGTCCGCCGCATCGCGACGCCGATCTCGCAACAACCGATCCGCAAGACCGATGACTTCCGCCGCTCTCTCGCGCGATGCCGACGCCCCGCTCTACCGCCAGCTGACGCGCTGGCTCGAGGGCGAGATGGCGGCCGGGCGCCTCGGGCCCGGCGCGCGGCTGCCGTCCGAGCACACGCTGGTGCGCCGCTTCGGCGTCAGCCGCAGCGTCGTGCGCGTCGCCCTCGCCGAGCTCGGCAAGGCGGGCCTGATCTTCTCCCGGCACGGCGCCGGCAGCTTCGTCAGCCCGAAAAAGATCGACAAGCCGATCGCCACGCTGACGAGCTGGCGCTCCGCCATGCGCGGTGCCGGCGGCGAGCCGCAGGCGCGCATGATCGCGAGCGAGGCGGTCGCGGCGGACGCCGTCGTCGCCGGGAAGCTCGGCCTTCCGGCCGGCGCGAAAGTGCTGCGCATCGAGCGCGTCGGACAGCTCGACGGCGAGCCGGCGATCCTGATGCAGACCTTTCTTCCCTACGCGCGGTTCCGGCGCCTCGCCGGCACCGATTTCTCCGACGGCTCGCTCTACGAGACGCTGGAGCGGCTGTGCGGCGTGCGCATGACCCGCTCGGAGAGCTTCATCGAGGCGGCGACCGCGAGCGAGGCCGAGGCGCGCCTCCTCGGCGTCAAGCCGGGCGCGCTCCTCCTGATCATCGAGGGCGTCGTCTTCGATGCCGAGGACCGGCCGGTCGAATACGCCCGCATCCTGCATCGCAACGACCGCTTCCGCTTCTTCCTCGAGACCCGGCGCGAGGCCGGAGCCCGACCACCACCGAACGACGAGACGCCCTGCAATGCATGACGCCGCCCTCGCCACGCCGCTGCTGGCCCCCGGGTCGCCGCTCGATTCGCGCGCCCGCGACCTGATCGAGGACCTGTTCCGTCGGGAGCAGGCGAAGGCGCTGGCGCTGCCGACCGACGACCCACTCGATCCGAAGCGCCGCGCCCGCGTCGACTTCACGCGGCCCGAGATTCTCGAGCAGCCGGACTGCATCCGAAAGACGCTCGCCTCCCAGCACGACGCGGTGCGGGCCATCGGGGCCGACCTCGCAAAAGCGCCGCTGAAGCGCATCGCGCTCGTCGGCTGCGGCGACTCGCTCGCGGCCATGGTGGGTGTGCGGAAACTGTTCGAAGACCTTCTCGACGTGCCAACCGAGCCCATGCAGGCGCTCGACTTCGCCTACTACTACAACCGCCCGCTCGGGCCCAAGACGCTGGTGGTGACGCTCAGCTCGAGCGGCGTCACGACGCGCACGGTCGAGGCGATGCTGATCGCCCGCGCCCGCGGCGCCCGCACGCTCGCGCTCAGCAACACGCCCGGCTCGGCACTGATGGAGTTCTCCGATCGCGGCCTTCTGGTGAAGGCCGAGCGAAAAGGCTGGCCGACGCAGGCGAGCACGGCGGCGATCGCCCTTCTCGCCGATCTCGCCATCGCCATCGCCCGGGCGCGCGGCCCGAGTGCCGAGGCGGACGGGCTGGCTGAGGCGCTGGCGGCGGCCCCCGAAAAGATCGCCGCCGTCATCCGCGCCCATGAGGCGGCGATCGAAGAGCTCGCGGTCGCCGAAGCGGAGCGCTCCGTCTACCTGTTCGCCGGCGCCGGCCCTTCCTATGCGGCGGCGCTGTTCGGCACGGCGAAGATCAAGGAGTGCACGCCCGACCACGCCATCGCCATCCCGCTCGAAGAGTTCCACCACTACAATTCGCAGAAGGCCGGCGATCCGCTGTTCATCGTCGCGCCCGAGGGGCCGAGCGTGCCGCGGGCGCGCGACACCGCCGCCGAGGGAAGGCGCTGGGGCGGCACGATCTATTCGGTGGTGACGGAGGGCGACGGCTCGCTCGACGCCCTGTCGGACGCGGTGATCGCGCTGCCGAAGATGCCGGAGGCGCTGTCGGCGCTCGTCTACACTGTACCGTTGCAGCTTTTCGCCTATCATTCGGCGATGGCAAAGTTCCGCGCCGCCGAACGCGCCGCCGCCGCGTGAGCAATCCGCGGCTCGTCTGCTTCGGCAATCTGACGGTCGACGACGTCGTCCTGCCGGACGGCACCGAGCGGCCGGGCTGCACGGGCGGCGACGCGCTCTATGCCGCACTGGCCGCAAGACTGTTCGAGCCGTCGGCCGAGATGGTGGCGCCGGTCGGCACCGACTTGCCGAATAGAATGCGTTCAGAAATCCTCGGCGCCGGCTTCAGCCTCGACGGGCTGACACCACGCGACCGGCCGACGCTGCACAACCGCGTCGCGTATCGTGCGGACGGCGGCCGAACCTGGACGCTCTACAGCGGCCAGGCCGACTTCCACATTCTTTCGCCGACGCCCGAGAACATTCCCGAGCGCTATCGCAGCGCGGACGCCTTCCTGATCCTCGCCATGACGCTGGAGGCGCAGGAGGGGCTGGTGCCGGCGCTGCGGCGCATGGGAGCCGGCCTGATCGCGCTCGACCCGCAGGAGGACTACATTCTCGGCGCCGAGAGCCGCGTCCAGGACCTCGTCGCGCAGGTCGACATCTTCATGCCGAGCGAGGAGGAGGTGCGGCGCCTCCTCGGCCATGACGATTTTTTCGCGGCGGCGAAGCATTTTGCCGCGCTCGGGCCAAAAATCGTCGTCGTCAAGCGCGGCGCCGACGGCTGCCTCGTCTACGAGCGCGACGCTGATCGCACGACCGAGGTCCCGGCCTTTCCGGTCGCCGAGGTTTTGGACACGACCGGCGCCGGCGACAGTTTTTGCGGGGCGTTCATGGCCTCGCTGATTCTCTCGCCGGGGGATGTCCTGAGGGCAGCCCGCGCGGGCGCCGTCGCCGCCTCCTACACCGTCGCCGGCTTCGGCACCGAGGCGCTGGCCCGTGCCGAGCCTGGCGACGCGGCACGGCGGCTCGCCGCCTTCCCGACCGAGGTTTTCGCGGAGGTGCGCTCGTGAGCCTGGACAAGGCGACGCGGACGCGGCTCGTCGGGCTGCTCGACCTGACCGAACTCGGCGAGAGCGCCGATGCGGCGGCGAACGACCGGCTCTGCATCCGTGCGACGACGCCGCTCGGGCCGGTCGCCGCGGTCTGCCTGTGGCCGGCCTTCGTCGGGCAGGCGAAACGGCTGCTCGGCGGCACGCGCATCCGCATCGCCACCGTGGTCAATTTTCCCTCGGGCGAGGAGGCGACGGAGCAGGTCGCGGCCGCCATCGCCAAAGCGCTCGCCGATGGGGCGGACGAGATCGACTACGTACTGCCGTATCGGCGCTTGCTCGCCGGTGATCACGAAGCGCCCCGGGCCGGCGTCGCGGCCGCCCGCCGGGCGGCGGGCGATGCGGTGCTGAAGGTCATTCTCGAGACGGGCGAGCTGGGAGAGCCGCAAAAGATCGCCGAGGCGAGCCGCATCGCGCTCGGCGAGGGCGCCGATTTCCTGAAGACATCCACCGGCAAGGTTTCGGTCAACGCCACGCTGCCGGCGGCACGGATCATGCTCGAGGAGATTTCGCGGGCCGGCGGCCGTGCCGGCTTCAAGGCCGCGGGCGGCATCCGCGACGGCGAAACCGCGCTCGCCTATGTCACGCTCGCCGAAGAGATTCTCGGCGCCGGCCGGGCGAGGCCGAAAACCTTTCGTATCGGCGCCAGCGGTTTGTTGGATGCCTTGATGGAAAATGAGCAGACGGGAGCCGGACGATATTGAGCGTGGGTCAGGCCTCGTCGTCCGCAACGGACACTGCCGCGATCCCTTCGCTGCCGCTCTGGAACGTCCTTGGCAGTCCCCTTACGACCGTGCCCGGAGGGAATGCCCATTGCTCGTCCTCCGGCGCCGGACCGAGCACGCGAAACCTGTCCCCGCCCAGGCGCTCTGCGGCCACCGGCCGCCAGACCTCCGTTCCTTCGTCGAGTAAGGGCATGAAGATGGTCACCTCCGACATTCAGCTTCCCCCGATCGATGCGGCAGCCCAGTCGTGCTTCGCCGGACCCGGCAGTTCCGACGGGCTGTTAGGCGGTGCCGCCGGATCCACGCCAGGAGCGTAAGCTATGTATCTCGTCCAGGCCGGCCATCTGCTCGAAGGCTTTGGGCCCCGCGACGAGCCGATCCTGCATCGCGACGCAGGACTTCTCGTGGAGGACGGCGTGGTCGCCGAGCTCGGCCGGTTCGTCGACCTGCGGCGCGAGCATCCGGACGTGCCAGTGCTCGGCGGCCCGGACGCGGCCGTGATCCCCGGGCTCGTCAATGCCCACCACCACATCGGCCTGACGCCGCTGATGCTCGGCTCGGACGACCTGCCGCTGGAGCTCTGGTTCGCGAGCCGCCTCGGCTTGCGCGACGTCGATCTCAGGCTCGATACGCTGTTCTCCGCCTTCGAGATGATCGCCAGCGGCGTGACGACGGTGCAGCACCTGCACAGCCGCGCGCCAGGCTCGGCGAATGACGTGCTCGGCGCCGCCCGTAAAGTGATCGGCGCCTATCGCGAGATCGGCATGCGCGCCTCCTATTCGATGGCGCTGCGCGACCAGAACCGGCTCGTCTACGAAGACGACGCCGCCTTCACGGCCCGCCTGCCGACCGAGCTGCAACCGCCCATGCGGGACTATTTCGCGCGCTTTTCGCTGCCGCTCGGCGAGCAGGCGGCGATCTCCGCCGAGCTGCTCGCCGAGAACGCCGGCGACCCGCTGGTCCGCGTGCAGGTGGCGCCCGCGAACCTGCACTGGCTCTCGGACGAGGCGCTCGGCCTCGCCGCGGAGCTGTCGGCCCGCTGGGACGCGCCGATGCACATGCATCTCGTCGAGACGCCCTACCAGAAGGCTTATGCCGAGAAGCGCACCGGGCGCACCGCGCTCGCGCACGTCCACGCCCTCGGCCTCGCCGGGCCGCGCCTGACGATCGGCCACGGCGTCTGGCTCACCGAGGCCGACATCGAGATCTGCGCCACGAGCGGCACGCGCATCTGCCACAACTGCAGCTCGAACATGCGCCTGAAGAGCGGCACGGCGCCGGTGAACCGCTTCCTCGCCGAGAACATCCCGGTCGCCATCGGCATCGACGAGGCCGGCATCAACGACGACCGCGACATGCTGCAGGAGATGCGGCTCGTGCTTCGGCAGCACCGCGAACCCGGCATCGACGCCCCGCATCCCTCGCCCGCGACGGTCCTGCGCATGGCGACCGAGCACGGCGCCGGCACGACGCCGTTCGCCGGCACGATCGGCCGCCTGTCGCCGGGATTCTCGGCCGACCTCGTGCTGTTCGACTGGCCGGCCGTGACCCGGCCCTACCAGCACCCGGACATCGGCTTCGTCGACGTGCTCGTGCAGCGCGCCAAGGCGGCGGCGATCAAGACGGTGATGATCGCCGGCGAGGTCGTCTATGCCGATGGGCGCTTCACCCGCCTCGATCGCGAGGCGGCGCTGGAGGAGATCGCCGCCCGTCTCGCCCGGCCGCTCACCGCCGCCGAAGCCGCGCGCCGGGACCTCGCCCGCGCCGTCTTCCCGCACGTACAGAAGTTTTATGACGGCTACCTCGATCCCTGGCGGCCGGAGCCGTTCTACCGGAGGAGCAGCCGGAGCTGACCGCCCTCGCCGCAGCGGCGATGGTCATTCGCCGGCGATGCAGCCGCCCTTGCCGGCGCAGGCGTGCAACAGCGAGAAGAGGATGCCGTGCGCGATCGGTCCGACCGGTCCGCCCTCGGCGTTCATCATCACGACGACGCCGAGATCCTCGTCGGGCATCAGCGCGATGAAGGTCGAGTAGCCGGGAACCTCGCCGTCCTTGCTGACGATGGCGGCCACGCCGCTGGCCGGGTCGGCCGGCTCGACCGCCCAGGCGAGCGCCGAGCGGGTCTGCGTCGGCGGACAGGTCGCGAGCGCCGGCTCGGGGCCGTAACAAGCCTGCGACCGCTGCGCGATCTCGAAGGCCCGGGTGATCTTCCTCGGCACACGGCGGCCGCCGACCTCGCGCCGGCCGAGCGCCGCCTCGGCGAATGCCGAAAGATCGCGCAGGCTCGTCCGCAGGAACCCGGAAGCCGCCGAGGCCGTCACCGGGAAATCCGTCGGAGCGCCCTGTTCGATGATCACCGACAGCGGATCCACGTAGCCGGCGCCCGGATCGACGACCTCGACGAAGGCGACGCCGCCGTTGACGAGCTCGGCCGCGAGCACGGCATCGCTGCCGACGTCGAGCGGCCGGCCGCCCGTGATCGTCACCTCCGGCGCCTCGGTGCAGCCGATGCCGCGATCGAGCATGACGACGCCGGTCACCTTGCCGTCGCCGACGGTCACCTGACCGACCGGGGCCTTCGTGCAGACGGCGCCGAAACTCACGGTCGGCGGCGGCAGATAGCCGCTGCCCTCGGCGCCGATGGTGATGCCGTCGACCCTGCCGTTCTTGACGCTCGCCGTCGCCGTGGCGCCGGTTCCGCCGCCGCCGACGATGACGACCGCAGGCGGGGCGCCATAGCCGGCGCCGCGGCTGATGAGCGTCGCCCCGATGATCCGGCCGCCGGTGTCGCTCACGTCGGCATGGGCGATGGCCGGCAGATAGCCCGCCGCCTCGGTCCGCCTCGGCGGCAGGAACAGGAAGGTGTGCTTCAGTCCGAGCGGCCGCAGAAGGCGGCGCTCGAGCTTGTCGAACCATCCCTGCACGGCCGAGTTGTCGAGCGGCGATCCCGGCTTGCCGCCTATGAGAAGGCCGATCAAGCCGACGCTGTAGTTCGAGTAGAAGTAGGGCGCCGGCAGCTCCGATACCGCCACGGGCGGGTCGACCCGATAGTCGGTGGGTACGGTGCTGCGGAAGAACGCGAGAAAATCCTGCACGGAATATTGCTGCAGCGTCGGCAGCCGCACCGGCAGGCAGCCCGGCACGGGATTGTCGGTGCACAGCGGCGGGAAGTCGGCGATGCCGCCGACGAAGGCGCCGAGCTCGCGCAGCGTGATCTGCACGGTCAGGGGCTGCAGCGCTCCGATCTCCCTGCGGAAGCGGGCGAGGCTTCGTCCGAGGCGGAGCTTTCCCTGTTCGATCCACTGGCCGAGGAGATTGGTGGTGAAGACCTTCGTGACCGAGCCGATGCGAAACAGTGTGCCGGGCGTGAAAGCGACGGGCGGCGTCGTGCCGGTGCCGGCGATCGCCTGTCCGTAAGCGAAATGTCGCGTCGGCCGGCCGGGGGTGATGATCGCGACCGCGATTCCCGCCGCCTCGCCGCGCGTGACCGCCGAGCCCGCGAACGCATCGGCGATCGGCCGCAGCTCGGGGGCTTGGGCGGCGCGAGCCGTTCCGGCGGACAGGGCGAGGACGAGCAGTGCTCCGGCGACGCGGAGCCAATGTCCTGCCGATTCACGCGACACCAACACCATGCGCGACCTCCCATGGCAGCCGGCGCGATCTTGCTTTTCCGACACAACCGGTGGTGTCGCAAGTGGGCGTCGAAAGCTATCCTGCCCTGTTGTCCCCGGAGCACGAGCGGCGGCTCTTGTGACGACATCTCCTCAATCGAGGCAGACGCTCGGGCATGAGCGGCCGGTTGGGAACTGCCGGGTTCTTGACTTCCGCCGCCGCCCGCCATCGGCTAATGCGCATCCGACGGGTGCCATGACGTGCGCCCCAATGGGAGGATCGTCATGTTCCGTTCCGCGAGCCTTGCCGCGGCGCTGTTGCTGCTGGCAATGCAGGGAAGCGCCCTCGCCCAATTCCCCAACTGTATTCCCGAGGTCGACAACCCGCCGCTCGTGCCGAATGCCGACGGCACCTATCCGTCCGATCCGGCGATTCCCTTCAAGGGCGACAAGACCGTCTGGTCGACAAAAGGGCTCGAGATCAAGGTGCGCGTGAACGGCGAGAAGGCCGAGCAGTTCATCGCCAAGGGCATGAACTACCAGCCGACGCAGATCGGCGGCTCGGCCGACTACCCGCCCTTCCAGGACTTCTTCTACGAGAACGACGTCAAGACCTGGAATCCTCTATGGAATCGCGACATCGAGGCGATGCGCGCCATCGGCGTCAACTCGATCCGTGTCTACGGCACCTGGAAATGGGAGCCGGGCTCGACCGTGATCACCGACAGCGACCCCAACGAGCCGCAGCGGAGCCGGCCCTCGCAGCCGTTCTGGTCGAAGCTGAATTTCTCCGCCGAAAGCGACGCCGTCAGCCAGAACAACAAGCAGTTCTGCATCAGGAACACCGACAAGAAGAAGAATCTCATCTTCCAGCATGCCACGCATACCCCGTTCCTCGACAGGCTGTGGAACAACGGCAAGCGCCCGATCTACATGTGGATCGGCATCTCGCTGGAGAAATCTATCGTCAATCCCAACAAGCCGCAGGACGAGCGTGACGAGCTGGTGCAGTTCTATCGCCACACGGCGAAGTGGCTGGCGAAGAAGTACGGCGACCACCCGGCCGTCATCGGCTTCGTCGTCGGCAACGAGCTCGGCGGCCGCGACGTGACCTCGAAGTCTCTGTTCTGGGAGGTCGTCAACGACATCACCGAGGTCGTGCGCGCCAGCGCGCCGAAGAAGCTGACCATGGTCACCTTCCACGACACCAACGACTACAACGCCAAGATCACCGACGGGCAGTTCGAGGGCAGGCGCGGGCCCGAGGTCTACGCGCCCGACGTGTGGGGCTTCAATCCCTACAGCAACCCGGTGGACGGCCTTTTCCCGCGCTTCGAGAAGGACATCGCGACGGGCTGCACGACTATCGAAGGCGAGCCGTGCCTCAAGCCGCTGCTTTATGGCGAGTACGGCGTGCCGGCGAGCACGCACAAGGCGCTGTCGGACAACAGCAGGCTCTACCCGGTCGGCTGGGCAGGTCCGAATTTCGTCTTCGAGGAGCATCGCCCGCCGGCCGTTTGCCTCAGCTCGAGCGAGCTCGGCCCACCTCCCGGATCCGGCAGCCTGGGCCCGAAGGCCGAGTTCGACGCGCGCGAGACCGTCGCCATCGAAATGGACGCGAACGATGGCGCCCGCACCTACGAGATGCCCGAGAAGCTGGTCAAGCACTTTCCCACCGTGCAGGCGGGCGCCAAGCTGAAGGCCGCCCTGCAGGCCGACTTCATTCGGGAGTTCTGGAAGGTCACCGAGGCGCATATCGCCGACAACAACGCGCCCCTCGCCGAGCGCAGGTACAGCTCCGGCGGCTACCTGTTCGAGTGGCGCGACGAGTGGTGGAAGGGCAAGAACGTCAATCTCAGCGACGGGCCGATGTGGTTCCACAGCGCGACCGGCCGGCAGGAGTGCCCGAACGCGAACCGCTGCGGCAAGGGAGCCTGCCAGACCGGCGATGCCAACGCCGTCTTCCCCGGCGGCTGGGACGACGAGCAGTGGTTCGGCATCACCGACGCCAGGGCGAACGGCCGCAAGGACGACGCCCCGGTGATCTCGGCGAACACCGGCAAGCTGAACGGCGGTCCGGACATTCTCCGCCCGCGGGCGGCGATCGTCGCCGTCTGCGAGATGTATGACGGCCCCGGCTGCTGAGGCCCGAGCCTCCCTCCGGACGACGCGCCGGAGGGAGGCGGACACCGTGCAGCGCCGTCGACTTCGGCCGCCCGCCCTCGAGGCCCCCCTTCGCAGGACCTTGGCCAACGATCGAGTAGCGAGTAGAACAGGTCCGGGGAGGTCGAGCACGGCTATGAGCGACGAGCAGGTCGCGCGCCGGCTGGCGGCCATCATGGCCGCGGACGTAGTCGGCTACAGCCGGCTGATGGAGGCGAACGAGGAGCGCACCCTGGAGGCGCTCCGCCGGCATCGCCGCGACTTCTTCGATCCCACCGTCGCCAGGCACGGCGGGCGCATCTTCAAGGTGATGGGCGACGGATTGCTGATCGAGTTCGGCAGCGTCATCAACGCCGCCCGCTGCGCCGTCGAGATCCAGCACGGCATGCTGACCCGCAATGACGGGGTTCCCGAGGACCGGCAGATCAAGTTTCGGATCGGCATCCACCTCGACGACATCATCGTCGAGGGCGACGACTTCTACGGCGAGGGCGTCAACATGGCGGCGCGTCTGGAAGGCCTCGCCCGGCCCGGGGGCATCGCCTGTTCGGCCGTCGTCCGAAACCAGGTCGGCAGCAAGCTGCACCTGGATTTCATCGACGAAGGCGAAAAGACCGTCAAGAACATCGTCCAGCCCGTGCATGTCTATTTCATCGATCTGGGCGGCGCTACGGCGCGAGGGGCCGCGGCGCCCCTCGCGGGCGAGCGGCCGCGGCCGGCGACCGACAAGCCCTCCGTGGCGGTCCTGCCCTTCACCAACATGAGCAACGACCCCGAACAGGAGTTCTTCAGCGACGGCATCACCGAAGACATCATCACCGACCTGTCGAAGGTCTCGGGCCTGTTCGTGCTCGGCCGCAACACGGTCTTCACCTACAAGGGCCGGCCCGTCGAGCTGGTCGGCGTCGCCAAGCAGCTCGGGGTGGCCTATCTCGTCGAGGGCAGCGTTCGCAAGGCCGGCAACCGGATCAGGATCAACGCCCAGTTGATCGACGGCTCGACCGGCGGACACCTGTGGGCCGATCGCTATGATCGTGACCTCTCCGACATTTTCGCGGTCCAGGACGAGATCACACGCACGATCGTCGATCAGCTGAAGATCACTCTTCTCCCGCAGGAGAAAAGCGCGCTCGGAGTGCCGCCGACGGACAATGTGGAGGCCTACACATATTATCTGCGGGGCCGTCAAATCTTCCACTCGGGGACGAAGGCCTCCCTGACCTTGGCCCGACGGATGTTCGCACGGGCGGTCGAGCTCGACCCCTCCTATGCGCGCGCTTATGCCGGTTTGGCAGATTGCGATTCGCGCCTTTATTCCAAGCACGGCGTTGGAACGCCGATCGACGAGATCCTGGCGACGATCGACAAGGCCCTTTCGATCGACCCGAACCTCGCAGAAGCGCACGCCGCGCGCGGTTACGCCCTGATGGTCGCCGACCGCCGCGCCGAGGCACCGTCGGCCTTCAAGCGGGCGCTATCCCTCGACCCCGATTGCCACGAGGCGCATTATCACTATGCCGACTTCTGCGTGACCGCCGGCGACTTCGACCAGGCCGCGGAGCACTACATCCGCGCTCTCGAGTTGAAACCGGACGACTATATCTCGCCCGTCCTTGTTCTGAACGTCTTGCGGTCGCTCGGGCGCTCTCGGGAAGCGGAAGCTTACGCGCGACTGGGCTTGAAGCGAGCCGAAGAGGTGCTTCGCCTCCATCCGGAGGACTCCAAGGCGGCGCAGCTCGGCGCAGCCGCGCTGGTCACCCTCGGCGAGCGCGACCGGGCCCTCGAGTGGCTTGCGCGGGCGCTGGCGATCGATCCGGACGACAGCGGCACCCGCTACAATGCCGCCTGCATCTATTCGCTGCTCGGGGAGCCCGAGCGGGCCATCGACCTCCTCGAGGCCTACCTGCGAGAGGTGGGGCCCGACCTGAAGTTGCGCTTCAGGCACGACTCGGATCTCGACGCGATCCGCGACCATCCGCGCTACCAGAGACTGCTGGACCTGGCCGGCTGAGGCCGCGCGGACGGCAACGCCCGCTAGGCGAGCGCCGCGAGCCTCGGCGAGGGACGAACCGCGGGCCGCGACGAGCCGACCGCGCCCTTCACGGGCTGCAGGGCGCCCGAGAGATCCTCGAGCATCACTTTGACGCGATGGCCCTGCGCGCGGGCGTTCTCGGCCCATTGCAGGGCCACCATCACCGCCTCGTCGCGGGAGCCGAAGCGGTCGAAAAAGCGCCCGTTCCAGGCGATCCGCCAGGCGGGGCGTGCGTGAACGACGATCTCGTGCAGCATGGGACGTCCACTCGACTCGGCCGCGCCCCCCGGCACGGCGCTCACCAACGCCGGCCTTGCGCGGCGGTTCCGCCCCGAGGCCGGGCGCGCGGTCACAAGCTCGCGGCCCCTTGCCTGATCGGCGAGAGCGCGGTTAACCGGCCGGTAGGCCAGCCGGCAGACGATCCGGCGGTCCGAGTCCTCACCGAGAAGGAGGCCGAAGCCGCGTCATGCCCCTCCCCCTTCCTCCCACCGCCGAGTTGGCGGCGGACAGGCCCGATCATTTCCGGCCAGGCTCCGAGATCGGGCGCGAGGCGGCGCGGCTCGCGGCTCTGGCGAGGCTCGATGTCCTCGACACGCCGTGCGAGGCCTCGTTCGACCGCATCGCCCGGCTCGCCAGGCGGCTGTTCGGCGTACCCGTCGCGATCGTCTCCTTCATCGACGCGCACCGGCAGTGGTACAAGGCGCAGGAAGGCGCCTCGGTATCGGAGGTCCCGCGCGGGGACTCGTTCTGCCGGCACCTGATCGAGGGGCACGGCCCGCTCGTCGTGCCCGATGCGACCGCCGACCCGCGCTTCCGCGACAATGTCTATGTTCTCGCCGAGGGCGGCGTCCGCTTCTATGCCGGCGTGCCGCTGCGCACGCGCGACGGCTACGACGTCGGCTCCCTCTGCATCATCGACAATACCCCGCGCAGCTTCGACGCCGAGCAGCTCGCCCTGATGGAGGACCTCGCCGGCATGGCGCTCGACGAGCTCGAGCTGCGCCTCTGTGCGACGACCGACGGCCTGACGGGCGCCATGACGCGGCGCGCCTTCCGCCAGGAGGGCTCGCGGCTCGTCGCGCTCGCGCTTCGGCACGGGCACGACCTCGCCTGCATCATGCTCGACATCGACCGCTTCAAGGCGATCAACGACAGCCGCGGGCACGCCGGCGGCGATGCCGTCATCCGTGCCGTGGCCGGCATCTGCACCGATCGCATCCGGGCGACCGACCTCGTCGGCCGCATCGGCGGCGAGGAGTTCGCGATCCTGCTGCCGAACACCGGCGAGCCGGGCGCGCTCGAGGTCGCCGAAAAGCTCCGCACGGCGATCGAGGCGACGCCGATCGCGATCGCCGGCGAGGACGTCCGCGTCACGGCGAGCTTCGGCGTCGCCAGCCTCGGCTCGTCCGCGGGCGACCTCGATTCGCTGCTCGCCCACGCCGACCGGGCGCTCTACGAGGCCAAGCGCGGCGGCCGCAATCGCACGTCCGTCTGGCGGAGTGACGGCGAGGCGGCGTCCGAAGCCTCCGGGCCGCCGGTCCTCAAGGCGGGCAAGCTCCTCTTCGACGACGGCGCCCGACGGATCGACTGCACGGTCCAGCGGCTCTCCGAGAAGGGGGCGGGGATCGCGGTGAGCGACGCGCAGCAGGTTCCGAACCGCTTCGTGCTCGCCATCCCGGCCGACAGGCTGCAGCGCCCGTGCCGGGTCGTGCGGCGGAGTCCGACACGGCTCGGGGTCACCTTCACCGGCTGAGCGCCCCCTCCCGTCAGGCCGGATGCGTGCGCGCCCAGTGGCGGGCGATGTCGAGCCGGCGCGCGATCCAGATCGCCGAGCCGTGGCCGCGCACATGCTCGAGGAAGCGCTCCAGCGCCCAGGCCCGCGCCGGCCGACCGATGATGCGCAGGTGCAGCCCGACGCTCAGCATTTTGGGCCGCCCGCGCTCGCCCTCGGCGACCAACTGGTCGACCGCGCAGCGCAGATAGTCGAGGAACGCCTGCGGGGTCGCAAAGCCGTTGGGGTGGAAGAACTTCATGTCGTTGGCATCGAGCGCGTAGGGCACGACCAGCATCGGCCCGCCCGGCACCGAGCGGTCCCAATAGGGCAGGTCGTCGTCATAGGCGTTGGAATCGTACTCGAAGCCGCCCTCCGCCTTCAGCAGCGCGCGCGTGTTCGGGCTCTGCGCCCAGCGGCAGTAGAAGCCGTGCGGCCGCTGTCCGGTAGCCTCCCGGATCGCCTGCACCGCGCGGTCGATCAGCGCCCGCTCGGCGACGGGGTCCGCCATGCCGACATGGTTCTCCCAGCGCCAGCCATGGCAGGCGGGCTCGTGGCCGCGCCGCACCACTTCGCGCGCCAGCGCCGGCGTCCGCTCGACCGAGCGGCCGCACATGTAGAAGGTGGCGGGAGCGTCGTAGCGGTCGAGCGCGTCGAGCACGCGCCAGAGGCCGGCACGGAGCCCATAGGCGAACATCTGTTCGATGCCGAGGTCGCGCACCCCGTCGGGCACCGGGCTCGTCACCTCGCCGATCTTCTCGTTCACCGGGTCGCCCGCCTCGAAGCCGAGCTCGGCGCCCTCCTCGTAGTTGACGACCAGCGACAGCGCGAGCTTCGCCCCGCCGGGCCAAAAGGGGTCTGGGGCGTCGGCGCCGTAGCCGACGAGATCGCGCGGGGTCATGGATGCGGCCGTCCGTCGAATGTGAAGCCTCCCTCATACAGACGGTCGCACTTTGCGCATACGATCATCCGGTGTCGGAGACGTCCGCGGCGGGCTTTCCGGCTTGCGAAGCATGGGAGGAACGATGTCGAGGAAATTATGGGCCGCAGGAGCGGCCGCACTGCTGCTCGTCGGCCTCGTCGAGGGGACGCAGGCGTGCACCCGCATCCTTTGGAACGACAACAAGCTCGCGGTGGTGGCCGGCCGCACGATGGACTGGCCGGAGAGCACCGAGCCGAAGCTGCTCGTCTTCCCGCGCGGCATCGCCCGCGACGGCGGCCTCGTCGGAACCGAGGTCGCGGTGAAGGACAATCCGGCGCGATGGACCTCGAAATACGGCAGCATCGGCACCTCGGTGTACGGGCTCGGCACGGTCGACGGGCTCAACGAGCGCGGCCTCGCCATCCACCTGCTCTATCTCAACGCCACCGATTTCGGCCCGCGCGATGCGAAGAAGCCCGGCGTGCAGGCCGGCCTCTGGGGGCAATACCTGCTCGACAATGCGAGCAGCGTCGCCGAGGCGCTGAAGCTGCTCGACGACATCCAGATCGTCATGGTCGAGGCGCGCGGACACAAGGCGACGGTCCACCTCGCGATGGAGGATGCGACCGGCGATTCGGCCATCGTCGAGTATGTCGGCGGCAAGCCGGTCGTGCATCATGGCCGGCAATACCGGATCATGACCAACGACCCGGTCTATGACGAGCAGCTGGCCCTGCTCGCGCGCCAGGATTTCTCGAAGCCCTCGAGCGAGATGCCGCTGCCCGGCAACGTCAATCCGCGCGACCGCTTCCAGCGTGCCGCCTACTACTCGGCGCTCTTGCCGGAGCCCAAGAGCGAGCGCGAGGCCATCGCCGGCATTCTCGCCATCGCCCGCAACGTCTCGGTGCCGTTCGGCGCGCCCTACAAGGGGTTCGGCATCTACAACACCGAGTATCGGACGGCGGTCAACCTCACCGACCGGCGCTACTTCTTCGAGCTGACGACGAGCCCGAACGTGATCTGGGCCGATCTGACCAAGCTCGACCTCTCGCCCGGCGCGCCGGTGCTCGAAGCCGATCCGGCCGACATCGCTTTGTCGGGCGACATCACGGCGAAGTTCCGCAAGCTGGACAAGGCGCCCGACTGAGCGAGGCGCGGGGGGGGGGGG